>NZ_CFHRBF010000018.1:0-200404 GCF_984380535.1 Thalassoroseus sp.
GATATCGCTCTGGCGGGCTGCGGTGCGAATTGCCTTGGAAACCGACGACTCATGCCAATGATGACAGGGGCGAACTCCCGTTCTGGGGACGGCTGATTCCAGATGCATAGAAGACAGCTTGGCTGTGTATCACCGGATTCATGTTTGTTACCAGAACCAAACTAACGATCTGTTCAGGAGTATCCGTTTCGATCACGGAAATTTCAAGTAGTTGCGTCCTATCAACAGTTAAACGTGGCATCGAATTTCAACGGTCGACTGAACCAGTTCTCGTTTTCTTGATACAGTCTTCTGCAAAGTGTGCCTGCCGGATTCGCCTCATCAGGAGGCTGCAGCTTCTCGACAACAATTGCGGCGTTAGGGATTGCAGCGAAGATCCCGCAGGCCGCAGTTCAATGTTTGGTTGTTCCCGGTCCGTTGAACCGCGCGAAAGTCTATTCCGGTGGGCCGAAACTGTTTCAGAATCCGCGATCCACGCGAGAGACGGAATTAGCCGTGGAGTATCCGCTTCATGTTGTGTGCGAGTGGATCGGGAACTCGAAGACGGTCGCTGCGAAACACTACCTCCAAGTGACCGACGAGCACTTCGAAAAGCGACGCAAAATCCGACGCAGTCAGTGCACGCCGGGGGCGGTCAAGCAGAGACACAAAACACGAAAACCCTGGAAAAGTCAGTGTTTGACCATCCAGGGCACTTCGTGTCATCTGTGCAGGTAGCGGTGGAGGGACTCGAACCCCCGACACGCGGATTATGATTCCGCTGCTCTAACCAACTGAGCTACACCGCCAAATGTGTTTGCGTGAAATTGTGACGGTTTTTGCTGTCACAATTTCGGTGCTGCCCCTCAACCTGGTACAATCTCTGCTTGAACTAGATCGATTCGGTTGAAGGAAAGCGAAGTATAGTGGATCCCGTGCAGTCGGGCAAACATCTGGCCGGTTTTTGTTCTTAGATTTTCTTACCGGCCGCCCAATTTGCATTCGGGCTTGGTTGGAGAACGTCTGAACGGGTTCGGTTCGCGAATTTTTAGGTCTTCGAGGCACTTGTATGGCAGAATCACCGAATTATCTGGATCCAGCCACATTAGCCCGGCTGAAAGGATTGGATCTTAAGGCACGGATGATTGTCGAGGGGTACGTCTCGGGGGCTCACCAGAGTCCGTTCCATGGGTTTTCGGTGGAGTTTGCGGAGCACCGGGAGTATGTGGCTGGGGACGATTTGCGGTATGTGGACTGGAAAGTTTACGGCAAAAGCGACCGTATTTACCTTAAGCAGTACGAGCAGGAAACGAATTTTTCCTGCTGGTTGCTTGCGGATACGAGCGAATCGATGCAGTACCGCTCGGAAAACGCGGCGATGTCGAAATTGGAGTACGCTCGGCATCTTTCGGCAGCTCTGGCGTGGTTGGTTGTTCAGCAACAAGACGCGGTTGGTTTAGCCACTTTCGACCGTGACGTCTCGAATTTTCTACGGGCGTCTAGCCAACCGTCACATCTGAAGCACGTGTTGCATCTCTTAGAAGCCGCTCCAGCTGCGGGGGAAACCGCATTGGGGCCGATTTTGCACAGTCTTGCGGAACGTATCCGCAAACGCGGGTTGGTCATTTTGTTGAGCGATTTGTTTGACGATCCAGAATCACTGCTATTGGGTCTGAAGCATTTTCGTCATCGGCGACACGACGTCAGTGTGTTGCATATCATCGACCCTGCAGAACAGGATTTTCCGTTCGAAGATCCCACTCTTTTCAAAGGGCTTGAGCAGTCCGGTCAGCAGATGACCGATCCGAAAGCTTTGAAGAAAGCCTATCAAGAAGAGTTCAACGATTTCCTTTCCCAGGTTCGAGTGGGCTGCAGAAATCTGCACATGGACTATGTCTTCGTGCGGACGGATTGGCCGTTGGATATCGCTCTTCGCTCTATTCTTACGCGGCGGCGAGAACGGATTCGGTGAGGAGTTGGGGATTAGGGATTAGGGATTAGGGATTAGGAGTTCTAGGCGTGGGGGCTTTAGTACTCGGGGATGACTTCGCTGCCGTTGCGGGTGACGAGGGCACGGAGGGTGTCGATGTTGATACTCTCGCTGAGAAACGTTGCGTGGCCATCGGCGAACGTGAAATGGACCCCGCCAGGATGTGGGCTGGAAAACTGGAATCGCTGCTCCGAGTTGTTCGAGCATGTTGACGGTCGCGGGTTGAGCCCGGCGACTGCACAGTTGGGGCTGGCTTTCCACCAACGCAACACCCCACGAGCGAACCCCTGCCCACCTCCTCCACCGCTTCCACCACCAGAACCTCCTCCACTACCACTTCCTCCTCCGCTACCACCAGAGCTGCCGCCATACGCTCCGCGAGCCCAGCCGCCAAATTCGAAAGACAGTTCACCCGCTGCAAGCGTGTTCGATGTCCCGTCGGTGATGTTGCGGAAGCTGATTGACGACATTGGGAACAACATTCCGTCGTCCGCTCCGGGCGTTACCCCCGCGTTTCCCGCGTAGTGATTCGGGCCATATAAATTGTCGACAATGTCGTCTTCCGGTTGCGACGGGCAGAGGTAAGTCGGGATTTTGACGATCACTTCATCGGCATTGCTTGCATCGTCGAAAGCCACGCCGAAGTTGTAGGAATCGTGCAGATTGTTTTGTTCGACGAACGGCAAAATCAACGTGCCCCAAGTGTGCAAGGGTTCGCTGGCGGTCGGTGTGCCGGAAGTTCCTAGCACTCCCGTCGGAAACTGATTGTACGTACCTTGGTAATTATGGATGGCTAAACCGAGTTGTCTCTGGTTGTTCTTACACTGTGCTCGCCGGGCTGCTTCCCGGGCTTGCTGGACCGCCGGGAGCAGTAAGGCAATCAGAATCGCGATGATCGCGATCACGACTAACAATTCGATCAGCGTGAATCCGCGTCGCACGTCGATTTTTCCTGGCTGGACCATATTCGATCTTCAAGTCATCAGGGGAGTTTTAACGCTTGCCAACTTCCGGGGCCGTTGACAGTAACGAACAAAGTCGGTTGTCCATCCCGTAGGTTTGCACGCAGTTTTTTGCCAACATCGACCGTGCCGCTTTGAATGGTCTGTCGAGTCGTGATTTCCTGAACCCGGACACCTCGGCTGCGGATTTCCGCAATCGGTTGCTGACCGGAAATTTCATCGAGACGGTTGCCCAGTCGAACAATACGTCCGTCCGATCGCGTGGCGGCCAATCCGATTGCGGCTAAGGCTCCGATAACGCCATCGTTCGTTCCACCGAGGCCTTCCAAAACCAATTCACATGATTCCGCGACCGCACGGGCTTCTGCTTGCGAGACCAACTCGCGTTGGCAGCGACGGCCGAATTCAATCACTGGTCTTGGCACCGTCGTTGTGACGACTAGCCCCGGATCGCTACCGCAGACAAAGCGGTCCCGCAGTCCAGTACGCATTCGGTCTCGCAGTTCATCAAGCAAATCTTCTGTGGAAGTATTGGCAATGGCGTGGTTTGTTGCTCTTAGCCAGATCGAAGCGGAGCCGTTCTGGCTTGTGTATGGCACTCGCGGGTCGTCAAGCAGTTGATGCCGAAGAATCAGCTTACATGAGAAACGGTCAGCAAGTTCCTCGACGATTTCTTTCACCAGCCGATTCGTGCCTGGCGACGTGAGCGTGTCGGTGTCGTCCACGCCGACCAGAAATAATTGGCCGGTCATAACTGCGTATCCGTGGCTGAATCGGTGTGCCAGCGGAATATGACAAATGCACTCACCAAGCCGGCGAGCAACCCACACAAACTGTATGTCACCAGGGCTTTGCCACCCCATGCAGCTAACAATGGTTTGCCGGCTCCTGGCGATTCGATCCATTTGAAACCGCCACGCACAAGATACGCCCCCGCATTGGCGAGAAAACCGGCGAGCGCCATCCGCCAGTAAAGCGATTGGTGCGGTTTCGTACTTCGCATCATGACATCCATAATCGGGCCGGTCAGTACCAAACTCGTCATCGCACCGACACCAAGTTCTCGGTGACCAATTCCGATCCAGGCACTTGCCCCGAGAATCGCTCCCAACCCCATCACCGAACCCGCCCCGTGTCGTGGAACGAAGGCCAGTCCACAAGCGAATGGCAACACGACCCGCAAAATCGCATGACCCGGAACACGCAAGTTGAAGTCTGCCAGGATCGTGAACGTCGCAGCCAACACACCGAAACCAACCAGCAGGAGATGATCCACAATCGCTGCCCAGTCTTCCGTCTTCGAGGGCAAACGTGTTGCCCGTTGTACGGTGGGGTTCATTGGTAGTCGTAGTGAATCCATCGGCGAACTCCTTGGCGACAAGCTATGAGCACGCAGTCTAACCAAATGGCATAGCATTGCAACTCTAGAGGCGATTTCGCCAGGGGAAACCGGAATGTGTGCTGTGATTTTTAAGGACCTATCGCAGGGGGTTGATGTGAGGCAACTAGACAACGGCAGTCGGCGAATGGGCGTATCTCATGTCGCTTGTTTGACTTCCGACAAGGTCAAGATTTGACTCGGATTTAGGAGTGTTTAGATGTATCGTTGGAGGCATCGGTGTGGGGTCTTGTCGGGCGTTTGAGTCTGACTCAAAAAATTTTTCTGCAGCCTAAAAATTTGAATGTCTGCAGATCTCTTGGCCGACACGACCGTTTTGCGGTGAGCGGCTCGTTCGCGACGCTCAATCTTTGTGAAGATTCTGTCAGCTAATGTTGAAAGATTGGACGAGATGTGAGAGGATGAAGTCAACACAACATGTGGGTATCTTGTTGATAACTTTACCCAGTGATTGTGGTCCATTCCTGAGAACAATCTTGTCGAGATTGTGAATGGAATGTGAATGCTTTGCAGGCTGCAACACGTTTGGGACGGACACCGACGCCTCGACATTCCATAATCGAGCCGCTGACGGATTCGCAAATTCTTCACAATAGCCATTTCACCCCTTTGCTTTATTGCACTGAAGGATCTCTCATGCAATTTCAGTCGGATTCCCCTGTCGCTTCCGTCGAATCCTCAAACTCTCAGGCATCTGCCCAACGTGTGGAGCCATATTTCTGTCCGGAAGGGGTTGATCCGTTCGAGACTGTCGAATGGGATAAGCGAACCGCTCAAATCAAGGATGAAAACGGCGAGCTGATCTTCGAGCAAACCGACTGCGAAGTGCCCAAGTCTTGGTCGCCGCTGGCGACGAATGTTGTTGTCAGCAAGTACTTTTACGGCGAACCCGGCACTGACGAACGGGAAACCAGCGTGCGACAGGTTGTTCACCGCGTCGCTCGCACCATCGCAGACTGGGGCAAAGCCGACGGCTATTTCGCCTCCGATGCCGACGCCGAGAACTTCTACAAAGAACTCGCCTGGCTGTGCGTTCATCAGCACGGGGCGTTCAACTCGCCGGTGTGGTTCAACGTCGGACTGTTTCACGAGTACGGCATCAAAGGCAGCATCGGCAACTACTTCTTCAACAAGCAGACCAAGCAAGTCGAGCGGGCACCGTCGTCTTACGAGTACCCACAAGGGTCGGCGTGCTTCATTCAATCTGTTGACGACAACATGGATTCCATCCTCGATCGTGCGCGAGCCGAGGGCATGTTGTTCAAGTTCGGCTCCGGTACGGGAACGGACAACAGCACCATCCGCTCGAGCCGGGAAAAGCTCTCGGGCGGTGGCAAACCGTCGGGTCCGCTGTCCTTCATGCGGGTTTACGACCAGATCGGTGCGGTCGTCAAAAGCGGTGGCAAGACCCGTCGAGCCGCTAAGATGGAGACCCTCAAAGACTGGCACCCCGATGTCCTCGAATTCATCCAAGCCAAGACCAACGAAGAAAACAAAGCCCGCACACTGATCGACTCCGGCGAATACGATTCCAGCTTCAATGGCGAAGCGTACGGTTCGATCATGTTCCAGAACTCCAACTTCTCGGTCCGCCTCAGCGATCGCTTCATGATGACGCTGGAAGCGGGTGGCAAATGGACCACGCGTTGGGTCACCGATCCGAACGTTGCCGGCCCGGAATACGATGCCTCTTATCTGATGCACGAAATCGCTTCGGGCACGTGGTACTGTGGTGATCCCGGTGTGCAGTATGAAGACACGATTCAAAAGTGGCACACCTGCAAAAACACGGCTCCGATCAACTCGTCGAACCCGTGTAGCGAGTACATGTTCCTCGACGACTCCGCCTGTAACCTGGCGAGTATCAACCTCAAGAAGTGCGTCAAAGAAGACGGCACTTTCGACGTGGAACGTTTCCGCCGAGCCTGTGCGATCTTCATTACTGCTCAGGAAATCCTCGTCGATCACGCCAGCTACCCAACCGAGAGGATCGCGCTCAACAGCCACATCTATCGGCCACTTGGTCTCGGTTATGCGAACCTGGGCAGCTTGATTATGTCGATGGGCTACGCTTACGACAGCGATGAAGGTCGCGGTTTGTGCGGTGCCCTCACCGCCCTGCTCAACGGCCAAGCGTATCTCACCAGCAGCGAAATCGCCGGTCACATGGGGCCGTTCGAGGATTACCAACGCAACGCCGAGCCGTTCCTCGATGTCATGCGGATGCACCGCGATGCCGTCAATGAGATTCACCCCTCCTGCCCCGACTATCTCCGCGACGCTGCGAAGAACGTCTGGGATGCCGTCGTCGCCAGCGGTGAAAAATATGGCTACAGAAACGCACAAGCGACCGTGCTCGCACCGACCGGCACCATCGCATTTATGATGGACTGCGATACGACCGGCATCGAGCCGGACATCGCCCTCGTCAAGTACAAGCAACTTGCCGGCGGCGGGATGATGAAGATCGTCAACCGCACCGTGCCGATGGCTCTTGAGAACTTAGGCTACAGCCAAGCCGCCATCGACCGGATCGTGGCTTACATCGACGAGCACGACACCATCGAAGGTGCCGCCGATCTGAAGGACGAGCACCTGCCCGTCTTCGACTGTGCCTTCAAACCCGCGAACGGCACCCGCAGCATTCAGTGGTTGGCTCACGTCACGATGATGGCCGCTGCTCAGCCATTCCTTTCGGGGGCCATCTCGAAAACCGTCAACATGCCCGCCGACTCCACCGTCGAGGACATCGAAGAAGCCTACAAGGCCGGTTGGAAGATGGGGCTCAAAGCTCTTGCCATCTACCGCGACGGTTCCAAGCAATCGCAACCACTCAACACCAAGAAGAAGGAAGGCAAGAAAGCCGAGGAAGCCAAACCGGCTGCACCGGCTCCGGTCGACTTCGAATCGGCTCGCAAGATCGTGCGACGTCGGTTGCCTGCAACTCGGCAGAGCATCACGCACAAGTTCAGCGTAGGCGGACACGAGGGTTACATCACCGTCGGCTTGTTCGAAGACGGCACGCCGGGCGAGTTGTTTGTCACGATGGCGAAGGAAGGTTCCACCATCGGCGGTTTGATGGACACCATCGGTACGCTCACCAGTATGTCTCTGCAGTATGGTGTGCCACTCGAAGTGCTGATCAACAAGTTCACGCACATGCGATTCGAGCCCTCCGGCTGGACCGGCAACCCAGACATCCCGCAGGCGAAAAGCGTGGTGGACTACATCTACCGTTGGATGGGCATTCAATTCCTCGCCGGTTATCGCGAAGCGAACACACCCAACCGCGACGTCTCCGCCGAAGAAGTGCCCGATACCCCCGCCGCCGTGCAGAACTACATCGAAAAGGCGATCAACCGCGAACTCAGCGGCATCAAAAAATCGAGTAGTCCCAAGGCGAACGGTAACGGGAATGGCAATGGAAACGGCAACGGACATGGTCCCAAACCCGAACCCGCCGCCACGCTCACGATCGAACGCGAAAGCCTAGCCGCCCCGGACAGCAACCGCAGCGAACAATTCGCCCGCTTCCAATCCGACGCCCCCACCTGCGACAACTGCGGAGCCATCACAGTCCGCAACGGTAACTGCTACCTATGCCACAACTGCGGCAACTCAATGGGCTGTAGTTAAGTAATAGAACCAAAGTCGTAGGGTGCGTTGCAACGCACCATTGTCGAAAAACGCCTTTCACAGTGGTGCGTCACGACGCACCCTACGATTACTAACCCAGCCAACTCTTACGGATTACTCTCCATATCTGTAGGTACGACATTATGGAAAAGAAATGTGTTTTCATTTCCCATATTAATGAAGAGCGCGAGATTGCGATCGCCCTAAAAAAGCTTCTTGACCAAGCTTTTTTAGGCATGATTGATGTATTTGTATCGTCAGATCCGCGAAGTTTACCTGCTGGAGAGAAATGGCTAAGTCGAATTACTCAGGCTCTCCAAGACTGCGCAGTCGAAATCATCATTGCTAGTCCGAGGTCTGTTGCTAGGCCGTGGATCAACTTCGAAGCTGGAGCTGGATACGTTCGTGATGTTCCAGTCATACCCTTCTGTCACTCTGGGATGTTTCCAGACAAACTCCCAAAGCCCCTTTGCTTTCTCCAAGCCGTTGTTGCAACTGACAGTGCTCGAATCAAACAAATTCTTCCGGTATTGGCTAAGTCAATTGGCTGTGGAGTGCCGGAAAACGTGCCAATTGATGATTTTGCTAAGGCGGTCAAGATATACGAAAACACGTCAGAAGAGATTGCAAACTTTGAACAGCGGACAGAACACTCTTTTGACAATGACCTTAAACCTCATGAACTCGCAGCATTAGTAACGATTGCAGAGGAAGTGGATGTACCGGAAGCGTACGTGTATTCCCGCGCATTGCCACGAGAATACGTCAAAGCCGGGTTCACCAACTTCGCGTTGAAAATCGCGATGGCAAAGCTGTGTCGTCTGGGGTTGCTTGAGATGATTTCGAAAGAAGATAGAGATGGTGATCTATACTACCTAGTAAAAATCACACTTTCTGGATGGGAGCAACTTGAGTTGCACCAAGAGACTCTAGTTGTTTTGAATAATGATTCAAATGACCGAAATGAAGATGCGACTAACTTCGGGGACTACGATGAAGGCGTTCCTTTTTAGTCCCTGTAGGTCAGGCTGTGCCTGACGAATTTGAGGTACTCGTGTTCTCGATGTCAGGCACAGCCTGACCTACTACTTCGTCACATGCAGCGGGAATGGCTTGTTGTGTTAGACCAATGGACCTTTCTTCCTACTAAGACACACCGGAACCAAGCTTGTTTTCGATGATTGAAACGACGGTGATTGAGAGTCGGATTTTGAGCGAGCTGCGACCATTGTGGGTTCAGCCGACGCTAGTATCTGATTCGCCCGAGGCGATGCTGATATTGCTCGATGGTGAATACTACATTGACCATATCGCGGCTTCCGAACTGATTGCGAATCTGCAGACTCAATCTTTGATTCCATCGACCGCGGTGGTCTATGTATCACACCTCGATGTCGCGACGCGGTGGATGAATTCGTTCTGTCAGTCGGCGTTTGCCGAGTTCCTCAGCCGGGAAATCAAGCCATGGGCGTGGCAACGATTCTCCATCTCTGATCAATCGGTGCCCTGTTATCTTGGTGGCTTGAGTCTCACCGGCCTAGCTGCCGCTCATGCCGTGTTGACACGCCCTCAAAACTTCGCGGGGGCACTTTGCCAGTCGGCCTCATTTTGGTGGGACGACTGCTGTTTCATTGAGGACGTCAAACGTTCAACCAGTGCGTCTAAGCGTTTTCGCATCACCTGCGGAACCGAGGAAACGCAGGACTATGTCGAGCATGGCATGAATCTCATTCAGCGAACATCTCAGCTGAAAGCGAATCAAGCCACTTGTGAAGCACTGCTAGCGAAGGGTCATCTCGTCTCGTATGAAGAATTCGAGGGCGGCCACACAATCGCAAGCTGGAAACGGGATTTGCCAAGCTCTTTGACAACCCTGTTAAATGGCTAAGTCCCTGTAGGTCAGGCTGTGCCTGACGAATTCGGGGTGCTTGTGTTCTCGATGTCAGGCACAGCCTGACCTACTGCTTTGTCACATATAGCGGAAGAGGCTTGTTGTGTTAGACCAATGGACTTTTCTTCCCAAATGGATCAAGTTTGGAAGTGCGGCATTGGTTTTGGGGATCTCAGCCTATATGGCTTATCGAGGTCAAGTTTGGCCGTGGGGATTTGGTGTCGGATTCCTGTTACTTTTGATGTCGTTCATGCAGCCTCTTGGCCCGCGTCGAAAATAGCCAACAAGGTAGGTCAGGCTGTGCCTGACTCAAGTCATAGGGTGGGTTACAATGCACCTTTGTTGAGAACACGTCCCTTGAAGGGGTGCGTCACGACGCCCCCTACGATTGCCGTTACACCAAACTCCAAGACTGATTCAACGAAATCACCCAAGCCGATCAAGTCACGGCTTGGGTGATTAAAGTGATGTGAGAGTTCGAAAAGATTCTATTGGATTCGAATTTGTCCTCTCGGCTGGCACGTCGCGTGTGACCGTTTTTCGGCCAGGCTGGCTTGATTAGGTTCAGCCGTTCCGGACCGGCGGGCTTGGGTTCCTCGCCCTTACCGATCGTACTTGTACACGTAGGCATGCCGGATATAGGGGCGGTCTTGGTCGTAGTCACCGGGGTATTCTTGACGGAGACGCTGATCTAAATCGTCGTTCCATTGGTCGAAATCGTTGTGATATCGCTGATGAGCCACGTGGCCAAACCGAAATGCCTGCTCGCGATTTTCAAAGGCGTCGTCCGCTCCGACCGCTTGTTTCAGGGTATCATCGACATCCTGATCCATGTCGCGAGCTTCATCGGAACCGAAATCCGCCTTGGTTTGCTCCCAGTCGTTCGCAAACGCTTTCTTGATGCGTTCCCAGGAAGACAATTCATCGTCCGTATAGGTGTAGTCTGTGTGTGCCATGGTCGTGTTCCTCATTTCGAATGAAATTGGCATGGGAGAATCCCATTTCGCAGAACTGGGTAGCAAATCGCGAGCCAAACGATATGCGTATGCAACATTGCAATAGCAATGTAGGCCGGCTCGTCACCTAGCTTTCTGACATTTCAATGCTGTATCGAATGCTGGGTCACGTTTTCCTAACACAGCCTTCGGGACTTATTGACTAGTTCGCCGGAGGTCAGGCACAGTCTGACTCTTCGCTCGAGCTTTGACTTGCAGAATGACGGGCGGCGTGTTCTGATAAATGCTTGTTTATGCTTTGGGCGATATCCTGCGTACGCTCGGCCAGGGTGGATTCTGTGATTCGGAAACGAGGTTTGTTCGATGCGTCGTCGTGATTTCTTGATGTCTGTTGCTGGCGGATGTGTGCTGCCGACATTTTCCGCATTCGGAGCCGAACGACGGAAACCGCGAATCGCATTCCTCGGGACAGTCGTCCGCCAACATTCGCATGCCCAGCATTTTCTGGATCGCTTGTCGTTGGGCTATACCTGGGACGGGCGTTGGCAAGAACCACGCGTTGAAGTTGCTAGTGTCTATATCGATCAGTTTCCAAGCGACGACTTGGGTCATAGTCGAGTCAAGAAGTATGGATTAAAACTCTATCCCTCAGTTGTTGATGCTCTGACACTTGGTTCGAGCTCACTCGCTGTCGATGGGGTGGTACTTATCGGCGAGCACGGCGATTACCCGACGACAGAACTCGGGCAGACTCGATACCCACGTTATGACTGGTTTCAGGAGTGTGTCAAAGTCTTCGAACAGTCTCAGCGTTCGGTACCGATATTCAATGACAAGCATTTGTCGACATCTTGGGAGGAATGTGTGGAGATGGTTCGTGATAGTCGTCGGTTGGATTTTCCATTTCTGGCAGGTTCATCGTTGCCGGTCACACGACGGTTTCCAGCAGTCGAGATGCCTTGGAATTCAGACTTAAAAGAAAGTGTGTGCGTCGCGTACGGACTCGTCGATAGTTATGACTTCCATGCCTTAGAGACTGCTCAGTGTATGTCTGAACGAAGACGCGGCGGTGAAGTGGGTGTGCAAAGTGTGCATGCTGTTCGCGGCGAGAAACTTTGGGAACTGTTAGAGAAAATCGATCGTGAGTTAACACGACGACTACTAGTTTCTGCACTGAATCGTAGTCACAACTTACCGGTTGAAGGAGGGTTCCCGACGAAGCCTGTGAGTTATGAATGGTTCAAACGAAATCAACCGGACACGACCGCATATTTTGTCGAACACTGTGACGGCTTTCGGACGACGATTTTCCTGACCGAGATTCGCGACTTCAACTATGCCGGGTACTTGGAAAAAGAGGACAAAGTGTTCTCTTGCCAAATGTATCTTCCCATGCCCAATCGCGGATCGACGACGGCTGATTTTTTCAATCCGTTGACGCGTCACATGGAAGACTTGTTTTTGCATCGTCGTACGAATTATCCGGTGGAGCGTACGTTGCTGACATCGGGCATGGTCATTGGTGGCATGACGTCCCTACATGCGGGACAGAAACGCATCGACACACCCGAAATGAATGTCAAGTATTCCGTGCCGAACGAATCATGGTACTGGAAGACCTAAGAATACCTGGTTCCAACTGGTCAATGCTGCTTTTCGTCACGTTTCAAAATTTCTTGTTGAAACTGCGCTTCGTTTTTGGGAACGTGGAATTCCAATCTCGTCTCAAATCGGAGCGCTCCATCTATGACAGGTTCTACGCATTCAACAGTCGGGACATTCGTCTCGTGGGAAGAAGGAATCGGTGACGACAAGAAATATCATATGGCCCATGTTTCCAGCGAAGGGATTCTATTGGTGCTCAAGGTGAAGGATTATAAGGAGTGGCAGAAGATTGTCGTGGCGGCGGAGAGTTCGCCGAACGATGCGTCTTCATTGTTGCAGGAGCACCCGAAAGTCCAATCCCTATCGGCTAGCGAACTTGCAAAGGCGACTTATACGCCGCAGTTGAATCAGTTGGCGTTGTTTGATCAAAGTCAGCAGAAAATCAAAGTGCCCGAAGGAAAAGAACAAGCGTTGGTTTTCGACGCGATCAAGGAGCACCTAGGCGGCGTGGAGAGTGAAGAGGAAGCGGATGCCTGGTCGGTCATGCAATCGCCGTTGTTTGTCCTGGCGGTGATTGGCGTTATTGGCGGATTTCTAATTTGGTTTACGACAATTTGTGAACCAAACTATGAGGCAACCGGGCGGCGATCGGGTATGAAAAATTTGCTGAATTGGGTGGGCTATAAGATCGGACCGACTTGGATGTCGATCATCGTGGGTGGTCTGGCCCTTATCGTATTGGGCTCGATGATTGCCCAACTAATCAAAAGACCGATTCGCCAGGTCTTGACCTATCCGAACTAAATGTGGTCTCAGGCGACTAGTAAACTCTATCTCGTTTTTCAACACTGCCGAGATAAAAACAGCCTATATTCTAGGTACCTATAAGACAGTGCCGAGTTAAAACACGTTGCAGTTGCCGAAATTCATGGCAACTGCAACGTGTTCGCTCATTAGGCATCTGTTAGAAACGGTGGACTTGCAATCGAATCGCAACCATTACGTTAGACAACGCACAATGCATTATCGACGAGTTCGGCAACGGAACCGACGACCTCGTCGGGACGGTACGTGAAGTTCACTAAGTCTTCTTCCGACGTTCCGCCACTTAGAACCAAGATTGTGCGGTAACCAACTTGTAGACCGCCCAGGATGTCGGTTTCCATGGTGTCGCCGATCATGATGGTCTCGTCAACATCCAGCCCCAGTTCCGTTTGAGCTGCCCGCATCATGATTGGGCTCGGTTTGCCGACGCTAAACGCCTTGCGACCGGTTGCAGCCTCCAAGGTCGCGACAATTGCTCCACATCCGGGACGAAGTCCATTCTGCGTGGGGCAGTTGGGGTCCATGTTTGTGGCAATGAGTTTCGCCCCTTGCGAAATCATTTGAACCGCGGTTTCGAGCATCTCGAAGTTGAAGGCACGGCCCTCCCCGACGACCACATAGTCCGGGTCATGGTCGACGATTGCGTAACCGTTGAGGTGCAATGCTTGTAACAGCCCTCCTTCGCCGATGACGTACGCAGTTCCATTCGGCTTTTGCTGTGCCAAGAATCTTGCTGTTGCCATGGCACATGTGTAGACGTGCGACTCAGGGACCGAAATTCCCATCCGGTCCAGTTTCTTGGCGACATCTCGTCGCGTTCGTTGACTGTTGTTCGTTAGGAACAGAAACGGGATGTCGTTATCGAGCAGATGATTGATAAATCGGTCTGCACCGGGAATTAACTCACTCCCACGGTAGATCACTCCATCCATGTCGATCAAGTAGCCTTCGGCCATCAAAATTCATCCTCTATGCGTGAGCATGTTCACTGGGTGGTTCACTGAATCGTGACTTCTTGCCCTCGCAGCAACACCAAGCAGCGAACATGCTCATGGTCTGTCTAGCGCTCGTGATGTTCGTCGTTTTGCAATCGTTGTACCGAACCATAACCCATTTCTGTGAATTTATGCGTTGCGAACGCAAGCAGTGATTCCGTCATCACTTAGAAGTTCGAACACACCCCATCGGTACGCGGGTGAAAGTCCACGATTCGCGTTTGGCGGATGACACTGCGCAATTCTCGGGCGGGTCCCGCTTCGAAATCGAGATTCGCGGTAGCAAGCGGACGGACTTCGGTTGCCCACGCATTCCGCTCCGTTCGTAAGGGGATACTTGAGCCTTTTTGAAGCACTCGGGCAGAATTCGCGAAGGGTTCGAGTGTTTGAGGACGCGTTGAGTGGGAATTGGTGACCTTTTTGTGCGGTGGCGGCCTATTCGGGTGTAAGAACGCTCAGAGTTAAATTGATTTTGGTTAAGAATTTATGAATGTCTGGCCGAGGTTCTGTAATTGGCCGATATGGTAAAAGAATCGGCTTGTATGGAATTTGCCAGTTGTGCCGAAATCGGGTCAGAGATTACTGCAGTTAGGGATTCAATTCATGAGGCAGACTTTACCTTGCGTTCCAGGTCGTCACCTCTTGTTCGCGATTATCGCCGTGACCGGCTTCATTGGACGATCGACGGTCTGTGCACAGGACTTGACCCCTGCCCAGCCGTACGGTTTGAATGTTCAGGAGTTGTTGGAGCGACTCGAAAATGCCGAGCAACGTATTCAAGAACTGGAGAATCGCCCCGAACCAGTGCCGACTTTGATGGGCACTAGTGAATCGCCTGGCACGGCTCAGGTGGATTCGCTTCCTGGGCATCCTGTCAATTTTCTCAAGCACGTCCCCCCTGCTCCTGGGGCCACGACGGCGAACGACTTCGAACCAGACGCCATCCCCGGACTTGAACCAGACTCCGAGGACGACGCCGATGAGGACTCCGAGAGCTTTTCGGATCAATTGGACGATCTGTCCAAGCGACTCGACGAGCAGGACGGCATCATCAAGGCCTTGAACAACGACTTGGATGGTTTCGTGCTGACGGGGACCAGCAAATCGACCATGAAAGTGGCAGGCCGAGTTCATATCGATGCGTGGGGCTATCCTGGTGATTCGCCGGGTGTGAATGTCTTCGAATATGGCGATCCTCGGTTCACACCTCAAAACCGGCTTGGTTTTCGCCGGATGCGATTCGGTGTGCGGGGTGAGGTCGAAGAGCAAATGAACTACCGCATCGAAATGGAATTCGCGAGTGGAAACGATGTCGAGTTCCGCGATGTGTGGATCGGGTTCGAGGATCTTCCGGTTCTCCAGACTCTGTTGATCGGAAACCAGAAGCGTCCTTATGGTCTGGATCACTTGAACAGTAGCCGATACAACGTGTTCATTGAACGACCCTTTATTATCGAGTCGTTCAATATCGATGCTCGGCGTTTGGGGATCGAGTCTTATGGCGTCTCGGACGATGAAGTGTTCAACTGGCGGTTTGGTGTATTCAACCAACGTCTGATTCAGGATGAAGGCCAATACATTAGCGACCATCTTCAGGGAGAAGTTGCTGGGCGTTTCGCGACGACTTACTGGTGGGATGAAGACACAGACGGACGGTACTACGCTCACGCGGCTATTGCAGGAACACTTGCGGAGCCGGACGGCGATCCAAACCCTGTTCAAGCGGAGAACGAAGCTCGATTTCGTCACCGACCAGAAGCTCGTACTGTGAGTCGCTGGATCGACACCGGGATTATCGAGGGAGCCGACTGGTATCGCCTGCTCGCCTTGGAGCATGTGGTCAACTTCGGTCCGTTACAAATTGTCGGTGAATATCAGTTCAATACCGTTAGTCGGACCGATGTCATCCTTCCTCCGGGGATTGATAAGGACGTGTTCCTACACGGTGGATATATCTACGCCGCCTATTTCCTGACCGGCGAGCACATGCCCTGGGAACGAAAGACCGGGACCTTGGGGCGGATCAAGCCCTTCGAGAATTTTCACTTGGCTGATCAGCTGAGCGGGAATTGTGGCGAAGGCAATAGCGGTTGGGGAGCCTGGCAAGTCGCGGCTCGGTACTCGTATGCCGACCTCACCGATGAAGACATCTTCGGTGGCGTTGGTGAGTCGCTGACGTTGGGAATGGTTTGGTACTGGAACGCCAATGCTAACCTCCAATTCAATTACATTTGGGGGAACATCAGCGAACGAATGGTCGAAGTCGACAATGAAATCTATACCGAGGGGGATTACGAAGCCCTCGGATTGCGAGCACGAATCGACTTCTAGAGCAGTTCCCATTGCATCGTGACGGCTTGTGTCTTGTGGAGTTCGAAAAACAAAGGCCCCCTTTGGGCCTTCACGGACACAGAAGACTGTAAAGCGGTCTAGAATGGCGACGGTACTCGATGAGCGAACCGACTCGCTATCGGCGGTCCGAACGGGAACATCAATCGCACGATTATGTTGGTTCAGGCGAAAGGGACCCGGCGTCGTTGTGGAGAGGCAATGATAACCGGGTTCCGGCCGTCAGTCGTGATGATCGCCGACACTGTTTCTGTCTGGGGCTTGCTGGCGGGAAGTGGCATACCGCATGCGGTCGCGTCTTTCGCTTCCATGGACCGCAACCAGAGATACCGACCGAGCGGTTATCATGTCGAGGTTGTCGAGCAATCATGCGAGACCGCATGATCGTCGGGCCGGATCTCTACGACGTGCTGGGAGTGGTCGGACGTGACGACGAAGCTGCCCGCGAAATGGTGCTCGACTTTGCGTATGGTGAGCAAGACCCGAATCTGATGGTGTTGTCACTGCTTGCGGACTACCTCGATGAAGCTGGCAACGTCTGGGCGGAGTTCTTTCGCTTGGAATACGAGCTTCAAGTCTCCGGGCGAGAGATGAGCCCTCGGCGTTTTGCGGAACTGCTAGCTCGACGCTGGTACGTCTGGCTCATGCAAAGCGAGACACCGTAAGACGATCAACGTGACGCTGTCTGTAGGGTCTCGCTCTCTGCCAACGATCGAAATTCCTGCATCGACTGCCACATCTCACGTGAGAGAAGATTGAGCAACTCATCGCGTGAGAGTTGAGCAAAAGCGATCTTGCGAAACGCAATTTCGTCTTCCGTCAGTTCGTATTTGTCATTCTCGCTGAGCAATTCGATGGCCTGACCGCGAAACTGAACGGTATGAGCCAACGTATTGAGCAACTCCTCGTCGGTCATGCCTTCGAGGATTCCCCGGCGGATTGCTTCCTGCTCTGGCGAAAGTTGCAGTCGGCGACGGTCGGCTTGTAGACGGAGAATCTGATACAGGTTGATTCCCAGAAACGTGATATGCCAAAACGTGGGACCGTATAACGGTGTGGTTTGGCAGGTGAAAAAAAGAATCCCAAAGATCAGGCCGCCGCATGTCATCGTGCGTAGCCAGAGGATGTCTCGCACGAGAAACGACGCCAGATAAAACAGATTGGCGATATGGATACAACTGTCAGCCATTTGGTTTCCTTTCAGTCACCCTGACAGTTCAAGGAACAGATCTGCTGTGTGCCGGCGAATGGCTGCAGACGGTTTCGCCACTGCCATTGATGGGTGTCAGCCCGGAAATTCATCGGTTGATAGTCTTTAGTTGAGGTTCAGATTGTGAAGGAATTGCACGGAGACAGTCTTTACAAGGCAACTTCTGCGCCAATGGATTCGCTGTTTCATCCTCACCTGTGATAGAGACTGTTTTCAACGAGAAACTTCGGATAATACGGACTGACCGGGACCTGATCGTATGACGATCGGAGACCGGAGCCGTCTTCGCAAAGTATGTTGAATGCGGTTCGGTTGAACATGTCCTGTGATGTGTCTCGTGTTTTCGGGGCACTCTGTGTTACTCCGCTGAAACCTCATCCATGACCCTTCCGATTGTCTGTCGTCATTCACTATGCTGGCTGTGAGACGACTCCCCGACGCTTCGGAGCTTGTGAACATGCGATTGTGGTTTTTGCGGATTTGGGCACAGCTTCGCGGGAGTTTCTGGTTTGTTCCCAGCACCATGATGTTCGCGGCGGCCGCGATGGCGTTTGCGCTGTGCGAGTTGGATACCGTCTTCGACAACGGCAAGACGGAATATTGGAACTGGCTCGTGACGAGTGCCGACTCGGCCCGCTCGACTCTCTCGCTCTTAAGCGGGACGATGATCACACTCGCGGGGGTTGTGTTCTCGTTGACCATGGTGACGCTGTCGCTGACGTCATCGCAGTTCGGTTCCCGATTGTTGCGAACGGTTATTACCGATCTCACCACTCAAGTCGGTCTTGGTGCGTTTCTTGCCACCGCGTTTTATTGTTTAATCGTACAGCGGTACATTCCCGCCCTTGCAGAATCGCCTTTCGTGCCGCACCTGGCGGTGGCTGTCGCCAGTGGCTTCGCGTTGATCAGTCTCGCGGTCATGATTGGATTCGTGCATCACGTCAGTGTGGCGATTCAAGCACAAACGGTTGTCAAAGAGGCCGCTGCAGATTTGGACGACGTGATCGAACGATTCTTTCCCGATTGCGAATCGGAGGACTCGGCCGCTTGTCACGATAGCCAATCGAACGATCGTCGCGAGTTGATGAATACGCCAACGTCGTCGCGTCATTCTTTACGCTCCGAGTCCGAAGGTTATCTACAGGCGGTCGACTTAGATGCACTTCACGAAACTGCTTGCAGCCACAATGTGACGTTGGTGCTTGGGCAATCTTTGGGATCGTTTGTGATCCGTGATTCGGTGCTTTTGCATATTCTCCACCGTGAGGATTCGACCGACGAAGGCAAGGATCAATGGGAAGTCGATGATTCTGTCCAACAGCGTTTGAACAGCTTTTTCCTCATCGGTCGGGACCGAACGCCGCACCAAGACGTCTGTTGTGCCCTCGATAATCTTGTTGAGATCGCACTCCGCGCGTTGTCGCCGGGGATCAACGACCCATTCACGGCGATTGTGTGTATCGATCGACTGACGGCTTCGTTTGTACGACTCGCCCAACGCCGGTTTCCCGAACCGTGTCGGCAAGACGACGACAATTGCCCGCAGATCGTATTTCAGCAGGTTCAGTTTCCGGAACTACTTCGGCAGGTGTTCCAGCCGATTCGCCAGGACGGGGCGGATTCTCTCATGGTGGCTATGCGATTGATGGTCAGTCTGGATCGAATCAGTCAGCATTGTATTCGCGCTGCCGATCGTGCGGAGATTGTTCGCCAGACGAAATGTTTACTGGCGGATGTGAAACGGACAACGCCGCTCGCGGAAGATCGCGAGGAAATCGAGACGATCGGTCATGCGATGCTTGCGCGGCTTGCTGACGATCCACTGGGTCAGTGACAAAACGGCTGCGGTGCATTCGGGCAACACGGGCATAACGTCCGCACATTCGGTGTTGCTAGACGATCAACAATCGTGCCACTTGCCGTGAAGCTTTTCGTCGCGAAAAATACTCGACGTCGGGTGTCATCGAAACTTAGCGTGGAGGTATTGGAATCGATTGAGTGTCAAGACGATGACGGCCTTTTGTGTGGAATTCCACTTCTGGTTGTTGCATATCGAGGCAAACGCCTATGTTTGTTCATAAGAGTCAGCTTGAGTATCTGTTGGATTCAGACGATTACCGCTCCGAGGAGCATCGGCAAGCTGAGGTCGAGAAGTTATTCGTCCCGGCTTGGCATCTGGGGGCGACCAAATCGGAGTTGCCGAACAGCGGCGATTTCGTCACGTTCGAACTGTTCGGAAACCCCGTGCAGATCCGAAATTTCGAGGGCCAATATTTCGCCTACGAAAACATCTGTACGCATCGGCATTGTTTGCTGTCGTCTGAGGCGAAGGGCAATAGCCCGACCATTCGCTGCCAATATCACGGCTGGGAATTCAAGAAAGACGGCAGCACCGGCAAGATTCCTGATGCCCGGTGTTTTCGCCCATGGGATCGAGAAAACTCGCGGCTAAGGACTTACCGCGTCGAGACCTGTGGCGACCTGATTTTCGTGGCGTTAAACGAACATGGCCGCCCACTGCGGGATTTTCTCGACCCGTTCAACGAGACGATGGAGGAGTATTTCTCCACGCCGACTTGGCAGTTGAAAGACGTGTGGGAATACGACTGCCCCAGCAATTGGAAAGTGCCCGCTGAGAATACGCTGGAGACGTATCACATTCCGTGCGTGCACCCGGAGACGTTTGGCGGAATTTACCCCAGCGAACCGGCCATCAATCACATTCTCGACGAACGGTACACCGTAATCGAATATGATACCGGTGAAGATCCCCGGCTTGACGTGTGGCAAGGCCGCATCGCGAAATGGTTGGGAACCGAACCCACGAACATCCACGTTCATCGGCACATTCATCCGCACACGATCGTGGTGACCTCGTCGTTGTTTAGTTACATCGTCAACTACCTGCCGGTGTCTCCACGGATGACACGAGTGCGGCTGAGGATGTATAGTTATCGAGGGCAAAAAACGAATCCTTGGGCCCGGTATGTCGCTTGGATTTTGGCGAAGTACAGTCGATACACGATGCGGAAAATCATGCTGGAGGATCTCAGCATTTTCGCGGATCAGCAACGTGGATTGGAAACGAGTCGTCATCCCGGTGTACTTGGTACTCGCGAGGAACGCATTTACATGTTTCATCGTTGGTGCATGGAAAACTTGGGTCGTGAAGTTGCTCCGTTCGTCGATAGACCCGACATGACCGATGAAGAGGCAATCACCGACTACGACCATTTGGAACCTTCACGATGATGGCAGCGAATGGAAATTCAACGCTCTGACGAAGTTGA
Organism: Thalassoroseus sp.; assembly: GCF_984380535.1. Classification (NCBI taxonomy): domain Bacteria; kingdom Pseudomonadati; phylum Planctomycetota; class Planctomycetia; order Planctomycetales; family Planctomycetaceae; genus Thalassoroseus; species Thalassoroseus sp. The sequence continues at coordinate 21,088 of NZ_CFHRBF010000018.1, forward strand.
TTTGACACACGGATTGGTTTGCCGGGCCTCTCGGGCGGGAACGGCGATCGGGGGCTTGGTAATTGCACTCGTGCTCTGTGGAGCACCGGTGTTCTGGTGGTCCGTCGAAGCCCCGTCGATCGTGTGGATTCTGTGTGCCGGTGTCGCGGTGATTTGTGTTCCACCGATTCTCCGTTCGGTGATTGCGAGTCTACGAAGCACAAATTGGTTGCTGATCGTTCGCGACCGCGACCTCGTTCTCAATTTCCGTTCGTACGCAAACGCAACACCGGATAACCCTTCCCAGGCAGTGGTGTTGCCCTTTCGCGAAATTGAATCCGCTCGTGAAGTCCGCGAATCTCACAAATTGCCGGATTCCATGCAAGGTGGTGGTACGGTCCACTCGAAGTCGCAATTTCTCGAGCTACAGATTTCACCGGAAATCGACACGGATGTATTGCGAGATCTTCTTGTAGAAGAACGAAAACGATCCGTACGGGAACGCACCTATTTGGGAGGGTTGACGGTTCGATCGAAAATGAATCACGATCCGGTCACGATTCCCGAAGACCATGTGCTACGAATCACTTGGCGGAGTCCCCGAGACCTGGTCGTGCCGAAGTTGCAAGTTGTGCTCGATCGGTTGACGGATCACATCACGGTGACGCCGACACTCGAACATCGTTTCGCTCGCTGGGACGAATTGGACGAACAAGAGTTTGACGATCTCGTCGTGCAACTCACCATGCAAGGTCGCACCCTGGATGCAGTCAAAATGCTTCGACGTGGACGCGGTCTTTCGGCAACGGAAGCGAAAAAGTTCGTCGATGAACTTCGCTCGTAGCTTGCACGTTTTCAGCCAGTTCATCAGCCGTCGGTCGACACGTTCCCGGTAATATCGCTGGCATAGGTGTTGATCCGGCGGGCCACATCTTGGATGTCTTGCTCACAGCAGCCACGGGCTTCCAGCACATTGAGTAAGTGTCCGACGAACGCGGAAAAGTGCAAGTTCGTGATCCCCATACCTTGATGGGCGTGCGACAGTTCCAACCCGCTGTAGACTTCCGGTCCCCCCAATGCCGCTCCCATGAACTCGGATTGCATTCGGCGAAGTTTTTCCAAGTTCACGCTCTCGAAAAACGGTTTCAACTTCGGGTCTGTCAATACGCGGACATACATCGCATCCACGATTGCGGGAACCACATCGGCCCCGCCCAATCGATCATAAAGAGTTTCGTCGACGGAGCTCATGATTCCAGGTACCTTGGTTTGCGAGGAGCAGGAGAACGTGCCATTCATTATGCTGTTCCCGTTCGGTCAGTTCCAGCGCGGCCGTGCGGGCGTGGGCGTGTTGCTCAAACCACTCGTGATGAATTACCGAACGCGTGACCAGTTCTCAAACCAACGGCTTCAGTTTCTTGTCGGTTCCAAGACAAATCGCGTACGATTCCTCCATCAGAACCGGTCTTCAACATCGAACTTCTTAGACGCGACGAACCTATGCAAAACCTATATCGAATCGCCATTGTCGGTCTCTTTGTCTTGGGCAATAGTCTGGCTGGGCATTCGCAAACTCATGCGGAGGAACCGTCGCGTTCTGGATGGTCGTTGACTTGGAGTGACGAGTTCGATGAGGAATCAATTGACCCCAAGAAATGGGACTTCGACATTGGAAACGGATTCTACAACTACGAGGCGAGCCAATGGATTCATGGCTGGGGAAACAATGAGTTGCAGTACTACACCAACGACGAACGCAACGCGTTTCTGCAGAACGGCGAACTTCACATTCGTGTGCTCAAAGAGTCTCTGCACGGTTGCGGTTACACTTCCGCCCGTATGAAGACCCGTAAACGAGATGGTGGTCCGCTCTTCAATCAGACGTATGGTCGCTTTGAATTCCGGGCAAAGTTGCCCACCGGCCAGGGCATTTGGCCCGCGTTGTGGATGCTCCCTCAAGCAGAAAAATATGGACCATGGGCTGCGTCCGGGGAAATCGATGTCCTCGAAGCACGCGGACAAGAACCGCAGAAGATTCTCGGCACGATCCATTACGGTTCACGTTGGCCGGCGAATGCACACAGCGGCGAGGAATACACTTTTCCCAATAACGGAACCATCGCGGACTTTCACACGTATGCAGTGGAGTGGGAACCTGGCGAGATCCGTTGGTTCGTCGATGGTCACCAGTTCGCCACGCAAAAGTCCTGGTGGAGCAGTTCCAAAACCGAAAACGGGCAAGGTGCGAAACCGAAAGCCGAAGCCGATCTTAACCCTTGGCCTGCTCCGTTCGATCAGCCTTTCTATCTGGTGATGAATGTCGCCGTCGGCGGTAACTTCCTCGGCAATCCCGATGCCTCTACAAAATTCCCGGCGGAGATGATCGTCGATTATGTCCGCGTTTATGAGAAAACTGACGGCTACAAACCGGCACCCTCGCGAGAGAAATCGGCACTTCCATTCTGAATGCGGTTGATCAGATCAGAGTGATCCGGCGACGCAGTATTGGTAATAGATTTCGACGCTCTGTTCGAGTTCGGCGATGTCGATCCACTCATCTTTGGTATGCGCCTGAGCGATGTCGCCGGGACCGAACACGACCGTCGGCACACCGATGGCAGCCAAACGGGAACCGTTCGTTCCGTAGGGAACACCGATCCGTGAACGCGGACCGACAACGGTTTCAATCGTCTTGAGTAACCCGTCGGCGAGTTCGTGATTAATATCGTCGGGCAACGGCGGACTGGCGATCCAGGCCGGTTGCATTTCGAAATCAAAATCGAGTTTTGACCGCAAGAACTCTGCCACTTTGTCGCGTGCGGTCTCGCCGTCCTCACCGGGAATGACGCGACGATCGATTTCAATAGCGCACGCATCCGGCACAATGTTCACGCTTTGGCCGCCTTCGATTCGTCCGACACTCAGCGTTGCTGGTCCACACAACGGATGTGGCGGAACGGTGTCGCCTACAATTCCGGCGTATTCCTCGAGCGCAGTGAGCACACGAGCCATCCGATAAATCGCGTTGATGCCGTCCTCTGGTCGGGAGCTATGACACGCCCGCCCTGCCGTCGCAATACGCCACCGCACTGCCCCGCGATGAGCCACGACGACATCGAGATTCGTCGGCTCTGCGACAATCGCCACATCCGGTCGCGGCCAAAAAAACGACGATTCCGTCGCCTCGTCAATTTGTTGCGACATTCGCGTCACACCCCGCGCTCCGGCTTCTTCGTCACATGTGCACGAGAGAAACACAGTCGCGGCGTTTGTCGGTTGTTCGTGAACGAGACGGCCAAAGGCAGTCAGCATGGCGGCCAATCCACCTTTCACATCGCACGAGCCGCGTCCAAAGATTTTTCCGTCACGTTCTTCCGGTTCGAATGGCGGAATCGTCATGCCGGCGACGGGTACGGTGTCTTGATGAGCATCTAGCAGCACCGTCCGTCCGCTGGTTCCGTCCCATCGCGCGACGACATTCGCACGCCCGGGTGAAACTTCCGTCACTTCGAACGGAACGCCCCACGATTCGAACACGCCGACCAAGTATTCCGTCACGCGAGTTTCAAAGTATTCCGGCCCTGTGATGTCGCGTCCCATCGGGTTGACGCTGGGGATGGCAATGAGTTCTTTCAGTCGATCAGTTACAAGCATGAATCGGTCCGCTGTTTGAGATTCATCGGTGAGCGTGCATTGAGTGTGATTGCAAGTATGATGAGATTCCAGCCGCAAACATACTGAACTTATCAGCGGGGACATTGCCATGCGGGATTCACTCGAATTACTGATTCGCGCCGGGAATCCGCTGATCGCCATCGAGACCACCGACGAAGACCGCGCGACGCAGTTGGTTCGCAATGTCGTCTTGCCAATGCAGCAGAAACTTTACGAGTGGTCGTTGACGACCGGCTTGCGACCCGTTGCCGATGGTGGATCGGGGCGGGCGTTGGTCGATGGCGGCGAAGTAATGCCAACGCTGGAGCACATTCCCAACATCGCCCAGCGATCGGTGTTTGTGTTCAAGGACCTTGGTCCGCACTGTCGAGACGCAATGGTGCATCGCACAATTCGGGACTTGCTCCGCCTGTGTACCGGGACGAAGTCGACCCTCATTCTGATTGATGCCTTGCCGCTGCCCGAGGAAATCAAACGCTTCACGATCCGCTTTGAAGTCGGTTGGCCGGATGCCGAGGAGTTGGAGCAGTGCGTCAAAAAGACCTACCAAAAGATTCGCGATGAAAGCCAGGAACACGTCACCGCGAATCTGCGTCGGAAAGAACTCGAGCAGTTGGTGCAGAATCTTCGCGGGCTGAGTTGTGCCGAAGCCGAGCGGGTGGTGGCAGCCGCGATTTATGCCGACAACAAACTGAGTGCGGACGACCTGCAAAGTATTGTCGAGGGCAAACGGACATTGCTCGGCAGCGCGGGATGTTTAGAGGCGATCGCGGCGGACATCGAACCCGATCAACTTGCGGGTCTCGCCAATTTGAAAGCCTGGCTGAAACGACGACGCGGAGGGTTTTCGAAAGAAGCCCGCGAGTTCGGTTTGGAGTCGCCGCGGGGCATGTTGATGCTCGGCGTACCGGGGTGCGGAAAAAGCCTGTGCGCGAAAGTCGTCGCGTCGGATTGGAAAATGCCGTTGTTGCGGCTCGACCCCGGCGTGCTCTACAACAAGTTCATCGGCGAAACCGAAAGCCAGCTGCGGCGGGCGTTGTTGCAAGCCGAGGCGATGGCGCCGGTGGTGTTGTGGATCGACGAAATCGAAAAAGCGTTTGCGTCGGCTTCGGGTGAAGGTGGCGGAGACGGCGGGTTGTCGAAGCGGATGTTCGGGACACTGCTCTCTTGGATGCAAGACCATCGGCATCCGATTTTCATCATCGCCACCGCAAACGACATCTCCGCCCTGCCCCCGGAATTGATGCGGAAAGGCCGATTTGATGAAGTGTTCTTCGTCGATTTGCCCAGCCAACACGTCCGAGAGCAAGTTCTCGCGATTCACCTAAAACGCCGCAACCGTGACCCGGCAAAATATGATTTGCCACGTCTCGCTGAAGCCGCCGAGCATTTCAGCGGATCGGAATTGGAGCAAGTGATCGTCGCAGCGATGTTCTCCGCGTTCTCGGAACGTCGCCAACTATCGGACGAACATCTGCTCGAAGAAATTGGCAACACCCGCCCGCTCGCGCTCATGATGGAAGAACGCATCCACGAACTCCGTGGCTGGGCCCACAATCGCTGTATCTCCGCCGATTGAGAGAAAACGTCGGGTGTGGGGAATACGATTTCGCATTTGTTAGAGTTAACTAGTGCCACTGCTGGAAATTGCATGTATTAAGAACAATATTACGCAACATTCAATGCGGTTTATCCTTGGGTGGCATGCCCACCGTTTGGGGTGGGCATGGGCCAGCGATGTTTGAATGTCCAATCATGCCCACGTAAAACCGTGGGCATGCCACCCCCCGACGCTAATTCCATGCAATTCCCTGCACTACTGGCTGGTCCAGAAGTGTTTTTGGCGACTCCCGGACGGCTGGTCACTCGCACTGCTAGGCAAGCTAGCAGTGGCACACAACTTATTTGCTTGTCATAGCTTGCATTTCTTGCAATCTTGCAATCTTGCAAATGGCAATCGTAAGAGCGAAGCAAAACGCATCAAACATTCCGCATTCACCGGATTAGTGCGTTGTGTTTCACTTCACGCACCCTACGACGCGCTGAGCTTCGAAACGTGTCGAATCTCACAGTTTGGTTTTGCGACGGTCCGCTACACTCGACGTAACTCATTGCTAAAATGTCGGCGATAGAACAAATAGGCAACGTCGAATACGGATTCCGAAATCTTCTTCAAGGAACGTACGAATGCTTCGCTGGATGTGTATGTTGAGTGTGCTGTCGTTGAGCTTTGTCAGCAATGTTTCCCAAGCCGACGATTGGCCGCAATGGATGGGACCGAAACGCGATGCCATTTGGCGGGAAAGCGGTATTGTTGAATCGTTTTCAAAGAATGGTTTGAAGCCAGCGTGGCGAGTGGAGATCGGTGGTGGTTACGCAGGGCCGGCGGTTGCGGACGGCAAAGTTTTCGTGATGGATTACCAAAAAGATTCCGGCAACGTCGTGTTCAATCCCGGCGTGGCGGACAAACTCACTGGGAAGGAACGGGTGTTGTGTCTCGACGGCAAGACCGGCAAACAACTCTGGGAACACGCCTACGATTGCCCCTATGAAATCTCCTACGGCAACGGTCCGCGTTGCACGCCAACAGTGGATGGCGATCGTGTCTACACCTTGGGAGCCGAAGGCAATTTGTTCTGCTTGAATGTGAGCGACGGTTCGGTTGTGTGGTCGAAGTCATTTACGGACGATTACAACGCGGAGGTTCCGTATTGGGGATACTCCTCGCACCCCCTTGTGCACGGTGATTCGCTGGTCTGTTTGGTCGGTGGCGAAGGAAGTGTCGCAGTCGCGTTCGACAAGAAGACCGGTGAGGAACAGTGGCGAACCCTGTCGGCAAGTGGTGTCGGCTATGCTCCGCCAACACTCATCGAAGCGGGTGGAACCGAACAGTTGCTGATTTGGGACGCTGACAATATCAACAGCGTCAATCCCAAGAACGGCGAACTCTACTGGAAAATTCCGCTGAAACCCGACTATGCGATGTCGATCATGGCCCCGCAGAAATCGGGCAATTATCTGTTCGCCAGCGGCATTGGGAACATCGGGGCTTTGATGAAACTTGACTCCGAGAAACCCGCTGCTGAAGTCGTGTGGCGCGGTGATTCGCAAACCGGTTTGTACGCCGCCAACAGCACGCCGTTCATTCAGGACGGCACGATCTACGGTTGTGATTGCCGACCGGGTGCGTTGCGGGCAGTGAATCTCGAAGATGGCAAACGCCTGTGGGAAACCTTCAAACCTACCACGGGCGATCGACGTGCGGGACACGGAACGGCGTTCATCGTCTATCATGAACCGTCGGATCGTTTCGCCCTGTTCAGCGAAACCGGCGATCTCGTCTTTGCAAAACTTTCGCCGGAAAAATACGAAGAACTCAGCCGCGTGCACATCATCGACCCGACTAGCAATGCCTTTGGTCGGGATGTTGTGTGGGTTCACCCGGCGTTCGCGAATCAATCGATTTACGCTCGCAACGACAAGGAAATCGTCTGCGTCTCCTTGACCGAATAGGGTCAGAGGCGAGCGACCAAAGACCAAAGCCGGACGACTTCACTGTTGTCCGGCTCTTTCCTTTTGGATTTCAGCCGCTTGTTGAACCGCGTGCAGAAACGAATCGACTTCACGCGGCGAACACAATCGCACAAACCAGACGTGTGCGTAATCCGGGCACTTCATCAACTCCGTGTACTTCCGGCGGTTTTCTCGATGAGTGGTCATTGACCATAGAATCACGGATTCCCGCGAGAGAAACGACCTGCGAAAGCTTTCGCGATTGCCGGTACCGGGCCAAATCTCCTGACGGGTCAACGCTCGTCGCAGGCATCGTCGGGTGACCCGACTGACCGTGCGGAGCCAAGGAAGATCCACCCAGACAACCAACTGCACGCGTTGCCATTTGATTGGTGTGGTTCGCGAATAGTTTCCGTCAAGAATCCAGGCAGGATCGGCCGTGACTGAGCGAAGTTTCGAGTCGAACTCTTCGTTGCTGACGGTGGTCCAATTCGGTTGCCAGTAAAGACGATCTAACTCAACGTGCGGAAGATTGAGTAGCTCGGACAACCGGCATGCGAGTGTTGATTTGCCACTGCCGGACGTGCCCACCACATTGATCCGCTCCACATTCGCGATCCGCTCGACATTAAATCGGTCCACGTTGGAACTCGTTAGTAGGAGTTACGAGATGGGGGCGAGAATTCTGACTCTGGCCGCTCGCCTTTGGTCTCTGGCCCATTATCCCCGCAGCACCGGGACTTCCACTTCGTTCAGAATTTGATCAACGATGTGGGCGGGTGTGATCTTGCGGAGGCGACTCTCGGGGCGGATGAGAAGTCGATGGGCGAGAATCGGGGCGGCAATGCGTTTGACGTCATCCGGGGTGACGAAATCGTGCCCGCGAATTCCAGCAAGTGCTTGCGATGCCCGGTACAACGCAATCGAAGCGCGGGGACTTCCGCCGAGTGCAACGTCTTCGTGCTCGCGAGTTTGGTGAATGATTTCCAGGATATACTCGCGGACCTTCTCGTCGACGTGCACATCCCGCACTGCTCGCTGACACGCCACTACTTCTTCACTGGAGATGACCGCGTTTACGTCGTCGATCGGGTGTTTCTCACGGAGTCGTTCGAGCATCTGCCCTTCCGCCTCGCGTGACGGATAACCCAGGGACAGTCGCATCAAGAAACGGTCGAGTTGCGCTTCCGGCAAGGGAAACGTGCCTTCGTGATCGACCGGGTTCTGCGTTGCGATGACTAGGAATGGCGGTTTTAGGTCGTGCGTGACACCGTCAACGCTCACCCGTCGTTCGGCCATTGCTTCGAGAAGTGCCGCTTGCGTCCGAGGGGTGGCCCGATTGATTTCGTCGGCCAATAGGATCTGCGTGAAAATCGGACCGGCACGAAATTCGAATTCGGTCGTCTTCGGGTTGAAGACGCTTGCCCCGGTGATATCCGTCGGCAACAGGTCCGGCGTGCATTGGACGCGATGAAACTCCCCACCCACGCTCGCGGCGAGTGCCCGGGCCAACATTGTCTTGGCTACGCCGGGCACATCTTCCAGCAAAATGTGCCCCTCGCAGAAGTAACACACGATCGTCTGTACGATCTCCGGTCGCTTTCCAATGATGACGGTCTCAATATTCGCAATCAGCTTCTTCGCCGTCGCTGTGATCTGAGCCATGAAAATCGTTTTCGCGGATAGAGGATGGAAGATCAGAAAGAGACGATGGAGGATAGCAAGTCGCGGTCGCAGCGATTCGGTTTCTTCGCAGTTTTCTCGAAACTGGGCGGTACTGACCACTCGACTGCCAATGCCGTTTATGTCTTTGGGCTATCGATGTCTCGTGATCCGATTGTGTCGAGTGTAATCAAAATGTCAATTTTTCTAATCATCCTAAGTTTTCCATCTTTACACTCTGTCGTAGGCGTGATACTCTTGGAATCGATCAACAAGACGTGAGTCCACGACCACGCACGCTCTCTCATCCGTTTGACTTGACCCTGTGGCATCGATCGATTGTTTGTCGATTCATGTCGTCTCTCGTAAATCAACGGAACTCGCAGTTTCATTTTTTGCGTGGAGAATGCGTCATGAGTTGGTTATTAGAATTGTGGCGGGACGAACGCGGTTACATCCTGTCCGCGGAAGCCGCTTTGCTGGGCACGGTTGGTGTCGTCGGTGGGACTGTCGGGCTGGGGATGGTCTCGACGAGCGTCAATGAAGAGCTGTCCGATGTGGCTCACTCATTCCGTAGCCTCGACCAAGGTTATGAAATCCAAGGGTTTCAGAACTGTCGAGCGTACACACCGGGTTCTGCATTTGTGCAGGAAGACGTCAAGAAGTCGCACAAGGAGCTTGACGATCTCGAACGACGGCTGACAAAGGAACAAGAACGGCGAATCGAAGAACTTGAACGTCGCGAGAAAACCGATGACAACCTGAAAGAAGCTCGCAAGAAACTTGAGGACATCGAGAAACGCGTCCGCAAGCAAGAGCAGGAGTTGAAGAGCATCGAGCGGCAACGTAAGCAGGAAGAAGATCGCCTGAAACGAGCGAAGAAGCGTCGTGATAAAGACGACTGAGCAGTCGTTGAGGAAACGACTTTGAGGATGGAGAATGGAAGATCGAGGATAGCCAGAGTTTCGTTAGCCTTTGCCCACGAAACTCTGTCCTCTATCTTCACTCCGCAGACATTTACGCAGCGATCCCAAGAGTCAGTTCTTGGGCAACGCCTTCAATTTCGGTGGCGGATAGCGTTTCCAATCGTTCAGCATAACCGACCAACAACGCAAGGTCGCAAAGTCGGTTGATGCGTCGAGGAACGCCGCCGGATCGTTCAAAGATTGCCGTGATCGCTTCGTCGGAGAAAATCGGCGATTGCGTAACGTCGTCGGTTCGCCCGGCCGTGGTGAGTCGATGTTCGATGTACTCTGCCGTCTCTGCGTGATCGAGTGGTCGCAGCAACGCGGTGACACCGATCCGTTCTGCGAGCGGTCGGCAACGTCGAATCTGTGGCAACAATGATGGTTCACCAACCAGTACCAACGTGAAATCAATATCCGCACGTTGTTGGAAGTTCAACAACAGATGCCAAGTCTGGAGCAATTCCGGATCGGTCACTAGGTGTGCGTCGTCCACGAACAAGACCGGCCGTTTTTTCTCGGCCGTGAGTTGTTTCAGCCGAGCTTCCAAAGCTCGTAGCGTGCCATCGAATGTGCCCGGGATGGTGTCGATCGGGCCATGTCCTCGAAGTTCCGCGTACACCCAGCCGATGAGTTCGTTCGGTGTTAGTCGGGGGTAGGTCAGATGAAGCGAAAGCACTCCATCGGTAGCGGCTTTCGTCGCGACCATATGAGACAGGAACGTTTTGCCCACGCCGACTTCGCCGCAAAGTAAAGCCGCCCCGAGTCGACCGTCGACGGCGTATCGCACTTTCAGAGCCGCCGCCCGGTGCGTTTCGCTGCGGAAGTAAAACTCGCCAGCGGTATCATTTTCGAAGGGGCGTTGTTCCAAACCCCAGTGTGCTTCGTACATGTCTCGAGTCTCTTCCAGAGTGTTCGAGGTCCGGGAACTCTCGATCTAACGCAATTTAGTTTGATCTAGGCGGTACTTGTCACGTGGCGGTCGGAAAACAATCACTTTCGGCGTCCTTCACGGACACAGTAGACCGTCATACGGTCTAGTATCGTTGTGGAGTTTGCGAATTGCCCCACGGTCCCGCCATTCGCGTTGGTGAGGTCGGTTGTGAAGTCGGGGTGACGGACTCAATCGTTCCCGTCAACCAGGCACCTGATCCAGTTTGTTTCGAAGAAGGATTCGAGTGATCCGCAATCGAACGGTCCGTTGTGGGACGATATTCCGGAATGGTCGATTCCGACCACGGAGGCGTCCCAAATTGAGAGCCGGTCGCGACCGGGACGTCGTGATTCTGTGAGGTTGGTTGATTCGTTGCTTCACCGGTTCCCAGAGAAGCGACTGGCAGAATGGGTTCGAAATCAGGCATCGTCGGTGGCGATACCGTATTCGGAACAAGGGCCGTCATGGGAAAATCGGTTTCGAGTTTGGCCGGTTCGACATCCGGTAGCACTGATAACAGTTGTCCGTCCATGCCTGTCAGTTCATCGCTCGATTGAGCGTCATGGGAACCGACATCAGCAGGCTCGGGAAAGAGTGCCCCGGAAAAGAACACCTGACAGGCAACTCCCGTAACAACCAATCCGAGCGCAAGCCCTGTGGTGCGAGGGTACTGCCATGCTCGTGCACCGCTTGCACGTAGCACGACGGCCGTGAATTGGATCGAACGAATCACGCCACGCAAACACCATTGGGTGCACCATCCGAAGAAACGGACGCCCTGCGTGAAATACGTATTCAAGAATCGCGGCATACCAGACTCCCACCGATTCGCACGGTTCTATTCCTATCTTTTCAATCGACCAGGATGTGACGGATCTTGAGGATTTCCCCAAGTTTTCCGGTTTGGTGGTTTCGGTGAGATAGGTGGATCAGTGGGGCCATACAAGACAGCATAGGGAAACGACGAGCGCAATCATCGCCGTCGCCGTGACTAGCAACCGAGGAACGGTTGGTATTTTTGATCTCCCAGCCAGGGACGAGATTTCCGCGAGGTCACCGTCATTCCCAAGTTCGCCGAACGTACTTCGCTTCCACTGGTCGATCGTGGCGGGTAGACCGGAGAGAACTTCATCTCGTGTCCGACGTGGCGGCCACTCGAGAGCAGAACTGTTGACAGAACTATAGGCCGGCTCAGCGGTTGCGGTTGCTACTTCAGCTGTGGCTTGAAGACGAGTTGAGTTAGCGGTCTGGGAAACCGAGCCGCTAATCCTCGCTGTATTGGAAGCCAGGCTCGATCCCGAACGGGCAGATGTCGCCACGTGCCGCTGTGGTTGGCGGAGATGACGTCGCTTGCGGTAAACGCCCTGGAATCCCAGTCTCGTACATGCCGCAAAGACTTCGAGTGCGTCGGTATACCCGAGATGCCGGGCGGTTTCTGCGGCTTCAAAAAACTGCCAAGCGCCATTACCAGTCCCGAGCAACGCATGCTCAAGCGAATAACCCCGCCACTTCGAAGCCCCGGGCCAGTTCTCGTGGATGAGGAGATCGTCGATCCAATAAACCAAGGCGGCTTGCGTGAGTTTTTCCTCGCTACCGACCGGCGAATCAGGCCATGACTTGAAGAGATGCTGAATCTGAGGACGCACGTCCTCGACTTCCAACGACTCTTCGGCGAGCGATTCCATGCTGTCGAGCACCGAGAGAAAAACCCGAATGACTCGCTCTTTCAGCGGATTGTGCATCGAGCGTGTTCTTTCGAGTTGCGAATGACTTTCAGGTGATAAGTCATTGATCGACTGGCGTACCCGCTCGACTCGGCATTTTTTGATTTGCGACGGGTTGCACCGTCTGTCGAAACTTGGCGACCACGGCAGCAACGCCAATCGTTACGTCCTTTTGGCGAAAGCTACAGTGTGTCACCGATTTTGTTGATCTTTAACCCGAATTTCTCCCCGATCTTGACTGCTTCGCCACGGCCGTAAAGCTGATTGTTGACGTACAAATCGAGGAGTTCGTCACAGGATTTATCGAATGTCAGCAACGATCCCGGGGAGAGATTGAGCATTTGTTTCAATTCGACTTGTCGCTCTGCCAAACGGACAGTCACAGTGACCGGCAACTTCATCAGTCGCTTGGCGTCGACATTTGTGGATGATCCCATCGGTGCCCCTCGGAAGTCAGTGCAGAAGACCGCTGTCTCATTCATCGACCAAATAGGCTCGATTTCTTCAGGCATGGCGATTCGATGGCGGGTGACTAGAATACGGGGACTTGCTTTGACTCCTCCCAAGGGCTTTTGATCAATGTGGAATCGCATCATCCATTTTTTGTCCCTGATTCGATTCAGTCACACCGTTTTCGCGTTGCCATTTGCGTTGTTGGCCTCGGTTTTGGCCTGGCGGACGGTGCCATTTCGATGGCAGGATCTGCTCGGGATCTTGCTGTGCATGATATTTGCACGATCTGCAGCGATGGCATTCAATCGGCTGGTCGACCGAAAAATTGACGCCGAGAATGCTCGCACCGCAGGTCGTCACTTACCAGCGGGGATTCTCTCCGTGCGGGCAGTGACGTTGTTCGTCGCGTTGACGTCTTGCGGGTTCATTGCATCGACCCTGCTCTTTTGGCCGAATCGCTGGCCCTTGATCCTCTCGGTTCCTGTATTGCTCTTTCTGCTCGGCTACTCATATGCCAAGCGATTCACGATGTGGTGTCACTACTGGTTAGCGGCGGCACTGATGCTCTCTCCGATTGCCGCCTGGATCGCACTGACGGGGGCAGTCGCATGGACACCGATTTTGCTCGCCGCCGTAATTTTCTTTTGGGTCGGCGGGTTCGACATCATCTATGCCTGCCAAGACGAAAGCTTCGACCGAAATCGCGGTCTGTTCAGTGTGCCAGCCCGACTGGGTGTGAGATCGGCGTTGCGAGTGGCATTTCTCAGTCACCTGCTGACAATTGCATGTCTGTTTGGGTTGTGGTGGGTTGCGGACTTAGGGTGGGTTTTCTTTGCCGGAGTTGTTGGCGTTTCCATTCTGCTGGCATATGAACACGCCATCGTCCGCCCGGATGATCTCAGCCGAGTGGGAATTGCGTTTTTCCAAATCAACGCGGTGATTTCGGTCGGGCTATTCGTTCTCGGATTGGCCGACGTCCTACTGAAACCCTATCTGACGACGTAAAAAAAGCCTGCCGAGTTGCGACAGGCTCGTGTTCCTATTTGGAGTGTTTCGGACCCATCTCGCGGAATGGCCATTCCGGCGAACCTGGTGGATCGACGGCCTTTGGAGATTTCCCAAGTGCGAAGTCCCATGGGTAGATGTCGCGTTCTTTCCAGAACGGTGGCTTTGTGAACCCATAGAAACTTGGGTAGAACGGATCGACAAACTCGACGTTTGCGTGCTTCGGTACATCGAGTCCCGTGAGGTGATACGCCGCATTGACAATGATCCGGCGGGCATCCTCACTGACTAAATCCACGGCGGCTCCCATCGTAGTACAAAAAGATTCGCCCTCACCGCCGCCAGGAGACTTGTACTGATGCATCCAAGCCAAAGGCATCATTGGGTTGTTCTTCGGACCTTCGATTGGCTTCGATTTGGGGTCTAGCGATTCCGTCACCGCGCCTCGTAACAAGATCGTGTCGGCATCCGTAAGGTGTGAAACGGTATAAACGTCCGACGGAGCGAACACATCTTTGACGCCGTTTAGTACCGGGTGGTCTGCGTTCTCCTCCTCAATCACACCGCGACACCCTTGGCGTTTGTGACCGCCGTGATGCGCGACCCACTGTTCCCCCAAAATCTGTCGACCAAAATACGACCATGGCCCACTGAATCCGTGTGTCGCGGTCCGGAGCCCAATCACCGGTTTTCCGGCGTCCAGGTACGCCTCAAAGTGCTTCATGTCTTCCTGAGGTGGGTGTCGGAACCGGGTGGCGACGATCATCAAATCCGCGTCTTTCAACGCATTCAAACCGGGGAGATTGGTTTGGTTGTTAGGATCGATGTACCCTTTCTTCGGGTCGACCGAGAACAACACGGTGCAGGTGAATCCGTGCCGTTGACTGAGAATCTTCCCCAGCATCGGCAATGCCTCTTCAGAGCGGTATTCTTCGTCGCCGCTAATCAGCACGATTCGCTTGCCCTGCCCGGGCCCGTCTTCACCTTTGTAAACCAGGTCCTCGGCCGCTAACGGCATCAAGCTACCCAACCAACAGGTAACCGCAACCGTCAATGTCCCAATTCTTGAACGCATCGCTTCCCTTTCAGGCTATGGTCGTTAAATGACATGCGTGTGGAATTCAAGATTAGAGACACATCGGCAATTGCACAACTGTCGGCAGAATTCACCAATCATACCAATGAAAAAGCCGCATCCGAGTTGGGATGCGGCTGTCGAATTCAGTGACGAACGATTCCGATTATTCTGGCGGCGGGGCTAGTTCCGTCGGACGGTAAATTAGACCCGGAGTTTCCTTCGCTGGCAGGTCTTCCGGACTCTCCGCATTGATCCGTGGAATTCCGGCTTCGACACTCGGTCGTTTGACACGAGGATCGTAAGGCACGTAGTTCGGGAAGTAGTCAACCAACTGTTTCCACAGGTCCTTCTCTCGCATCGT
The DNA here is from genome assembly GCF_984380535.1 of Thalassoroseus sp. NCBI lineage: Bacteria > Pseudomonadati > Planctomycetota > Planctomycetia > Planctomycetales > Planctomycetaceae > Thalassoroseus > Thalassoroseus sp. The sequence continues at coordinate 36,437 of NZ_CFHRBF010000018.1, forward strand.
CGGATCAGGGATTCCGTAATTTCGGCGTCCGTCGATGACACGGAAGAGGTCACCAGTGAGTCGGTTCTGAATCATCTTCATCTGCTCTTCTTTATTGAGCGGTCGTGCGCCCACTCGTCCGAATACAGAGAGTTGATTCCCCGCCTCATCGACAGCTCGGTCTCGATCGACGCCCTCGGCAATAGCTACCGCATGCCCTTCCTTAGGAATCGGGAAGGTCGCGACAAGCGTTGGCGTCGGTCGGGGGTTAAATCCTCGGTAACCGGGCGTGTCGGTCGATGTCAGTTGCACAACCCGCAGACCATTCTTTCCATCAGCGACGTAAGCAAATTGGCTAGTATATGCGATGCCAAGTTTGACATCGTGCACATCATTCATACACCCGCCAGCTGTGAAGGACTGATCGAGTTTTGGTTCGAGCGGATTCGAGACATCACAGATGAGCAATCCATGATGACCGCCAGCGACATAAGCATAACCCCGAGCAACATAAACACTATGAGCTTCCGGCAGCGGCAAACAACTGACGACATGCGGATGCTTGTAGTCGGTCGTGTCGAGGACCGTTAGCCCTTCACTAGTCGTGACGAATCCATAGCGGAATTGCACGCCGACACTAGTCGGGTGATGCACGCCTTCGACAACACTAGCAACACAAGGGTTTAAGGGGTCTTCGAGGTCGACAACAACGAGACCTGCGTCGCAACACATATAAGCGGATGTGCCGACGATCTCAACACTGCGTGCACCTTTCAACAACCCACCAGGGTTAAAGGTGACGGCACGTTCGACGAAGTTATTTGTCGGATTACCATCTAACAAGGTACCGACGCTAACAACCACAAGCCCCTCATACTTATCGGCTACATAGATGTTTGCGTAAAGTCCGTGGACGGCTGCGTCTTTATTCTCTGGGTGTTGCACGCGAGTGGGGTCCGGTGCAATTGTTGTCGGGGCAGCGACATCCATAGCGTACTTCGTTCGCACATAGAGTCGTTGTCCAAACGGTGACACAGGAGCTGACACAATTCGTTCGCTAAAGCCTTTATGGTCTGTAAATGCGATATCAAAGATTCGCAGACCAAGCTCACCGCAAGCGGCATACAAGAATTCACCGCGATGTTGCAGGCTCAGAATTCTCGGCTTCTGGAACGGATGGAAAATGTTCTCGCCGATATCTTTACCAGGGTGTTCGTGGAATAGTTCGAGGTAGCCATCGCGTTTGATGTGTTCTTCGAAGTAGTCCGGGTAGGCGAGCTTATGCAGCTTACTACCAATCACAGCTTGCGGTTCAGCACGTTCAGTCACTTGGACAGCGAACAAACCGTGGTTGTCCGCAGCGACCCAACAATACTTCCCAATGAAGTTCATGAAGTTAGTGCCTTGCATCATCAGTTGAGCTAGCAAGGCGTTGTTGTCTTCCATTTCGGAGACGTGACAGTCGGTACACAGTTTCGTTTCGCCCTTGCCTCGCACGGTATGCGGAGCATTCGAACTAAACGCAATGCCTGACAAACCATCGCCAGAGATTGTCTGTTGTTGATAGTAGATCGATTCGCGGTTCTTGTTATAGGAACTAACATGGATCGCACATGCACTTCGTGCCGGACCGATGCGGTTACCGGTGACGATCCCATCGCGAGCTAGCATATAGACTTCGTCTCGCAACGTCTGCCAGTTGTAGGCTGTATAGTTGAGGTCGACGTCACCCTCGTTATGGAGTTCCGGCATTTTACGGTCTGCCTTTTGAGGCAGGTGGCAGCCATAACAACTCGGGTTCCAAGACGAGTGACAAGCAATACATGAGAGCTTGTTTCTCGCATGGGCACATTTACGCGGATCGTCGGGGAGCATACCCCATTTCATTTGCCCGGATTCTTCATCCAAGTAGGCAGTCTTCGCAATTGCGGACTGGGCATTATAGTCTTTATGGGTTGGGTCGATGGTGTGCTTCGTCTGTTTGACTTCCCATGCAAGACCCTTCTCGACCATCGAGTTCTGATAAAGTTTGCCGTCTTTCCACTCGAACCGTCGTTCTCCGAATGGCGTTCGCATTGCCGAGATCAGTCGGCCAAGTGGTTTGTCCGGGCCACGCTCTTCAGCGGCAGGTCCGGTTGTGCGGAGACCGTCTTCACTGACTTCCCAAGCAAACTCTGAAGAAGTCCCATGACAGTTCGTACATTGGATTTCAATCGCGGCTCGCACTTCACCATAGAGTTTGGTGTTGCCGTGCATGTCTTGGATATAGTGACAGTCAATACAGTGCATCCCCTTTTCAAGGTGGATGTCTAGCATGTGAACTGGCACATTGTCGCGCATTTTATCGAGTTGCGCTTCCATCTGTTTGATCATCTCTGGATCTTTTTTGTCTCGATCCTTGTAGAGTTGCTTCACGTATTGCGGAATAAGTATCGACATTTGCATTTGCGAATTGCCGACGTTCTCGATGCGATTGTTCTTATGGTCGAGCGGAATCCCATCTCGGTCTTTTTTGATGACCGAATGGAAGGCCCACCCGTGGCCATGGAAGTCTGCGAACTGAGTTTTATCGAGGAACGGATTCAGTTCCGCGACTTTGCTGAGGAATTCATTGTCACCCCATAGGCCTTTGACACTCGCTTCGTGCGGGTCGTTCATTTGACCTTGAGCATAGTCTTCGGAGGTGGGGTATCGCTGTTTCTTAGGCCACATGTGTTCGCCCTCGGTTTCGAGGTCCCACCACATATAACCGAAGTAGCTATTCATGACCGTCGTACCGGGGTGCATATGACAGATCATGCATTGGCTCGACGGAATTGTTCGCACGAAGCGGTGTTCAATCGGGTGGCCTGGTTCATCAGGCGGGATTGTCGGGTCAACGCTCACGACCATTTCATCGGGAGCTTTCGCGCGAGTGCCGCGGTTACCGTATTTTGCATAAGGACCAGAGTGAACCGGGCTGCGGTCGTTCGCATAAACAACGTGACACGCTGTGCAACCACTCGAACGATAGTCACCAGCGTGATCGTTCGTGCCCATGAAGTTAAGTGTTGGGTCGAGCAAACGCGTCTTGTTCAAACTCACGAATACCGGGTCTGTCCGGTTGAGAGTCCCGAGTCCGCGGGCACCAAGTTTCTCACGAGGCTTACCAGGGTCGTTGAGACGCTCGGGAATACCGGTTTCAATCACAAACCGACCGCCACGTTCGAAGACACGCAGGACGTTACCAGGCTGAGAATTTTGATATCTCGGCAGGGGGTCGAGGTAAGGTAGGATACCTTTTTTATCGAGTTCTTCTTGGGTCGGAAGTGGATAGGTTTGAAGCCGTTGCGGTGTCCCTAGCATCGAATAGCTTTCGCCATAGCGTGGCCATTTGTAAGGGACCGACCCATTGTTATACAACGCCGAACCCCACAGCATGCAGCCGTGAGTCATCATGCTTTTCTTGACTTGCAAGTTGACGTCCGAGTGACACCCGCTGCCGCCACAGGAAAGGTGGACGACACGCAAGTCGCCGGGGTTTACGAAGCGAATCCATTCAGGACGTTCGTGGTTGAGCAATGTGTAAGAGCGGATTGGGTTGGCTGCAGTTCGCCATGCATCCGGGAACCGTGGGCTGGGGTGTGCTTGTTCCTTCGTGGTTGCGGATGGGTCCCCACCGTGACAGTCACAACAGCCCAGATGGAACGACTGAGCATAGTGCGGATCGTGCACGGTCTTATGACACTCGACACAACCGAAGCTTTTGGCGATGGCGTCTTCTTTGGTTTGATTCAGCAGACTCGTCTGATGAGCATCAAAACCTTGTGGCAATGGGAAGGGATCCTCCGTCGCATTGGGAGCACGGGTGCCCGCGTCTTCTTGCAGAATTGCGTCGGCTTGCAGGACAGTTCCCACACCGGCGGGTTCCGGTTGTGTGCCGGTGACCTGTTGAACGACGCCGCGGATGCGTTGCCCCAACGTCGGTTCGGCTGGTTTTGCAGCAGCCGTTCGCGTTCGAGGTGCTGGTTCTTCAGCAGCGGACAGTGGGGCAACTGGTGCGGGTTGCAGCGTCCACCAGAGGAACGCTGACAAACTCGTGATGCAAACAGCCAAAATGGCTAACGGTGCTTTAGCGCGACCCATCGCTTCCGGCCCTCCCTCTCCGGCTGACGAAAAATTGTTTCGCGCATTTTCGGCTTCATCGCCGAACGCGAACCATGGCCAGGGTGATAACCGGATGTTCCCATCTGGTCAAGAGCAATTCACCAACTCACATGCGTTCGCTAAGCAAAACTTGAGTAAAAATCAGCTGGGCGGGTTTCGCAAAAGGTCATTGACGATCTGACACTCTTGGCCATCGGTGAGCGAGAGGTCGCGGTTGTTGCGGTGGTATGTCAGTTGCGTGTGATCCAATCCGAATAGGTGGAGCAAGGTCGCGTGATAATCACTATGGCTCACGGGCGACTCCACCGCATGGTGGCCGAATTCATCCGTCGCACCGTGAACGTAACCGCCTTTGAACCCACCGCCGGCTACCCATTGCGAGAAGCCATAGGTGTTGTGATCGCGGCCAATTTTGTTGCGACCGGCATCGTTCTGCACAACCGGAAGCCGGCCCATTTCACCGCCCCAATGGACGACGGTGCTGTCCAACAAGCCACGCGCTTTAAGATCCGTCACCAGGGCAGCCGATGGTTTATCGATTTTTTTGCAAGCCGCCGGCAACTTGGAAATGATGCTTCCATGGTGATCCCAAAATTGGTTCGATGTGAAAACCTGGACGCATCGCACGCCTCGTTCAATCAGTCGGCGAGCAATCAGACACCGACTGCCATATTCTTTCGTTATCGGATCGTCCATACCGTACATGGCTTGCGTGGCTTTCGTCTCCTGCGACAGATCCAACGCTTCTTTTGCGGCTGACTGCATCCGGGCGGCTAACTCGTAGGACGCAATGCGGGCATCGAGATCTGTTTGGCCAGGACGCTCGTTGCGGTGTCGTTCGTTGAGTGTTTTCAACAATGCCAACGCACGGGATTGTGGCTGTCCTTGTAAGTGGGCGGGTGCGTCGAGGTTCGGAATTCGCGGTTCCTGGGGTCGCACGGCCGTGCCCTGATAGACCGCCGGGAGAAATCCGTTCGACCAATTCTCCACTCCGAGGACCGGCAACTGCCCTGGGTCGGTGAGTGAAATATACGCGGGGAGATTCTGTGTTTCGGAGCCGAGTCCGTAAGTCAGCCAACTGCCGATGACCGGACGCCCAGAGAGAATCCGCCCTGTGTTGAGGGCTTGAATCGATTGGCCATGATTATTCACGCCCGTGTGCATCGAGCGAATCAACGTGAGGTCGTCGACCACTTTCGCGGTATGCGGAATCAGTTCCGACAGTTCCATACCGCATTCGCCATGCTTCGCGAATTTCCAAGGAGAAGCTAGCACTTTGGAACTGGCTTGGGCGGCATTGTCGTATTTGATCTTGCCGGGGAACGGTTTGCCATCGAGTTTGGCAAGTTCCGGCTTAGGATCGAACATATCGTGATGGCTGGGACCACCCTGCATCCACAGCGAAATCATGGCTTTCGCTTGTGGTTCGTGGTGTGGCTGCTTTGGCAACGTGTCGAAGGTTTTTGGTTCGAAATCCGGTTTCGCCGGAGCCGCGAGCAAACCATCCTGGTTCAGCAACGTCGCCAATGCCACACTCGCAGCGGCCGTTGCACCTTGGGTCAAGAAATGGCGACGTGAATGTTCAATCGGGTTCATTCAGGAATGCCTCTAGATTTCTTTGCAGGATGAGCTTCGTAACATGAAACCCAATATTAGTGACGATCTGCTACGTAGAAGGCTCGTACCCTATAATCGGAAGAGTGAATTTATGAAATCTCCACATCATACCGACCAACCCTGGAACAACCCTGCTCCAACATGAACGATCATCCTGCCAACCTTCTATTCGTGTCGGAATAGTGAATCGACATTTCGCTTCTTTCTCAAGGTCCCAGCTCGAACAAGGCCCTACTTCACGCTCAATAAGTGTCCGATTTGTGTCGATTTGATTGCATGCCAGTTCGGGAAGGTCTAGATATGTCAGGTAGAGAGCAACTTGAATAACATTTGGCTTAAAGATGTATTGGAGGTAAATTGTGCCAAGCCCCTTCTGTTGCCGCTGCTTATTGAACTCGCACCTGGTCTTTCCCATCGGTTTGATTTTTCCACCAGGATGCCAGTTCCAACTTGGTCGCCATTCAAACGCGGACTTTGTGAGAGCATCCGCTAACTCTATGCATTGATCGTGAAAGTTATCGAGTCCCAACTTATTGCCTTTCCACATGTTCATGCCACTGCACTTTCGGTTCGCTTCACCACGCTTCCAATCCCTTCATAATCTAATCGACGTACAAGAACTCGTTCGATCCGAGTAGCACCTGACACAGACTCGCAAGGGCATGACGAGCAGCGACGGTTTGCATATCAGGCTGTTGGGCGAGGTCTTCGGTTTGCGTTTGGACGAACTCGGTGGCGTCTTTGAGTTCTTGCTCGCTAGGTAGTCGACAGAGGATTCGTTGCCAAGCTGCGCGTATTTGAGCCGGGACATCGGAATCAAACTGCGATTGCAAATCGCCTGCTAGATGATCGGCGCTATCTAATGTGAACTGACCATTCATCAGCATCAGCGATTGCGGGGCAACCGTGGAAGATGCACGGGCGTTGCAGTTTGGTTCCATGCGTGGCCAATCGAATGTATCGAGAATCCCCAATGGACGGGATCGGCGAACTTGCACGTAGACGCTGCGACGAAACTCCTGCCCATGCAGCGGCAACACCGGACCAGGGCGGCCAGCACTTAGGTTCTCGATTCCAAGCACCCATTGCCCTGCTCGGTCGGCCATAATCGGCACTGGTTTTCCACCCACTTCACGGTTGATCTGCCCGCATACGGTCAGAATGGAATCTCGCAATGTTTCCGCATCCAATCGACGCAAACGTGCTCCGCTAAAGAGGCGGTTGTCGGGGTCGGTCTGAAGTGTTTTTACATCGGTGGCAAGTGCTTGCCGATAGGTTTGCGATGTCATGATCATCCGGTGCAACGTTTTGACGCTCCAATCACGATCGATAAACTCGGTCGCCAACCAGTCGAGTAACTCCGGATGCGAGGGCCGATCGCCCAGTTGACCGAAATCGCTGGGGGTATCCACAATGCCGCGACCGAGATGGTGTCGCCAAACGCGGTTGACGAATACCCGTGTCAGCAGCGGATGTTGACCGCTCGTCAAATAGTTCGCGTAGGCCAATCGTCTGCCCGTGGTGGGAATCTTTTCCGCGTTCACGGGGAACGTCGGTAACTCCTCACCATTGGCTAAGATTGTGAGACCCGCAGGTTCGATCGCCTCTTTCGGTTGGTCGGGATCGCCACGATGGAAAAGATGAGTCGTCGGCACTTCACCGGGGTTCTCGGTAAGGACGCGGAGAAACTCTTCTTTCGGTTTCCGATCACGAATGGCTTTCGCATCGTCTAACAGCTTCTTCAGTTCGTCGGCTGCCTTCCGGTCATAGAGATACAACGAACCGGCGGAAACGTTCACGCTGGGATATTTCGCCAGAAGCTCTTTTTGTTCGGCCGTGCGTTTTTTGACGGGCGTGTTCCGAGCAGTTTCGACGGCCTCGCGTTCCGCTTCTGGCAGCTTTGCCAATTCGCGACGGAAAACCGCTTCGATCAATTCGGTTTGCCGTTCCGTGCGTTTCGCGAGCACTGCCTTGGCTTCGGCTTCCAGCTTGGCGGCCTGTTCACGATCGGCTTTTGTGTAGAGAGAAATCAAGCGGTTGGCCGGTCTTCGCCACTTCTTAGGATTGAGTCCCGGTTCGATGATCGCCCGTAGACGGTAGTAATCAGCTTGGGGAATCGGATCGTAGCGGTGTTCGTGACATTGTGCACACTGCACCGTGAGACCGAGTAAGGAACTCGCCATAATCTCGACGGTGTTCGCCACCACTTCGTTCCGTGTCACAACGGGTTCCGCGGTAGACGCAGCGGTGCCATCCGGGGCCAAACGAAGAAATCCGGTGGCGGTCAGTTTTTCAATTTCGTCGGACGTCAGTTCGCTGTACGGGGGCTCGACAAGTTCGTCACCGGCAAGTTGTTCCCGGACGAACTGATCGAACGGTTTATCCTGGTTAAATGCATTGATGACATAATCGCGATATTTGTATGCCCACGTGCGGATCGTATCGGTATCGTTCGCACCTTCGGAGTCGGCATATCCAGCGATATCCAGCCAATGTCGTCCCCAACGCTCGCCATAGTGCGGAGAGCTTAAAAGTCGGTCAATCAGTTGTTCCCAGGCATCCTCGCGATTATCGGCAAGGAATTCGGTGACTTCTTCGGGAGTCGGTGGCAAGCCGATGAGATCAAAATACGCGCGTCGAATGAGGACGCGTTTGTTCGCTTCTGGGGCGAAATCTAAACCGTTTTCGTGGAGTTTTCGCGCGATAAAGGAATCGATCGGGTTTGGACTGACGAATCCGTCGACTGTCGGCACTGCTGGTTTCTTCATCGGTTGGAAGGCCCAGAACTGGCGGTCTTCCTCGGTGATCAGCATACCCTGCCCGATTTGTTCCGGTTCCGGCCGGAGAGTTTTCGCACCGGCATCGATCCATTTCGCAATGGTCGCGATTTCCGTTTCCGTCAACGGTTCGCCGGAATCTTCAGGAGGCATTTCATGACTGCGAATCCGGTCGACAAGGTAACTCTCGGCCGCTTTACCCGGAACAATGGCCGGACCTGCATCTCCACCCTGCACGATGAGACGTCGCAAGCGGAGGTCCAAACTGCCTTCCGTTTCGCCTTCGCCGTGACAGTGAAAACATCGCGCTTTGAACAGCGGACGTATGTCCGTTTCGAACGCAATCTCAGGCTGGGCAGCTGAAACGGTCGTCGAAAACGCGGCAAGCCAAGCGATAACGTAAACGAATGCTTTCATAGGGCGGGACATGCATTCTGGAGGGAAGGCGGGCGGAGAACGCATTAAGTATTGTAGATGCGTCGGCCTGAGATGCAACGGGTCGCCAATGGAAACCGTCGATTTATCAGAATTCACGCAGGAGATCGGCGGTCAAACCGCATGACGGTCGTCTCCGTCATTAAGACTCGCAAATATGCCCCGAACTTCGTGGATCAAAAGCCGCGACGTTCACAATTCAACGGCTCACGTTGTGATCTTGATGACGTTGACGTGTCGAAGTCCAAAGCGTGTTTGGGACCCGTCGGTCGAGCTAACTTTCTGAATCAGCAAGACGGACTGCCAGTCGAACGGCTTCGCAGAGGCTAGATTCATCCGCGATGCCTTGCCAGGCGATATCGAAGGCTGTGCCGTGGTCGACCGATGTTCGCACGATGGGCAATCCGAGGGTGACGTTCACACCTTTGTCGAATGCCAATGCTTTAAGAGGGATGAGTCCCTGATCGTGGTACATACAGACGTAGGCATCGGTGACGCGACGTTTGGCGGGCACGAACGCAGTATCCGGCGGGAGTGGGCCTTCGATGATGATTCCCGCATCACGAGCCGCTTGCACCGCTGGCTTGATGATGCGTTCTTCCTCACCGGACCCGAATAAACCACCTTCCCCCGCGTGCGGATTCAAGCCACACACGACCAACCGGGGTTCGCGTTGACGCATGCGTCGCATAGCTGCTGCGGTCAGCTGAATGACTTCCAGAATCCGCTCGGTATTGAGGAGTCGGGGAACTTCCCCATAACCCACATGCACGGTTGCCAAACTGCAGGTGATGTCGTCACTGGTCAACATCATGCAGGCATCGGGGGTGTTCGTCCTTGCTGCGAGAATTTCGGTATGTCCGGGGTATGGCACACCACCGGCATGCAATGCTTCTTTGTGAAGGGGGGCAGTCACGATCCCGGCAATTTCATTATCGAGAGCCGCAGAAATCGCGAAATCGAAATATTGATAAGCTGCGATTCCGCAATCCGCGTTGATCTCTCCGGGGGTCAACCGAGCGACATCCGTTTGATTGATGTTGCAGACGGTTGGTCCAACGATGTTTTGAAATTGCGATTTCCAGTCCGTCGATGGAACGACTTCCGCACGCATCGGCAGATCAAGCTTTCCCGCAACACGTTGTAGGACGGCAAGGTCACCGAAAATGATGGGCACACAGATTTGACGAATATCAGCTCTGCAGAGAAGTTTTAAACAGATCTCCGGCCCGATACCCGCCGGATCACCCAGTGTTATTCCGATCCGAGGTCGACGCATAGTGGTTGTTGATCAGCGGCTTGAATGTCCGGTGCCAGCGATTTGCGAACCCGAGTCTGAGTCGGATTCGGAGTTGTAATTCAGATCGATGTCACTGTCGATGATGTAGTCGTCATCAGAGTCGCTGTCAACAAACGTTTCAGCGTTGATCGAGAGGCTAGAGTCCCATTTACTGATGAACAGAGTTTTGGAATCGTGTTGTGGATCGTCGGAACTTTGATCCAATTCAAACAGTGCCGATCGGGTGGCTTTCGGGAGTCTCACAATGAACTCGCAACCTGGCTCGTGGAATGTGTTGAGTTCCAGGTGTCCTCCATGCGATTCCAGAATCTTGCGACCAATAAACAAACCAATACCGAACCCGTCTTTCCGCGTCGAGAAAAAGCGATGGAAGATGGCATCTGTCAGTTCCGGAGGGACGCCCGGTCCATTGTCGGTGACTGAGAGTTCAACCCACCCGTCGTCGTGGCTTTCGAGAGTTAACTGGATCAGCGGTCTCGCTTCGTGTTTCGATTTCCGCAGGATTTCGACAGCATTCAGGACCAGATTCACAATCACCTGGACGATCAGGTTACCGCTACAGCATACGTAATCGTCCTGGGCATTCAGGTTCAGTTCGAGTTCGACACTATGTTCCTCAGCCTGATGACGAGTGAGTTGATTCGCCATACCAACGAGGTCCCGCATCGACCAACGTTTTCGTTCGGTCTCGCCGGTTTTGGTGTACTTGAGGAATTCGGAAAGAGTCTCCCGGTTGGTTGCACAACATTCTTTCAGGTCTTTAAGAACCTCGGAGACTTTATGGAGTTGAGGAGGGTTGCTCGCCAGAAAATTCTGGGCAGCACCAATGAATTGTTCCGAACTCTGGAACAGTGTCCGTTGCTGATGGAACCACGCGGCCGACATCTCACCAGCGGAGATCAGACGAGAAGCGTGATACAGGCGATCCGTCAGGTTCTCGATTTCTTGATATGCCGATTGCCGATCGATGGCGATCAGGTAGTTCCGGCCCAATGTCCGAACCAAACGGACGTCATCTTCCGCCCATTTGCGAGGTTTTGCTGTCGACACCAACCCGAGATAACCCCACAGGCCCTTTTCGGACATAATCGGCACGGCCAAGAACGCTTTAACGCCGGTCGCCCTGTAAACCGCTTGTTCTTTGGCCCCTTCGGGTGGAATCTCCTCGACATTGTCGATCGCAAAAACCGGTTCTTGCTGGAGTCGTCTCCAAAACCAGGGAAACTCGGACACAACAACGCCGTTAATGGCTTCCGTGGCGACTTTCGAGCCGTCACGTTGACACTCGTAAAGCATTTTCAAGGTCGGCGGGTTGCCTTGAATTCGGACGATATATGAGGCGTCGGCCTTTGCACACTCCCGAACTTCCGCAAGCGCTCGTTCCGTAGCGACGGTGACCTCATCGGGTTCGGCTGCGAGAAGTCGTGTGGCGATTCCGTGCAGTGTTCGTTCGACATTTCGTCTTACCTCAAGCTCGAATTGAGCCTGAATCAGTTTCATGCAATGGTCTCGACGTGCCTTCAGCACCATCACCGAAACAGCAACAGAACCGAAAAGGACATACAACTGGTTCCCTGAGAGTGAATTGGGAGCGTAAACCCAAAATGCCCAGGTTACCACTGCCAAGAGACACGCAATCGCACCCAGCATCCAAGGCAGTGACAGGTAAAACAAACCCATCCCGATAATAATGATGGCGGTGTTCGTTACCTGTTGCGGGATCGGTGAGGCAACCACATGCACTGTGTGATTCACTAGAATGAACGCAAAGATGACGGAAGCCAACGGGTAGGTCCACGATACAGGCGGGTCATACTTTCGCAGAGTGCGGTAAAGCATCGCCATCGCCGCAATCGTGATGACGGCACAAACGGTCAGGGCCTCCGCCGACACCTGGGGTAGCAACAGCCAGTAGAGTACGACAAAACAGGCGTAAAGCCCCGCAACTACAGTCGCCGCAGTAGGAAGACTCTTCATGACAAGCGTATCAAGCGCGGCATTCGCCTGTCTTACGTCTGTCTCGTCCGAATGAAACTCTGAGGACATAACGACTTACACCCATTTTTAGGCCCGAGAATGAACAGAGTTCCAGGCGACTCGAGTCAGTAAGGTAGTCAGATTGCGGAACTGTTCACAGTCAAATACCCGTCTCGATGCGTATTCTCACTGATATTTGTCGCAAATACCGAATTTTTTCCAAAGTTTTCCACTCTTACTCGCAGCGTGTATAAGTACTCGTACTGGAATTATCTGAAATATTGGTCCGGAATCGGACAAAAGCCGTTGAAAAGTGATTTGGGGGTTTTTGTTCACTGTTTCTTTCGCTGCACTACTGTGGCAACACCTAGAACCGTTCGTTCGTTTCGCTGGAAAATGTAAACGTCAGGGATTTACCTGAAACGCGAATTGACGCTTGTCGATGGTGTAAGCGTATGGCAAACTCCAATCAGGCGATTCCTACTTTGCGTATCTTCGCGCCCAAGATGAACTTGATCCCAAAGGACCGCAAACCGATGTGTCTTCGAACCGTATTTGCTTTGATTGTCATGGTTTGGAGCTGCGTCGGCTTGAGCGACACGGTTTCTGCCCAAGGGTTAGTCTGGAAACTTCCAGAGCCTGGGACTTGGGTCCGTTATGAGGGTGACTACACGCAAACCGAACGTAGACCTCAAGATCCGAACAACGAGGACCTGGTCATCGGTCCTTGGCGACGACACCTGACGATCAAAGCCCTTGAACGTGTTCAACAGCCGGGTGCCGATGGTGGCAGCCCGGTTGACGCTCAATGGTTGGAGTTCGTTGTGGAGACGGGACTCGAAAAAGACGGAATGCTCGCAGGTGGGCCTGGAAGTCGTCGGATCTATAAGGTGTTGTTGGCCGTCGAAGAGTTGCAGTCCCGAATCGGCCCGCCAAAGGAAAAGACTGTGGTCGACAATGAAGACATTCCGGTCACATTTCTACCGCTGATTAAAGGGTACCGAAAGTTTGGTGACGGGCCCGTTGCAGCGATTGCCTCCCCGGTCTTCAATGTGCATCCGGCAATTACTCTGCTGGCTGCATACCGAGAACTCGAAGAAGTGGCAGCCGATGAGGACCCGGATGTAACGTTGGCAGGTATCACCTCGGCGACCCACTTTCGGGGTTCGGTTGTGATTGAGAGCAAAATTCTGCGGAATACCAATACGGCTGACATGTGGTACACACCGGACGCACCGTTCGGGTTGGTGCGGTGGTCTGTTATGGCTCAACAGGAAACCAAGGAATCGTTTGCCACACGTGACCAGTTCGAGACCGCTTCGACATACCAAGTCGAAATGAAAGCCGTCGAAGCTGGAAACAACGCCACGAGCTTGCTGACCGAGAATTAATGGATGCGGTCGTTCGCGGCGGGGATCTGCATCGCGAAATTTGACAAGTGGGCCCTGTGAACTACGTTTGCAACGCGGGTTCCCTTTCGTTGTCACGCGATGAGTTTCATCCCATGCCGGCCAATTCACCGAAACTTTCTCCGTCAGAACTTCTGGCGGAGTTGAAAAGTCCGCGAAGTCGAGGCAAAGGTCGCGGTCGCAAGCGTTCGCAAGTCAACCGAGCGAACAAACCGGAGGAGACCACATCTTCGGATTCCGACCAGACAATTCCTCTGGTAGCCGATGAATCCGACCACTCCGGTGAGAACCGCCCGCCGGACGCGAGTGACTCGGTCGACGATCTCTTAGATGCCATTGTCGCAGATGGTTCCGGCGATGAAGTCGAGGAAACCGCTTCACAGGTTGACGACAACGACTTGCCACTCGTCGATGACGGACCGACCGATTCCGATGATCCCTTCGACAGTCTGGGAATCGATTTCGATGATCTGAATGCCGACGATTCAACTCCCGAGTCAGCTGCGGACTCTGGGGAAACCAATACCGAAGCCGAACCGACTGAAGAATCGGCGGAACCGGTGGCGAAAGAACCGCAACCGTTGCATAAGAATCAGCGGATTGCGGACGTGCTGAAACGCTTGGGGCCGTTACCTAAAGACGTCGACCGTCGCGATGGTGTGCTCGGCGAAACCCCGACCGACCACGTTGTTTCTTCGAACCCCGATGTCTCCAAACCTCAACGCCCTCTGACTGCACTGTTCGAGCGAGTCAACTCGTTACTGGGTGGGACGAAAGACGATAAAACATTTCGACCGCCGACACCGGAAACGCTTGCCCAAACTGGTCTGGATATTGAGGACATCGAGAAACTCGCCTTGAAGTTCCTGTTGGCAAAGGGAGCTGCAACCGGGCGGGAGATTTGTACGCGGGTCTGTTTGCCGTTTCAGATTGTCGATCCCATCTTGAAGCAACTGAAGCATGACCAGCTACTCGCGTTTCGCGGGGCGGCAGAAATGGGAGACTACGAGTTCGTGATCACCGATCGCGGACGCGAACGCGCGCGAACCTATCTGACCGAGAGCAACTACTCAGGTGCGGCACCGGTACCGTTGGGCGATTATCTCAAAGCAATGGCGGCCCAAAGTATTGCCCATCAGGAAGCCACGGAAAAAGACCTCGAAGACGCGTTTTCCGATCTCATCATCAATAAAACAATGTTGCGACGGTTGGGGCCGGCGATTAACTCGGGTCGGGGGATGTTCCTCTTCGGCGAACCGGGCAACGGGAAAACGAGTATCGCGGAACGTATTACGAAGTGCTTCGGCACATCGATTTGGATTCCTCGGGCATTAGGGATCGATGGCGACATCATTCGCGTGTTCGACCCGGGGATGCACGAAGTCATCACGGAACCGCGGGACGACGGGTTGTTCGATTTGTCGGGTGTCGATCCGCGTTGGGTGCAGATCGTGCGACCGACCGTCATCGCTGGTGGCGAATTGACGATGGCCATGCTTGAGGTCTGTCAAAACCCGGCCACGAAGATTTGCGAAGCACCCCTACAGCTCAAAAGTAACTGCGGCACCCTCGTAATTGACGACTTCGGTCGTCAGACAATGCCGGTCGATGAGTTGCTCAACCGTTGGATCGTGCCGCTCGAAAAACGGTACGACTTTCTAAATTTGCCGAGCGGGAAGAAGGTGCAGGTCCCGTTCGATCAACTCATCATTTTCTCGACCAACCTGGAACCTAAAGACTTGGTCGACGGAGCGTTTCTGCGACGGATTCCGTACAAGATCGAAGTGCCGGACCCCAGCAAAGACGAGTTCATGGCATTGTTCAAACTGATGTCACCGATCATGGGCTTCGAATTCAAGCCGGATGCGGTCGACTACCTCATCGAAACCCACTATCTCCCGATGGATCGCCCTTTCCGGGCCTGCCAACCACGCGACTTACTCTTACAAGTTCGCAACTATTGCGTCTATCATAAGACGTCAAAGGTCCTCACGAATGAGGCATTCGATTTCGCTGTCGAGAACTATTTCTCTGTGATGTGAGAAGTCGGATTTAGGGGTTGGAACTCAGGGATTGGGGCAGAGTGATGTAAAACTTTGGTTTTCTGCCCGAACCTCTAAATCCTAATCCCTAACCCCTCACCGAAGGTGTCCCCTTGGAGCCGCGTCCGTTTCGATTGCTGAGAAACCTCAGCCGTAGCCGTCAGATCGCCACCGTATTGTTGCATCACGGTTTTGGTGATTTCCTCGAACGGTTGCGTTTGGGACGGTACGTCCAGTTCACGAAGCGAATTGTGTTTTGGTGGCGTAGTGGGGAATCCGCACCGCCTCGCACCCGTGGCGAACGTGTTCGACTTTCGTTGGAAGCGCTGGGGGCGACCTTTATCAAGTTTGGTCAGGTGATCAGCACACGACCGGATTTGCTGCCGCCGGACATCATTCGGGAGTTATGCAAACTTCAAGAGAATGTGCCGCCCTTTCCGTCTGAGTTGGCTCGCCAAGTGATTTGGAGTGAACTCGGTGCCCCCGTCGAGGAACTCTTTGCCAGTTTCGACCCGGAACCACTTGCAGCCGGTTCCTTGGCTCAAGTGCACCGAGCTGTACACCATGACGGCACACAAGTCGCCGTCAAGATTCGTCGTCCGAATGTCCCACACGAGGTGGAACGCGATCTCAGTTTGATGGGGGAAATCGCGGCCCTCATTGAACGGAACATTCCTGAGTCGGCCACGTTCGATCCGGTCGGTTTGGTCAATCAATTTGCCCGCACCATCCGACGAGAGATGAATTTCCTTCGTGAAGGCCGTTCGATTGAGGAATTCCGCCGCCTGTTCCGCAATGACGCGACCCTCGTGGTGCCCCGGGTGTTCGAGGATTTGACCAGCGACGGCGTACTGACGATGGAATACGTCGAAGGGTTTCGCATCGATGAGCAAGCCAAGATCGCAGAGACCGGAATCCCGATTCGGTACGTGGCCGCCAATGGTGCCCGAATCTTCATGAAGCAGGCATTCGAGTTGGGAGTCTTTCACGGCGACCCACACCCCGGCAACATCCGGATTTTGGCGGACGGCACGGTGTGTTTGCTCGATTACGGCATGGTCGGCCGGCTCGAGGATGAACTGCGTGAACAGGTCGTCGACTTGTTCCTCGCGGTGACTCAACATGATGTCGTGAAGGCAGTTGAGTTGATTCAACAGATCGGGCAGCCATGGCGACCCCTTGATGATGCCCTACTGCGGATCGATCTGCGGGACTTCATCGAAAACTACTACGGCATGCCTCTGGAACGCGTGAACATCGGACGAATGCTCTCCGACTTCGTCACGATTCTTTCCTTCCACGCGATTCGAATTCCTGCGGACTTGATGCTGCTCATTCGCTGCTTGGTGACGCTGGAAGGTGTCGGCAGAGAGTTGGACCCTGAGTTCAACCTTGCCGAGCATTTGGCGCCGTATGTAGCGAAAGTCGTCCGAGATCGGTTCAATCCCGCGCGAGTCGCCGGGCGATTGTTTTCGGAAACGAGAACTCTGTTGGCATTGCTTCACGATGCCCCAATGAACATCGCCCAGACTCTGGAAAAAATCAGTGAAGGCGAACTGACTGTCCATTTGGAACATCACGGCCTCGATTATGCGGTGAAAGACATCGACCGCAGCGGCAACCGACTGGTCATAGGTATGGTGCTTTCCGCACTCATCGTGGCCTCGGCACTTGTTCTGGCCGGCGGAACTCGCATCGATGTGTGGATTAGTGCACCGATATTCATCGTCTCAAGTCTTCTCGGAATCTGGCTGATCTACGGCATTTTCCGAAGTGGTCGTCTGTAGACCGCGAGCGATTTAAGCGTGCCAATCGGAAAGCTTGGGCTTAAAACCGGGTAATGGTACGAGATCTGCACTCACTTTTGCCATTTCCCGTGTTTCCCGACATACGCCACAAAAACCTGGACGAGTTGGGTTTTCTGCCGGATTTTTAGTCACTTCCTGCTCGATTGTTGGGCGATGTAGTCCTGGAAATCGGCAATAAAATCCGAGACTGGCCGCATAAATTTCGATACTTCGTTATCAACTGTCCCCTGTCTAGAAAACGCGCGTGCCCTTGTGAATTTTTGGGCAAGTGGTCGTGCAGACAGTTGATGTTATCGAGATGTGTCTATATAAAATTCGTCATTCGTGAACTCATTTCGAGTAATTCTACTTCTATTATCTAGAGAGGCGTCTTGTGGACCGAAAACAGAGATCTTTTCGTGGGTTTACCCTGATTGAACTTCTGGTCGTCATTGCAATCATCGCGATTTTGATTGCATTGTTACTGCCAGCAGTCCAGCAAGCCCGTGCCGCCGCCCGTCGAACGCAATGTAAGAACAACCTCAAAAACATCGGGTTGGCATTGCACAACTACCATGACACATTCCTGAAGTTTCCTTACGGGTATTTCGACTCTGGTACATACCACCGACGCGACACCTGGATGCAACAAACCCTGCCCTTCATCGAGCAGAACAACCTCTTCGAACAGTACCAAGCATGGAACGGTCAGTGGGTAATGGATACCCCACCCGAGCTGAAAGATGCTGTGATCGACATTCTGATGTGCCCTTCAGATCCAATGTCTCCCGGATTCGGTGGTGGCGGTGGTCGTCGTTCCAATGGCGATGGTTTCCAAGGCAACTATGTTGTGTGTGCCGGCAATACGTTGATGACCCGCAACAGCCAATCCCTCAACGGCATGTTCTGCAACAATTCCCGGACGGACATGGCAACCGTCATCGACGGAACGTCGAACACCATTATGGTGAGCGAATCCATTATCCGCGGCAAAAGTCCGAGTGGTCCGAGCGGCGTTAGCTGGGGCGGTGCTGGCGGTTACTGGGGTGGTGGTCCACACGGTTCTTATGGGTTCACGACACTCGAAAGCCCGAACACGACAATTGCTGACCAAATCTACGACTGTAAAGACGACAACTTCCTCCGTGCTCCCTGTACCCCAATTGGTGGCGGAAGCGATCTGCGGAACTTTGCACGAAGCTATCACTCCGGCGGGGTTCAAGGCACGATGGCTGACGGGTCCGTTCGATTCTTCTCGGACAACGTCGATCTCGTCGTTTGGCGAGCGATCGGCAGCACCGGTCAAGGCGAAGTGGTCGAACTGCCGTAAGCGATTTTATTGAATCGCTGGCAATGATGCTTTTCGAGCGTAGCAAGTCTTGATCTTGGGGAAGCGTAAGTCGTTGGTATTTACGCATCCATTCTCCGATCAAGACGGCGATGCTACGAATGACTTAACGATCCCCAGTATGGGACAGGCTGATTGTACTGTCCCTGGATGACCCAACTTTGAGGAGTGAGACGCTTGATGATCGACAACCGGGTGCGATGTTTCCTGGCACCAATGATTTGTGCGGTAATGTTTCTAGGCTGCGGCGAAAACAATGATGGGCCAGAGACGTTTCCCGTATCTGGCACCGTAACTTACAACGGGGAACCTATGGCCGCCGGTGACGTGGTTTTCCGTCCGGCTGATGGTCAAGGTCAGAGCTGGGCCGGCAAAATCGAGAATGGAAAATTCTCGCTTGATTCGACCGCTGGCGAAAAAAAAATCGAAATCACCGCGTTCAAAGAAGCACCTACACCGAGTCAATTTGCCGATTCCGGTGAGGGAGCATCTCAGGTTCAGTATGTTCCGGCCGAATACAATACGGATTCGACACTCAAAGAAACCGTCAGTGATTCCGGCGCGAACGAGTTCACCTTCGAACTCAAAGGTGAGTGATTGACGCCCCCGCGTCTTCGCAATCGAATAACAACGAACGTCGTCAGCTTCCCCGCGAAGTTGACGACGTTTTGATTTTTGGTGACCCGGAGACACGCTCGACTGATTCTCGATTCGGTTCTCAGCTGGTCTCTGAACTCTCGTCTTTTGCGAGGGGGAGTTTCATTGTGAATTCGCTGCCCTTGCCAGGGCCGGCGCTCGTCGCGGAAACCGTACCGTCGTGCATTTCGACGAGATTGCGAACCAAGGTCAATCCGATTCCCATCCCCCCTTGCTGTTGACTTTCGCGTCCGTCAATCTGCTGGAACAATTCGAAGATCTGCCCTAGTTGATCCGCAGGAATGCCGACGCCAGTGTCGCTGATACAGAGTACGGCTTCGTGATCCACCCGCTGTAAGTTGACTCGAATCTCGCCGCCGCTCGGGGTGTATTTGCAAGCATTGCCTAACAAGTTGCAAACGATCTGCACGCACCTGGCATGGTCGGCGTTGACGATTACCGGTTCCTCGGGAAACTGGACTTGCAGTTGGTGTCCCGACTCTTGACAACGGGAACGAACGACCTCCAATGCTTCCTCGACGACTGATTGGAGTCGGATCGGCTCCTTGCAGATTCTCAGTTTGCCTTGCCCGATTCGAGACGCATCCATCAAGTCAGAGACTAAGTGTGTCATCTGTTGTACTTGACGGTCCATGATCGAGTGGATCGACTGGATTTGACTGTCACCTGCCGGCTCACTCATCAGCAACTCGACGCCATGACTAAGTGCCGATAACGGGTTTCGCAGTTCGTGAGCGAGCATTGCAAGAAATTGCGTTTTCTTTCGGTCTTCCTCAGCAAGCCGATGGGCTACGGCTTGATACTTCCGAGTGGCCGCTTCTGCCAGTTCATTGGCCTTCGTTTTCTTGGCGATCGTAATCAGCAGGTCAATTTCCGTCATCACAGACGCCGCCAAGCCGGAAAGAATGTTGATTTCTTTGGGCGTCCAAGGTCGGGGTTCGGAGTCGATCACGCAAAACGAACCCAAAACGAATCCATCCGATGTCACGAGAGGAATGCCGGCGTAGGCGATCACGTTCAAGTCGCGAATCGCCAAGTTCTCGCCGACCAACGGATGACAACGGGCGTCCTCGATAATTAATGGCTGGCCGGAACGCACAGCATGCTGGCAAAAGGAATGGGAAAGTGGCGTTTGCCGAGTTTGTGACCAGGGGGTCGGCAGACCGACGCAGCTCTTGAAGAACTGTCGTTTGTCGTCCACAAGTGAAACCAATGCCACGGGGGCTTCAATCAGCAATGCGGCCAGCCGAGTCAACCGATCGAACGCCTCTTCCGCAGGCGTGTCGAGAAGTGCAAGTTGTTGCAGTTTCTCCAGACGCGCAGGATCAAACACTTGATCGCTCGTTGACTCACTCATAAGCAGCCATGCCGAAACGGAAGTTAGACGAAAGCAGATTATTATTGATCGAACTGTCTGACGGGTGGAGGTTGCAAAACAACGACGCGGCCGCCTCCAAGATGGAAATAGAAGACAGTTGTACGGTGTGGAATTTTGAAGATTTGAAAGTCAACATCGCCCCCTGTGAGAGAGTCACTTGGGGGAGACTGGGATTAATCGCCGGATGTTCAGAGGCGGATGCTAGAGGTTTGAGAGTCTTTCGCAAGCTCTCTTAGCTCTAGCATTGTATCCCGGATATTTGGCTGTCAAGTTGCAACTTCCACGGAAACTGCACCGCCGCGAATCTACTTACGGTTCTTTTTGCGTTTCTTTTTCGCTTCTTTGCGTTTCTTCTTTTTGTCTTCGCGGAGTTTGGTGGTGTCTTGGGGGCCGCGTTTGCTGCGTTGTTTTTCTTTTTTCATCTGGGCGTTCGGGTCCAGCATGCCGCCCTTCGCCAAGTCTTGTACGCGTTTGAATCGCTTCAGTGGGTTCCTCTCTCCGGCCACGGCCGACATCATGCCGGACATGCCTTTGAAGTCCTTGAGCATCTTGTTGACGTCAGCGGGATCGACACCACTACCCATCGCGATCCGGGCACGGCGACTTCGATCGATGGCTTCGGGGTTTTTGCGTTCTTCCGGCGTCATCGAGTTGATGATGCCGTCGATACGTTTGAGGTCTTCTTCGGGGTTCATGTCGTCCATGGCCCCCATCATGTCGCCCATGCCGGGGATCATTTTCATGATCTGCTTCATCGGCCCCATGCGTTTGATTTGGTGCATGGTTTTCTGGAAGGTTTCGAGCGTGAACTTGCCCTTCTCCATTTCCTCCTGGGCTTTGAGCATCTCCTCCTGATCGAGTTTTTCCTGGGCGTCTTCGATCAGCGTGAGGACATCGCCCATGCCGAGGATGCGTTGGGCCATCCGATCAGGGTGGAAGTGTTCAAGCTTGTCGAGTTGCTCGCCGACGCCGATAAACTTGATCGGCACATCCGCGACTTCTTTAATCGACAGTGCTGCCCCACCGCGGGTATCACCATCCAACTTCGTGAGCACGACTCCATCGAGCACCAAGGCGTCGTTGAATGACTTAGCCGAGTTGACCGCGTCTTGCCCGGTCATCGCATCACAGACGAGGAGTGCTTGATCGGGGTTACAGTTGTTGTCGATTTGTTGCAGCTCTTTCATGAGCGCATCGTCGACGTGCAATCGGCCGGCGGTGTCGAGGATCAACACACGAATATTGCCGGCCTTCTTGGCTTCCTTCAGACCGTTGTTGCAGACTTTGACGGGTGTGCTTTTTGACGGTTCTTCCGAATACACCGGCACACCAAGCTGCCCGCCGATGACTTTCAGCTGCTCGATGGCCGCCGGACGTTGCAAGTCCGCCGCGACGAGCATCGGGTTATAACCGCCCTCTTTGAGCAACCGGGCCAGTTTACCACAGGTGGTCGTTTTCCCGGACCCCTGTAACCCGCACATCATGATGACGGTCACACCATCGCGTTTCAGACCGAGTTGGCTGGCGACGGTTTTGGGCTCGATTTCCTCGGCTTCGGGTTCACCGCCCATGAGCCGGGTCAGTTCGTCGTACACGATCTTGACGACATACTGGCTCGGTTTGACGGTTTTCACGCTTTGTGCACCGATGGCCTGCTGCGTGACCCGATCGACAAAATCGTTAGCAACGTCGTAATTGACGTCAGCTTCCAGCAAGGCCTGGCGAACTTGCTTCATGCCCTCTTGGATGTTCGCCTCGGTCAGCCGACCGCGATCCATGAAGGACAACGCCCCGCGAATGCCCTTCGAAATTCCATCAAACATCTCGAACCTCGTGCGTCTGCAGATAATTCACCGTCGTGAATCCTCATCTTAGAGGGACGCCAATTCAGTGACAACAGTCGTCACCCGTCTGAGGAGGCATATGTCCGACCGCTGTAAAGCGTTTAATAGGACTTTTCATCGTTTGCGTACAAAGTCGGTCGTCGATAAGCCGATTTATTTCCATAGCAAATTCACTTCCGAACTAGGGTTGTACGGCGATGTTCCCCGAATCGTACCGTGACAACAGCGAGTTGAACTTTCAGCTCGACTCAATTTGCATCCGTTCAGATGCGTAAGGTGCTGCCGATGGAAATTTCGCAATTGATTCATACCGCGATCAGCTCATCGAGTTCAAAATCAACGACGGCGGACAAGCATCCGGGGTTTGCGAGTCCGCAGGATGAGGTGATCAAACGCTCAAAAATCATGATTGTCGATGACGAGCCGTACAATATTCTGGTCGTGCGGAAATTGTTGCTCGCCGAGGGATATCAAGAGTTCGTCACCACGAGCAAATCCGTTCAAGCGTTCGATATGTTCTGTCGATCGCAGCCAGACGTGTTATTGCTCGACATCATGATGCCGGAAGTCAGTGGGTTGGAAATCCTCGAGAAAATTTCCTCGGACGACCATCTCCGCAAGACTCCTGTCATTATTCTAACAGCATCCAGCGACTCCAGCGTCAAAGCGCATGCCCTGCAACTGGGGGCGGCGGATTTCACTTCGAAACCGATTGAGCCGGCCGAATTGGTCCCGCGGATTCGCAATGTGTTGGCGGCCAAAGCCCACCGCGACCAACTCGAACGTTATTCCATCGAACTGGAATGCGAAGTCCGCAAAAAGACCGCTCAATTGGAAGCTTCCCGCAGAGACGTGATCGCTGCACTGGCTCGCGCGGCGGAATACCGGGACGACGACACCGGCCAGCACGTGATTCGAGTGGGAAAATACGTGGGCATCATTGCGAGTGAATTGGGGTTTTCACCGGCGTACATCGAGCAAATCGAGTTGGCGGCTCAACTTCACGATGTCGGCAAAATCGGCATTACGGATTCCATCCTGCTCAAGCCTGGCAAGTTGGAACCGGATGAATTCCGAAAAATGCAGGAGCACACCCAGTTCGGTCAATATATCATCGAACCGGCCGACGACGAGAGCAAATTGCCTGTCGGTACGTGCGAGATGAAGTCCACTGATGCACCTCGATCGTCGATTCTGCGGATGGCGTCGATTATTGCTCAAACGCATCACGAACGTTGGGACGGGACCGGATACCCACACGGGTTGGCCGGCGAAGATATCCCGATCGAAGGTCGCATGACCGCTGTGGCCGATGTCTTCGACGCCTTGAGTAGTGAACGTCCTTACAAGAAAGCCTTCTCGCGGGAAAAATGCTTGAGAATCCTCGAAGAAGGACGGGATACGCACTTCGACGGTACGATCTTGGACGCGTTCTTCCGCCGATTGGAAGACGTCTACAAAGTTCAGGACCAATTGATGGACCGATAAGCTGCGAGCCGACATAATCGAATCCAGACTTCCGTCAACTCTGTCACTTCTACGGATTCGAAATGCCTGAACAGTCGGCACCGGTGTTCCTGAAAAACGGCCCCAAGAAAGCAAAATGGACGATCGCCCTAGCCCATGGCGCGGGGGCGAGCATGTCCAATCGCTTTATGGATTCCTTCGCAGAAGGGCTTGCGGACGAAGGTTTTCGTGTCGTCCGTTTTGAGTTCCCCTACATGGCCGACCGTGGTCGAACCGGTCGCAAGCGACCACCCGATCGCGAACCGGTCCTGCGGGAAACGTGGAAAAACGTTGTTGAGGCACTCGGCTCCGAACATTTGATCATCGGCGGAAAGTCCATGGGCGGACGCATCGCCACGCTGGTCGCCGATGAACTTGAAGTCGCCGGCGTTGTGTGTCTCGGTTACCCGTTCCACCCGAGTGGCAAACCGAACAAATTACGGATTGAGCATTTGCAGTCGATTCAGACCCCGACGCTGATCGTCCAAGGCACGCGGGATAAGTTTGGCGACCAGAACGAAGTTGCGGGTTATTCCTTGGCCGACACAGTGCAAATCCATTGGCTGCCCGACGGTGACCACAGCTTCCAACCGGGACGTGGTTCTGACCGCACCGTGGAGCAGAACACCAAGCGGGCACTCCGGCAAATCGTGCAGTTCGTCGCGGAAGTCGATGGAGAAATGCAAGTGTTCTGAAGTGTGAACGAGGAAAGCAACTTCGGAATACAACTTGCAACCCTTCACTCTGCTCTTGTCGAACGAAACCGGTCCAAACTATAGTCCCGCTCGAATCGTAGCCACGGAATTAGGCTCTCGTATGGCAAAACGGATCTCTCTTGCTGATCTTCCTCAGATTGACGCCCAGCGAATCGGTATCATCAAGCCGAGCGCACTCGGTGATGTCGTGCAGACATTGCCGATCTTGCCCGCGTTGCGTCAACGGTTTCCGAAGGCCACCATCTCCTGGGTGATTGCCCACGGCTTGCGAAATCTGTTGGAAGGGCACCCAGATTTGGATTCGGTGATTTCCTTCCACCGACGCGGCCGATGGCGAGCTCAACTCGGGATGTTGAAGCAAATCCGCCGGCAGAACTTCGACTTGATGATCGATCTGCAAGGGTTGATTCGCACCGGAATTATGTCCTGGGCAAGTCGGGCTCCGCTTCGGGTCGGCATGGAAACAGCCCGCGAGGGAGCCGACCGTGCGTGTCATTTAACGATTCCCGGCACAACGCGTGATGTGCCGGCTCATACTCGTTATCAGATTGTCGCTCAGGCATTCGGGTGTGCTCCCGAAGATTTGACGACGAAAGTCGCAATCACGGCTGACGATCGGGCTTGGGTCGACACCGAATTGGCTACGATGTCAGCCGCACGAATCGTGATTGCGCCCGGTGCGAAGTGGGTCACGAAACGATGGCCACCGGAACGATTTGCCCATCTTGCCGCAAATGCGGTGCGGCAATGGGGAGTGAATGTCGTTATCGTCGGCAGCCCTGACGAAGTCGAACTCGCCGAGCAAGTCGAAACCAGCTTGAAACGATTTTTGCCCGAGACGCGTACGGTGAATTTGGCCGGAAGAACGTCCCTCCGACAGTTGGCGGCTGTGTTGGAGTCGGCTACGGTTGCGCTGACAAACGACTCTGGCCCGATGCATCTGGCCGCTGCGATGGGTACGCCTGTGGTCGCTGCGTTTACCTGTACCGATCCGGTGCAGTCTGGCCCCCCCGGAACGGAACACGCCTTAGTTCAAACGCGTGTCTCATGTGCGGGGAGTTATCGCAAGCAATGTCCGCACAGCGGTTCCGACCATTTGGCTTGCCTCAACGAGTTGGAAACCCCACGCGTTTGGCAAGCTCTACAAATGGTCGTTGAACGCGAATTGACGCAGTCGGAAGCCGCGTAATAACTCTTACAAATAATCGTTGATCAGGTTTTCGATCATTTCCTGACGACCGGATTCGTTGGCGTCGGCCTCGCCTTTCTCGAGCATATATTTTTCGAGATCCGCGAACGATGCGGTCCCGGCTTCGATTTTGGCGCCGATGCCATCGTCGTAACTGCGATAGCGATTCTTCACGATGTCTTTGAGGGCACCGTCCGCACGAATGGCCGCCGCGATTTTGGCACCGCGAGCGAAGGCGTCCATCCCACCGATGTGAGCGTGGAACAGATCAACCGGATCGAAACTTTCCCGGCGAACTTTCGCATCGAAGTTGATCCCACCGGGAGCCAAACCGCCCTGCTCCAAGATGACCAACATACACTGCGTGGTCAGGTAGATATCAGTCGGGAATTGATCGGTATCCCACCCGAGCAGCAAGTCGCCGGTGTTGGCATCGATGCTGCCGAGGGCATTTTGAATGCGAGCGTATTCCAGCTCGTGCATCATCGTATGACCGGCTAGCGTCGCGTGGTTGGTCTCAATGTTCAGCTTGACGTGGTCGGTCAAGTCGTTGGCACGCAAGAAGTTCAGACACGCAGCGGCGTCGAAGTCGTATTGGTGTTTGGTCGGTTCTTTCGGCTTTGGTTCAAAGAGAAACTGCCCCGTAAAGCCGATGGATTTCGCGTGATCGACCGCCATGTGCATGAAGCGTGCGAGGTGATCGAGTTCGCGTTTCATGTCGGTGTTGTAGAGGTTCATGTACCCCTCTCGACCGCCCCAAAACACGTAATTTTCCCCGCCAAGTTCATGAGTGATTTCGATCGCTTTTTTGACTTCGGCGGCAGCGTAGGCGAACACATCCGCGTTGCAACTGGTGGCTGCTCCATGCATGTAACGCGGGTGGGAGAACAAATTCGCCGTGCCCCACAGCAGTTTGATGCCAGTCGCGTCTTGTTGTTCTTTGAGACGCTTCGCGATCGCATCGAAGTTCTTGTGAGACTCCGCCAACGTTGCCCCTTCCGGCGAGACGTCGCGATCATGGAAGCAGTAATACGGAGCACCGAGTTTCTGCATAAACTCGAATGCCACATCGACTCGCTTTAACGCATTCTCGACGGAATCCGATCCGTCATCCCACGGGCGTTGCAAGGTGCCCGCCCCGAACGGATCACTCCCCGTGCCGCGAAACGTATGCCAATACGCCACGCTGAACCGCATCAAATCCTTCATCGAATGCCCTTCGAGCGTCGCCGATGGATCATAATGCCGAAACGCCAACCGATTCTTCGTGCCCGGGCCTTCGAACGGAATGGTTTCAATGTCAGGAAAGTAAGCCATCGTGGTGCATCCTCAGAGCAGCAATCCGAATATGTGTGGGTTGCGACATGCTAACGAAGAACATGGCAAACTGCAATTTTGTGAGAGTCACATGGCTTCGACCTGAACAACTTGACATTCCCCTCTTTCAATTGGCAGAATCTCGTACGCGAAATTTTGTTCACATAGGGGCATTGCATGGAGCTGATTGACAAGCTTCGTGAAATTGCAGCACGCATTGAAACGGTTCGGGGCCAATTGCAAACCGAGGAAGCAACAAAAAATGCATTGGTGATGCCGTTCATCAATGCATTGGGATATAACGTTTTTGACCCTTCGGAAGTTGTACCAGAGTTCGTTGCAGACGTCGGTGTAAAGAAGGGGGAGAAAGTTGATTACGCAATCATGAGCGGTGGCGAAGCCGTCATGCTCTTTGAGTGCAAAGGAATTACGAGAAACTTGGAGCTTGAGACTCCCACGCAACTCTACCGTTACTTTTCCGTGACTTCGGCTCGCTTCAGCATCTTGACGAACGGCGTTGATTACAAGTTCTTCTCCGACCTAGAAGAACCGAACAAAATGGACACTCGTCCGTTCTTTGAGTTCAGCATGTCGAAGTTGACGGAACGAGTTGTGGAACAGCTCAAGAAGTTCACGAAGGAGAGTTACAATCTTGCGAATATCCTCGAGACCGCAAGCGACTTAAAATATACGAAAGCGATCAAGCGGAGTTTGCGAGAAGAGTGGACGAATCCTAGCGAAGAATTTGTCAGAGTCTTCACGACTCGCGTGTACGAAGGCAGAATGACCCAAGCAGTGCGTGATCAGTTCACCGAGATCACTCGAAAGGCCTTCCACGAATTTGTGAATGATCGGATCAATGAGCGTCTACAATCTGCACTTGCCCAAGAGAGTGCCGTCAATGAAGCCGATGAAACTGTTGTCCAAACAAGCGGCGAACAGGATGAAATCATCACGACCGAAGCTGAGTTGGAAGGGTTCTACGTCGTCAAATCCATTGTCTGCCAAATCGTTGATCCAAAGCGAGTATTTATCCGAGACACGAAAAGCTACTGCGGAATTTTGCTAGATGACAATAACCGCAAGCCCATCTGTCGGTTACGCTTCAATTTCTCGCAAAAGTATCTCGGCCTGTTTGATTCGGAAAAAAACGAGACTCGTCACGCAATCGATAGTATCAATGATATATACAAATATTCATAAAAGCTAAAGGAAACGGTTGCCGCCTACGACCCCAAATGATCTGACCCCCAATGATTTGCCGTCGTGGATTGCCGAATAATCGGCTACCAGAATCTGGGAAATCAGAAATCTCATCCAACACTTTCCGGTGGGCAATCGTAAAATAGAAGTATGGGAAACCTCGCAAGCCACATTACGACCGTCTTCTTGGCAATCCTGGTGGGATTGCCGGTGGGGTGGTGTTGTGGGTCGACGGTGGTCGAGAATTTGCCGGGGTTGGAGCGGGCGTCGACATGTTGCCAACATCGACTGCCTCAACCGCCGACAAATGATCGGCCGATTGCTCCCGATGCGGAATGTTGCTGTGTCCACTTCGCGACAATGCCACCCGCAGCCGCCGAACAAGTTGGGTCGCCGGTGGATGTCATCACCGACTCACCGACTTGGAGTGACCTTCGGCTAGGCCCTAAGTCTCTCGTATCGCCGGTTGACGATTCCTATCAGTGCGGGCCGCGGTCGCACGTGCTTCAGTGTGTGTGGCTCTGTTGAGCCGATCACGAACAACTCGCTGTTTGTTCCTGATCTTCAAACTCTTGGCTGTCATCACATTTCCGATGACACTGCCCACCGAAACATTCACTGGAGAAAATTATGTTATTGAAATTTGTTGCCACCTCGATCGTGGCTGCTGGCTTGGCGATGACTGGGTTTGCGACCGATAATCAAACGATTGCGACGTCGTCTGCCAACGATTGTTGCAAACCGGATGGGACCTCTGAATGCTGCCTGCTGGAGTTACCCTGCTGCGATGATCAAGTCTGTTGCGAAACTGGCGAAGGTTGTTGTCTTGAACAGGCCGCTTGCTGTGCGGATTCGACTCCGCTGACAGAGACAGTTGTGGCGTCTGCAAACTCTTGCTGTGCCCCAGACGGTTCCGCGGAATGCTGCGTGCTTGAGTTGCCATGTTGCGACGATCAGACCTGCTGCGAAACCGGCGGACCGTGTTGTGAACTCAACTTGGCCTGCTGTGAGAAGTAGTCCGAGTCGATTCGCAAAACTGATTCGTTGATCGAACTTAGCCCTCGTCGTACTGTCGTACGGCGGGGGTTTCGGTGTTTGATGAGACGAAACAGGTTACCAAGTCATGCGCTTGGGAATTCCGACGGTGTTTCCGAAAGTCGTTGGTGGAAACTTTGACTCGTCTCTGGCGGACGGAGTCCACGAATTGCTTCCATGTAGATAATGCGTGAAGCGGCCAACGCGAGAGCGAGAACCACAAACGCCAAGAACCCCCGAATCTTTGGCTGATTCGCGAACGGAAACCGCTCAAACCGGACCGCGACAATGTGGGATTGGATCACCTGGTAACCGATGAATAACGTGGCCATGGCGATCAGCAGCAACACGCCTCGGGTCACCGGTTCTTGGGCGTGCACGAACGCAACTTGCACGATGGCCGCCAGTGTGATCCACTCCAAATAGCGAAACCACGCCTGAGCAATCGCGTGCCATTTCTGAGCATCCGCGTAGGCATCAGGATCCCAGCTGACAACACGCTTGGAATCCTCAGTCGGTGCGGGAGCTGATTCGGTTGAGTTCTTAGACGGTTCCGTTGGAATTCGTGATTCTGATGCAGGAAGTGTGGAAGCCATCGACGGAGTCTCGCAAAGAAGGAAGTCGAACCGCACATAATGACTACGCGATAAACCGTTCCCGAGATCAGCGTTTTCGGAAAAAACGTGTTACCGTGTGAGTCGTGATTGGAGGGCCGTGTGTCGCTGAATCGTCTCATGACGACCGATGGCGATTTCTAATGCCTGTTGTAATCCCACTAACACGACAAGTTGTTTGCCTCGCGTGATGCCCGTGTAAAGTAAGTTCCGTTGCAGCATCACAAAATGCTGTGTATGGACCGGAATAATGACTGCCGGATACTCACTCCCCTGGCTTTTGTGGATCGTGAGTGCATAGGCTAATTGGATCTCATCAAGCGAACTAAAATCGTAAGCGATTTCCGCTTCGTCAAATTCGATTATGATTTCCTGCTCGACGGAATCAATCAAAACGATCGTCCCTAAGTCACCATTGAAGACGCCGCGATTGTAGTTGTTGACGGTCTGTAGCACGCGATCCCCGATGCGGAAGACTTGCCCGAATCGCTCGACTTCGGCTTTCGTTTTGGCTGGAGGATTCAAAGTGGTTTGCAGTAACTCATTGAGCGCTCCAGCCCCCAGCGGTGTGCGGTTCATCGGCGTCAAAATTTGCACGTCCCGTAGCGGATCGAGTCCAAACCGCTGGGGGATACGGTCAGTGATCAACCGCACGATCATTTGCCGGATCGAGTGGGGGTCATCGCAGGGCGTGAAATAGAAATCGCTGAGTGTTGTCTTCGGAGTCTCAAGCGGCGGTAGTCGTCCTTCATGGACTGCGTAGGCGGCAGTGACGATTTGACTCGTCTCCGCTTGGCGGAAGATCTTTGTCAGTCGGACGGTCGGCACAATGCCGGACTGAATCAAATTCCCCAGCACCGCCCCCGGGCCGACGGACGGGAGTTGATCGACGTCGCCAACCAACACCACAGAAGCTTCATCCGGGATCGCTGCCAAAAAGCGGTTGCCGAGGACGACATCGACCATGGAAACTTCATCCAGAACAAACAAATCGCCTTCGAGCGGATTGCTCCGATGATGCGTTGCTCCGCGTGCCGGGTCGTAACCAATCAAGCGATGAACCGTGCTAGCCGATCGCCCGGTGGTTTCGGTCAATCTACGAGCAGCTCGACCAGTGGGAGCGGCCAGCACACATTCCTGTTCGTTCTGTTCGGCGATTTCGAGCAAGCTCCGCACGAGCGTTGTCTTTCCCACCCCTGGCCCGCCGGTGATAACGGTCAACCGGTTCCGAACCGCGAGATGAATCGCCTCGCGTTGCGCGTCCGCCAGTTCAATTCCGAGAGATTGCTCCACCTGCGACAGTTGGACATCGACTTCCGCAACCGTCCGCGTGATGGGAATTGGACAGTCGAGCAATCGACGAACCGACTCCGCAAGTCCGACTTCCGCATGGTACAACGGCGTGAGAAACAACCACGGTTCTCCCTCATGACTTTCGCGGACAAGACGATCGGCTCCGATCTCGAATTGAATCGCATCTTGAATGGCATGATGGCCAACGGAGACAAGTTGCTCGGTCGCTTCCGTTACTTCGCTTTCCGGACTACCGACATGACCTTGCGTGGCGAACTGCGAAAGCACATACCGGACAGCTGCGCGGAAGCGGTGCGGCGATGTCCGTTCGAGCCCCAATCGGTCAGCAAGTTCGTCGGCTGTTTTGAAGCCGATGCCGTGGATGTCGTCCGCCAATCGATACGGGTTTTCGCGAATCAACTCGATGGCATCTTCGCCATAAGTGCGATAAATCCGGGTAGCGCGAGCGGCTCCGATACCGTGTGCATGTAGGAACAACAGAATTCTGCGGACCTGTCGCGACTCCTGCCAACTCTCGCGGATTCGACGGGCACGCTCGGGACCGATGCCCCGCAGATGTGCCAGCATCTCTGGGTAGTTGTCTAGGATGTCGAGTGTGCGGTCTTGATAGAGTGATACAATCCGAGACGCCAACTTCGGGCCGACTCCCCGTACCGCTCCTGACCCGAGAAACTTTTCGATGCCTTCCATCGTTGTCGGCGCGACCGTTTTCAGTTCGCGAGCTTTGAACTGTCGCCCATGATCGCGATCGGTCACCCAACTCCCGGTCGCTTCGAGTTGCTCGCCAGCCGATGCCAACGTGACGTTTCCGACCACAACGACCGGTTCTGAAAAACCGTCTGCGCGAACCCGTAGCACCACGAATCCGTTTTCGGGATTGTGAAAGGTGACACGTTCGATGGTACCGACAATGTTTTCCGTCATAGACATTGATTGTAGCGAAACGTTGTCGCGTTGACGTTACCGGTTCGGCGGTTGATAATCGCAACCAACTTCGTAGGAGCGTGTGTGTGATGGCCGCTGGACTTCCGACCTATCAACAGTATTTTCGCGATGCCGATTCGCGGTTTTTGAACGAATTGCGTCAAACGCATCCCATGCCGGAATTGGCGGCGTTCGCGGATGAGTGGGCTGCAGATTCGCGGGAGTGGGCACGAGACCAACAAATCCGGTATTTCAATTCCCCTTGGAATGTGCCCGGACATGAACCGCTGATCAAGCATTTGCTGAAGGCGGCAGAAGCGAAACAAGACGATGAATTGATGGCCGTCTGTTTGGTCGCTGTCGATCGGCTCGTGCGTCGCAAACCGACGCGACGATGGAAATACGATTGGGTCGCTCAATCCGGTTGGGAAGAATGGGGCCTGGTCAACCCCCGTAATGTGCTGTTCAAACCACCTGCTCAGAAGAGCGTCCGAAACCCGCGTACGGGTTGGGTGCGGAGTTTCGCAACATCGCAGCCGAAGAATGGTGTTCTGTTCTCTTACCATACGCGGTATTACCTTCGACGTCGCGTTTGGCGATATTTCCGTTGGATGGGTTTCCGCAGACCGGCAGATTATCTTGTTGCAATCTCTCAGGCATTGGTGCTCTACACCGACGACGATCTGGCAAGTGGCGAGAACTTGTTGGATTGCTGGGGACTGATTCACGCCTGTTTTCATCATAGCGATGTGTTGGACCGCACGGAGTCTTTGGTGAATGTGGCGGAAAACCGCTCGTTGGCCCAATTAAAACCCGCACCCTACTTCCCGAAGTTATGGCAGACCGATGATGCCTTCGAGGTGCTTTGGTTCCTCTTGAAGAACGCTCAGTCACGACCGATCCGCGTTTGGGCGATGGAACTTTTGCGAGCCGAACACCAATCACGATTAGCCAAGGTCTCTCTGAATGATCTTCTAGAATTGTTCGAACACGATGACAACGAACTTCAACAATTTGCTGCCGAGTTATTTCGGCGTGCTCGTGGTTTAGATTCGTTGTCGTTGGAAACCTGGTTGTCGCTGCTGGAACTCAAAAATCCCCTGGCTTTATCGGTCATTTGCGAGACGATGGCCGAACACGTGCGACCGGAACGACTGACGCTTGCGGATTGTCTCCGGTTGACGATGACGGAACCGACGCCTGTTGCCCGGTTGGGGTTCGGCTATCTACAACAACGGGCCTTTCGCACCGCTGAAGACCGCGAGCAGTTGGCTCAAGCGGCCGATTTACGGTGTCACGCCATCAGCAAAGAACTCACAGCTTGGGCGTTACCGATCCTGGGTAAGAACGAGAATTACAACCGAGACTTTGTGCTCCGGTTCTTTGACTCGCTGAATCAAACCGTCCGCAATGCGGCTTGGGATTGGTTGCTGGATCAGACAAATGTCTCGCGTGAGCAAGCCCTGAGTGATCCGGTTCTGTGGGTGCGTCTCTTGGAGACTCCTTTTGATGACGTGCGATTGCGAGTCATCGATGCCTTGGAGTCTCGGCAGAAACTCGCGTCAGCTCGTCCGTCGAGTGACGCCTTGGAATCCCTGTGGACCAGCGTTTTGCTTGGTATTCATCGTGGTGGACGTCAGAAGCTGAAAGCGATTCACCAATTATCGGCGGCAATCCGGAAGAAACCCACGCACGCCGATTCTTTGCTGCCCGTGTTAGCTGTCGCCTTGCGTTCTGTTCGCCGGCCGGAGATGCGTGAAGCATTGTCGGCAGTTGTGACGCTCGCAGAGGAACTTCCCGACCTACACGGTTCTCTTCAGCATGCTCTCCCCGAACTCGACTGGTCAACACCATAGTAGGTGTACTGACATATCAGTTTATGTTCAATTGTTTCCGTCTGCTCCCCTTGCCGTATTTTTGGGACGCCCGATTGCGGCATTGTCGCTGAAATCGTGACGAGCGAAATCTTTTCGCGGTTTTTTCTGATTTATCAGGGGAATTCGGCCCCGCAAACGACAATTAGTGTGTTCAGATTGATTGGCCTGGATCGGCATGGAATGTGCTTCAGGAATCCGGCGGGAACATCGATCAACTGAGAAATCTCACGTTTTACAGATTTTTCACGTGATTCTTGGGATTTGGCCGACTTTCAGATTGGCGTCGAAGTGAATTCATTGTTAGTTTGGTGTCGACATCTGTCAGTTTGATAGTCACGTGTGCCTAAGTCATGGGCATGCGGGCCGGTTTTTGAAGCTTCGTTTCGAAGTCATTCGTTTTTTTGTCAATGGTTTTGGGGGTTTCTACTAGTGAGACACACAATGCGATCTCGACGGACCGGGTTTACACTCATTGAACTTTTGGTGGTGATTGCGATAATCGCGATTTTGATCGCTCTGCTGCTACCTGCCGTTCAACAGGCGCGGGAGGCGGCACGTCGAACCCAATGTAAGAACAATCTGAAACAACTCGGGTTGGCCTTTCACAATTATCACGACACAAACCTCACGTTTCCGCCCGGTGGTTTCGAACACAGTGGCTATCGCATTGGTTGGCCTGGTCGGGTGTTTCCGTTCTTGGAACAGGGAAACCGAGTTGACGCCATGGATGCATTCGCTGCCGATGCCATGATGAATATCATGCCTTGGCGATTTGACACCGCTCCCCACAACGGGGCCCACGAAGTCTTCACAAGCGCAATTCCGAGCTTCGCATGTCCGTCCTCCGCCCTTGGAGAGAAAAGTCCGGATATCAACAATTCCACGTTGCCGTGGATCAAGGAACAAGGTGCCCTGCACTACCGAGCCAACGGTGGTTCGTCGGATGTCGGGATCATCGCAGGTTCGTCATCGGGTCGAAATTACAGTACCTCCGGTGTGATCTACCCGACCAGCCGCGTGCGAATTGGCGACGTCAAAGACGGAACCACGAACACCCTGTTGATCGGTGAATCATCGAGTTCGGATGGCTGGACAGCAGGCCAAAAAGCCGGCTGGGGCGGGATTCAACCTTGGACCTGGGGATACTACTACTACAGCGGTTCCGGGTATCTTCAACTCGACAACAAATACATCCAGTTTCCGATCAACTACAAGGGGTCTTTCGCGACCAACAACACACCGTTTACCAGCTATCATCCTGGCGGCGCTCAGTTCCTGTATTGCGATGGCAGCTCGACGTTCCTCAGCGAAACAATGGACTTGAACGTCCTCAAGGCAATGGCCACCCGCGACAACGGCGAAGTCTTGCAGCAGTAATTTGGCAACAACGTGCCGAATCTGCCTTGGAAATTCCGTGTAGCTTTCTATTTTTCTGATGAGTGAATGTATGCAGCATGCATTGTTGTTTCTTCGTCGATTGACGTTTGCTTGCCTGGTGTTGGGAGTCGCTGGTTGCGGTTCTTCGAGCGATCAGATGGCGACGTCGAGTGTGAAAGGAACCGTGACTTACGACGGCAAGCCGGTCACGACCGGAACGGTCATGTTCACACCCACGGGTGGCGGACCACCGGCGACCGGGCAAATCCAGCCTGACGGAACCTACGAGTTGAAAACCTACGAAGAAGGTGACGGCGCGGTTTTGGGTGAGCACAAGGTGACGATCATCGCCCTCGACATGGGCAGCGGCCTACCAGAAGACACGGCGGCCGAACCTAAAGCCCTGATTCCCGACAAATATGGTCGTGATACCACTTCCGGACTCACCGCCACTGTCACTGACGGCGAGAACACAATCGATTTCCCGTTGGAGTGATTCTGGCTGTTTGAAATCCTTTGCAAACACAAAACGCGAAACCGTACTTCGGTACAGTTTCGCGTTTCTCTTTTGGTTTCCGGGTCAGTTTGCAATGATAGCGCGTTTTCAGCATCCATGTGTCCAGGTTGGTCACCGCGAGCATCGATGCGTTCTCTCCAAGCCGCTCTGGGAGTATCGTCGCCATCATGGGAATGTTCGAAGCAGATGGACCAAAAAAAGTCCGTTTCACGTGGCAGGAGCCATTCACGTTTCGCCTCAAGTTGCGGCGGGACAAGTCTCGACGGTTGTTCTTTTGGCTGGCTTTATTGGCAATCATTGCGTGCGTCACGGCGGGCCAATACTTGGATAACCCGAAGACGTTGAACATCTGGGAAGAAGCGGGCAAGGCGTTAATCATTTGGGGTGTGCTGGCTGTCGGATTCACGTGGTTCTCTCGGGGGCAAAAATCCGGGAAAATCTATGTTCGGGAAGCCACGATCAATCGACATCGCTGGTACATTCACTGGTTCTGGTTTTCGCTCGAACGGCGTCAATGGGCGTACGAAGACATCCTCGATTGCGAGATCATTCCCGGTCGGGCGATCGGTGAAACGTTCTCGCTGCTCGCAATCGAGAGTGAGCAACAGTGGGTGATTGCCGGTGAGAAAAAGACGGTCGACGTCATCGGAATTCCGCCGGGAGTGGAACTCAAACCACTGGCGGAGTTTCTGAAGTCGAAAGGCGTGCATGTCAGAAGTGGCCGCGAAATTCCGGCACCCTATGCCAAGAAATTCGGGAAGTGGAAGTTGGTGACGGTCGGGTTGTTAATGACGGTGTGCTTGGTCGGTGTGACTGGTCAGATTATCGTTCGTCAAATCGAAGCGAATCGAATCGCGGAGATGAAAGGTCAGCAAGAAGCCCAGCCGACAAACACTCAGGCTGAACCGGCAGCGGACCCACGTGTTCCGCCAGCAGCGCCCAAGCCCCCGGCGTTTCAACCTCAACCCCAGCCACGACCAAACGCAGAGCCGAAGAAAACCAATTCGGTAACCGCGACGAAGCCCACTGTCTCGCAGTCGACAACGAAACCAAAATCGACACCTGTCGCACCGGCGAAAAACGGCCGAGATTTGGAACTGGTCGGCGAACGGACTGGGAGTCCGTTTCGTCGAGTCAGTGCGAAGAATCAACCCATGTTGGGGATGCGGTACCAACTTGGACAATGGTTCGGAACGCAGGCTGTCATGTATTTGACGCCCGTGTACGATTCGGGGCAAGTCGATCCGAAAAAGACCGTCTTTCGTCGCGACGGTTATGCCGTCGGGGGATTCGAGGTTGTGTCATCGAAATATATCACCGCCATCCGCGTGATTTTCATGCGACAAACGGACGACGGTGGATTGGATTCATCCGACAGTTATCTCAGCGAGTGGATCGGCGAAGCTCCGGAAACGCCTGGAAAGACGATCACCAGCGACGGTCAAACCGTCATTGGAATTCACGGACGACGAGGAACTATGATCGATGCGATCGGTCTTGTGGTCGCGGAGTGATCGCTGGGCGTTGAATGCATAGTGTCGTGGGGATGGCTCATCAACGTGATGAACCTCCCCCATCGTTTGTCTACACGCTGGGAAGCCACGGGAGTGGCTCGTCGGCGGGCGGTAACCGGACGAGTTCCACAGCCGTCACGCCGCCATGAGCACGAATTTCTTCGACGGCCGCAGCGGGTGGTTCGTCATCGAGATTGAGAACAGCCACCGATTCCCCACCGCGTTGTCCACGTCCCAACGACATATCCGCGATATTGACGTTGTGCTTGCCGAGTATCGTCCCGACAACACCGATCAAACCCGGTTTGTCTTGGTGACGGTAGATCAATAGCACGCCGTCGAGGTACGCATCGAGCGGCAAGTCGTCGAGGCGAACGAGTCGCAGGAACTTCGTCCCCAAAACACTACCAGCAACGGTCAAGCTGCATTGGTCGGTTACGATTTCTGCAGACAACAACGTCGTGAAGTCGCCGCCGCCACTGCGATCGCGACTGCCTTCGACTTCCAACCCACGTTGTTCAGCGACGTTGCGAGCGTTGACGTAGTTCAACGGTTCATCGAGCAAGCCGTCGAGCAAAGCCGCCAGGAAGTAATTCGTCAGCGGTTCGATTTTGTGTTCGAGTTCCTCGCCGCGGAACGTCAGCTTCACCGATTTTACGCCGGTCAAACAGCGTTGTTTCATGATCCCGCTGGCCAATCGACCGAGTCGGAAAGCAAGTCCGAAACCGGTTCTCAGTTGAGCGAGTTCCGATGCCAACAAAGGCGCGGTGTTGACCGGGTTTCGAATCTCGCCGGATATCAGATAAGCCTTCACCAACTCGGCGGCTTCCAGAGCGACAGCTTCCTGGGCTTCTTCGGTCGATGCACCCAGGTGCGGTGTGCACAAGACGTTTTCGAGTTTCGTAAGAGCCGTTTCGCCAGGTGGTTCTTTGACGAATACGTCGATCGCTGCTCCGCCGATGTGGCCGGATTCGATCGCCGCAGCGAGTGCGTCTTCATCAATGATCCCGCCACGAGCGCAGTTGATGAGGCACGCACCCTGCT
The DNA here is from genome assembly GCF_984380535.1 of Thalassoroseus sp. NCBI lineage: Bacteria > Pseudomonadati > Planctomycetota > Planctomycetia > Planctomycetales > Planctomycetaceae > Thalassoroseus > Thalassoroseus sp. The sequence goes on from NZ_CFHRBF010000018.1 coordinate 75,280, forward strand.
TCATTTTCGCCAATTGATCGGCCCCAATCAGGCCCTGTGTGCTGGCTCCGCCGGGGACATGAAGCGTGAGAAAATCGACTTGTGGCAACAATTCGTCGAGATCGCGAACCAATTCCACGCCTAAATCGGCCGCACGTTCGGCAGAGAGTACGGGATCGAACGCGAGTAATTTCATTTCCAGTGCACGAGCACGTCGGGCCACACATTGCCCGATTCGTCCGAGTCCGACGATCCCCAGCGTCTTGCCGGCCAGCTGGCGTCCGGTGAATTTCTTGCGGTCCCAACCACCGGCTTTCATCGTAGCGGCGGCAGGTCCGATGTTCCGTGCGAGTGCCATCATCAATGCAACGGCATGTTCGGCGGTACTTGTGGTATTGCCCGCGGGTGTGTTCATGACAATCACACCGGCTTTGGTAGCGGCCGGAAGATTGACGTTATCAACACCAACGCCCGCTCGAACGACCAATTTGAGCCGTTCCTGTCCTTCCAAAATCTCTGGCGTCAGTTTACTGCCGCTGCGGATGAGCACGGCATCAACCGATTTCAACTCCTCCCGCAGGTCATCCGGCGATTTGTGCAAGTCCGGCTTGTTGATGACCTCGATGCCCGGGGACTGCTGAAGGATTTCCAGTCCAGCCGGAGAAAGACTATCGGAAACGAGTACGCGGTAAGTCGTCATGGGAGAAAATTGGGTTGGTGGGCAAGCCAATAAACACGGGACGTTGTCCCGAAACGGTTGCGATATTAGCCGATCCCTGGTGGCTTGGGAACCAATGCCGATTGTCGAGGCGGAAATCTCGTCAGGATTCTGCCGCGAGAGCCCGAAGTTCCGGTTCCAGGTTCGCCATTCCTTGCTCGACGGTGATTCGCGGGGCGTATCCGAAGTCTCGTTGAGCCTTCGCAATACTGTAATAATGTGATCCACTCAGCTGCGAGGCAAGAAAACGCGTCATCGGTGGCTCGCCGGGAAGACGCAGGAACCGGTAGACGTGTTCGCAAATCTGGCCGATGCGATACGCTTTTTTCGCGGAAATCTTCTTCTTGAGCGGTGGCAAACCGGCACGCGTCAGGAGTTCGTCAATCCAACCCCAAAGATTGACCGGTTCTGGTTCGTTGATGAAGTACGCCTCACCTGCCACCGGAGAATCGAAATCGAGGGCATCCGCTGCTTGGAGATGTGCGGTCGCGACATTTTCCACGTATGACATGGAAATCAAATTGGTACCGTCGCCGATGCGTCGGAGTCGACCAGATTTCGCACGGCGGATTAGGCGGGGAATGAGGTGGTTGTCGCGGGGACCCCAAATCAAGTGTGGTCGCAATGCACATGTGGCGAGCGATCGGCCGTCGTTGGCGGCGAGCACCGATTTCTCGGCGAGCATTTTCGAATGCGGGTAGTGGGCTAGAAACTGTTCCGGTTCCGGGTATGGCAGCGATTCGTCCGCGTTTTCGTGATCGTTCCCGTCGTAGATGACGCTGGGCGAGCTGGTGTAAACGAGTTTCGGCACACCATGTTTCCGACAGGCATTGATGACGTGTTCGGTGCCGAGGGTGTTGATTTCGTGATACTGTTCCCACGACCCCCAGATTCCCGGCACTGCGGCGACATGAAAGACGATATCACTCCCTTGCACCGCGTTGGCGACGACATCGGCATTGCGAATGTCTCCGCGAACGCATTCGACACCAAGTTCTGTAAGTCGGGGGTATTCGCCACGCGAGAAGACCCGCACTTCGTCGCCGCGTTCCTTCAGCTGCTCGACGATGTACAATCCAAGAAATCCGCCGCCGCCCGTGACCAACGCTTTCATTTGGCTACCGATTTTGATTGGACCAACTGTTTCGCTGCATCGAGTTCCGGTTCGCCATACATATTGTTGTCCACCCACTTCGCGAGTGCTTCCCGATTGATTTTGATGTTATGTCGCACATCAACTGGGAAGGAGCGATGGAATGCAATCAAGCTGATCGTGTCTGTCAATTCGTTTTCCTGGCCTAGCTCTAGTAGTTCGGATTCGAATTTTTTTTCCTCGTCGGGAGATTCGGGGAATGCTCCGTCTTCTGGTTCGATGACGATCACTGGAATCTGAGCCCTGTCGCCGGGTATCTGAATTCCAACGAGAGCGCTGCGGTAGACACGCGGGTGTTCGTTGAAAATCGCTTCACAACGGACGGAGAACAATCGCCCAGCTTCGGTTTCCACGATGTGAGCCTTCCGCCCGCAGAACCAAAGTCGACCGGTGTCGTCGAGATACCCAACATCGCCCATCCGATGCCAAAAACCGTTGCCATCGGAGTCGAGAATTTTTGCTTTTGCGGTGGCGTCGGGGCGGTCGACATATTCGCGGGTCGTCGACGGTGCTTGCACGATGATTTCGCCGATCTCACCAGCAGGCAATTCCTGAGCGTCGTCGAGAGTCGCAATGGCTTCCGATGTGATCTCAATGATCTTCACGGTCACGCCGGGGAAGAGTTTACCCACACACGTTCCGGCTCCACGTTGAGTTTGATCGGCGGTTTCATGCAGCACCTCGCTCCCGGATGTCGACGCGATCGGCAACGATTCGGTCGCTCCGTATGGCGTGTGGATGTCGGCGTTGGCGTTAAGGGCCGACTTCATGCGTTTCAGCACGTGTGGCGGAACCGGCGCACCGGCGGAGAGAATCCGGCGAATCGACGGCAGTTTGATTTGGTGCTCTTCCAAGTAACGCCCGATGCGGTTCCACATTGCCGGGGATCCAAAGGCTTGCGTCACGCCTTGGGATTGAATCGCCGCGATGATCTTTTGAGGATCGACATTGGCCGGGTGTGTCGGGTCCATGTCGGGCACGATTGTGGTCACGCCCATTGCGGAGTTGAACAACGCGAATAGCGGAAACCCAGGCAGATCGATTTCACCGGGTTCAATGCCGTAGAATTCGCGGAGCAAATCGACCTGAGCGTCGAACATTCGGTGGGCATACAACACGCCTTTGGCCGGTCCGGTGCTGCCGCTGGTGAAGATGATCGCGGCCGGGTCGTTCGGTTCTGTCACTGGCAACGAGACATCCGACGTGTCCGCCACGAGTAAACTTTCGTAAGTGGGACCACCCCAAGGAAGTTTTCCACCGACGGTAACGTTGAGTTTTGCTTCCGGAAAGAGTCCGCGACGCAACGCCCGAATAATTTGCACAGGACGAATTGCTACGAACCCACGCGGATTTACCTCTTTCAAGCAGCGAAACACATTGCGTGGCCCCATGCCGGGATCGATGAGCACGATCACCGCGCCGGCTTTGAACAATGCGAATGTGAGGGCGATGAATTCCAAGCTCGGTCGCACCATCAACACAATGCGATCGCCCTTTTTCACGCCGAGTTGCACCAAGCCCCGCGCGAGCTGTTCGCTTTCGTTATCCAACTGGCGAAACGTGAGGTGCGTCCAAGCGGTCCGCCCAAGACGATCGGTTCCCTGCGGAAACACAACCGCCCGTTGATCCGGCCAAGACTCGGCGGACTGACGCAAACGATCGGCGATATTGAGTGACATGAGTGTGTCGAACCGTAGCTGTCTGATCGAATCGTGTGCCACGACTCTATGAGCCGTGTATTTCGGAGCGTTGCTCAGGACGGCTCACAGAGCCGTGGCAAACATGAGTTCCCGGAAAAGCTGAGACAATTACGCTCGCAACAAGACTTCGCCCTTGCCGAGTTCCAGGAAGTCGCCTGAATATCGTCGATAGTCGATGTCGAAACAATCGTCCGGCAGCGGAAAATTCAGGGAACGCAAGTGGCGAAGGTAGACCGTGAGGAATTGTGGGCGGAACGTGCACGCGTATTGGAAGGTGGGAAGCAAGTCGGTGGCGGAGTTGGCACCGAGTAGGCCAATCGTGCCGCGACGCATACCCGCGCCTGGGCGAATACCGGTTTCGCCGAAGACGAACACAGTGCCGGCAATCATGTTAAAGGCGGTGGCGTCTCCGACATTTCCACCCACGGCAATTAAACCGCGTCGCATGGTGTGGCCGACTTCATTACCGGCATTGCCATCGATCAGGATCTCTCCGCCGGTCATACCGCGACGACCGCCCCGGTAAGCCGCTCCGATGAGGTGTCCTGCATTGCCGTGCACGCGAATGCGTCCGCCGTGCATCTCCGCGCCGAGCCAATCTGCCGTATTGCCATGTACGACGATTTCACCGCCGGTCATTTCTGCCCCGAGGTGCATGCCCACGTTGCCTTCGACGACAACGCGACCGCTCGCCAGCTTGTTCGCGATCAGCTTGACTTTCGCCAGATCGCCCTGCCAACGCATTTCGTGGTCATCGTCGGCTGTTCCGGTGACGTTGAAGAACTCGCCGAGTTCCACTTCCTTGTTGCCCCGTTGAATGGGCGTACGCAGGATTTCGTCGGTGGAACGATTTTGGACGGACGGAAAAGAAATCGAGTCCACTTCGAGGGGGATCGAACTGGACTCTTTGAGTTCAAAGACGAGCGGCATGGCGAATTCGGTTGAGGAGGAACAGAACGTCAGCCGCGATTCGGCTTATCCGTCCCATCAATAATCGCCACGCACTTCGTTCGCAAGTCCTTCGATGAATTTCCGGGCAGCGATGTAGGCGTTGGGCCGCATATCTTTGACATGCGTTTGAAGTCGTTCCAGCATTTGGTCGGTGAGATCAAGGATCTCTGTTGTATTCGGAGCCGATGTCAACGCACGTTGCTTGAACTCGTCCTCGATTTTCGCCCGCAGCATCGCATAGGCCGGATCCATCAAAGGTTCGGGCCATTTGATCGATCCTTGCGAGGGGTCGAGTTGGCTGGGCGACAGTGTTTCGGGTTCACGCGGTTTGCGATTTCGCATCCATTGCATGCGTTCGGCTTTGCGTTTTTCGTTTTCCTCTTCACGGTACTGATCCAACGCTTTCTGCTGTTGGATGTACATGTTTGTGTAGTGAAGTTGATTGTCGATGTATTTCGTGCGGGCGTCTTCGTAATCGATGGCGCCGGCTGCAGCGTCTTTGTACGCTTCACCTTGGGCACGAATGATGTCTGCTTGACCAAATTGCTGATACATACCCGGTGTGTAACCGGCGGGGCCGTTGTAGTTGTAGGGATTAACGAATCCGCCATAGAAACCGGGACGGAAAATTTGAGCCTGAGCGGGTGACACTGTCAGTCCAGCGAGGAGCAGCCCTAACAGCGTTGTTAATCGAATCTTCATGGTGTGGTTCCTCAAATTCGACTTCCGCCGTCCGTGATGGCGAGCCGAGGGAGTTATCGTTTAGGAAAGACGTCAGGAAAGATGGTAGAATCGGCATCCCAATTCCGTTTATAATCGATCCCGAAGTCCACTGAAATTGTTGCGGCACCTCACTGCCTCATTTACGATTATGAAAGTGTGACTTGTCTGGATCAAGCGCATCCCTGTTCAAAGCTGACGGAATCATCACATTGGGCCTGTTGTGAGGTACCCTGGCGGTACAACATGGGGTTCAATGAACTTCACCCACACAATGAATCTACTTCGGAGATATTTCATGACGCGACTTGTTTGGTCCACCATGTTAGCCTGCATGGTGTGTTTGACGTCGTTCGATTGCGTGCAGGCTGCGGACGAATCGCTCACCGCGATCGAGAAAAAATTGACCGACGGAAATTTAGCCGCCAAGCGAAAAGCTGTCGCGGAACTTTCCAAGCTCGGTCCGTTGGCCGTCGAAGCTGTACCGACCTTGATCGAGACATTGGCGACTAGCGACGATCTCATTCTACGTCACGAAATTATTCTGACACTTGGCCGCGTTGGTCCGCAGGCAGCGGCAGCGACACCGGAACTGATTAAACAACTCGAATCTGATTCGGTGATTTTAAAATACGCAGCTATTGAGACACTTCGCCATATTGGCCCGCAAGCTGCTAAGGCTGAGGACGCCCTGACAAAGCTGGTCGGAACCGACATGCCGTTGATTCGGGTCTCGGCCGCGCGAGCGATCGTCGCAATTAAGCAAGGCGAAGAACCGGCTCCTCAAAAAGTGCTTCGTGTTCTGATCGACGGCTTGAAAGCGGAAGACGAAACCGTCCGGACCGATGCTATCCGTGCGTTGGCACTCGTTGGAAAGCCCGCAGTGAAACGGGTGACTCAGTTGCTCAACGGCGATAATGTCGAAGCAACTGTGACTGCCTGCGACGCGTTGGCAGCCATCGGCGAACCGGCGAAAGTCGCCGTCGATTCGTTGGTCAGCAAGCTGGAAAATCAGGACCCGCGTGTTCAATGGCATGCAGCCCGAGCTCTGGGAATGATCGGTGCGAAAGCCGATACCGTTGTGCCCGCTCTCGTGAACCAATTGGATTCCGAGTCCATCGCGGTCCGCTCGAATACGCTGCTTGCACTAGGTGCATTTGGCGAAGATGCGGCTCCGGCTGTGGATGCCATTGCAAAACGATTGAGTGACGACCAAGCCACTGTACGATTGTTGGCAGCCCGTTCTCTGGGCGAAATTGGTCCCGCGGCTAAATCAGCAGTGCCGAGTTTAGAAAAAGCGTTAGCCGATGACTCGGGAGTCGTGACGATCAGTGCCGCCGATGCTTTAGGCAAAATCGGTGGTCCTGGGCTCGATGTCTTGATCAAAAAACTCGACGACCCGGACTATCAATTGTTGGCCGTCACAGTGATTGCGAGTCTTGGGGAAGATGGCGTCGATGCGGTTCCCGCGTTGGTGAAATTGCTCGACTCGGAAAACCCCGCCGTTCAACGTGAGACACTCGTTGCTTTAGCTGCAATGGGTCCTAAAGCGTCGGATGCGACCGAAGCCCTCATTAAACTTCTCAAGTCCGAAGACAACCCAGGACGCCCTGGTGCTGCCTATGCACTTGGGAAAATCGCTGCGAATGAGGCGATTCCGGTCTTGAAGAAAACCGTGGAAGACGAGAACGAGCGAGTTCGTGGAGCCAGTGCGTTCGCGCTTGTTTTGTTGGATGCCAAGAATCCCGAATTCATCGAATTGGCCGTGCCGCGACTGATCGGTGGTTTGTCACGGGAAGAAGCACTCGTGCGTCGGGAGTCTGCAATGGCCTTGGGCCGAATTGGTGCACCCGCGAAAATTGCGATTCCTGAATTGATTCTAGCGGCAAAAGACGCTGACCCATCCGTGCGAACAGAAGCCTTGGCCGCAATGGTGGAAATTGGGGCGACTTCGAAAGAGGCCTTAAAAGTTGCTGTCGACTTGCTCGAAGATTCCGAACCCACGGTCGTCGCTACCTCGGCTTACCTTCTCGGACGGATGAAGGATGCAGGCAAAGAAGCCGTGCCAGCTTTGCAAAAAACTGTTCTGGAAGGCGACGAATTCGAGAAAACAGTCGCTCTGTGGGCGTTACTGCAAATCGCGCCTGATCCTAAGGTGATTGAAACGGCGATTCCGCTGCTGATCGAGGCTTTGAAACGGCCGAATCCTCGGGCACGGATTGAAGTCGCCACCACCCTCGGACGAATCGGCAAAGGCAATGTCGATGTCAAAGAAGCTTTGACAAAACTGCTCAATGATGACGACGAAGAAGTCCGTGAAGCTGTCAAAGCCGCGTTGAAAGAACTCTAATTCGATGTGCCGACCCAGTTGACTCACGTACCAACTGGGTCGGTTTTTTGTTTGGCCCCCTCGATTGATCGACCTTCAATGAAAATCGCCTTGGCCTCGGACCATGCGGGTTTCGAGTACAAACAGCAAATCTCTGAACTACTCACCCAAGCGGGGCATGAAGTTCAAGACTTTGGAACCGATTCGAATGAATCGGTCGACTACCCTGACTTCGTGATCCCGGCTGCACGAGCCATTGCAGCGGGCGAGTGTGATCGCGGCATTGTTTTAGGCGGTTCCGGCAATGGTGAAGCCATCGCTGCGAATCGGGTCAAAGGCGTGCGATGCGCGTTGTGTTGGAATGTCGAAACCGCGAAACTGGGTCGTCAACACAACAACGCGAACTGCATTTCCATCGGCCAGCGTATGTTGTCGTGGGAAGTTGTCGAGCAAATCATCCATGCGTGGCTGGAAACTCCCTTCGAAGGGGGGCGTCACCAAAGACGGATTGATAAACTCGATTTGTAACGGGCCACGAAAGACGGTTCTGTCCGTTGTAACCGTGAAGTGCAGGAGCGAATTTCAGGCATGACATCAACCGACGTCAAGACGGCCCGTTTGCCGAATGGCGTTCACGTCATGACCAAACCAATCGGGCCGATTTGCAATCTCGATTGCGAGTACTGCTACTATCTTCACAAGGAAGAGCTGTACCCTTCCGGCGAACGTTGGCGGATGACCGATCCAACGCTTCGCGAGTATGTTGCGCAATATATTCATGCTCAACCGGCAACTGCTTCCGAAGTCACTTTTGCGTGGCAAGGCGGCGAACCAACTCTGCTAGGTTTAGAGTTCTTTCAGCGAGTCGTTGCGTATCAACAGGAATTCGCACGGCCTGGTATGCGAGTTGTCAATACGTTGCAGACCAACGGAGTGCTGCTCGACGATGACTGGTGCCGATTTTTTCGCGAACACAATTTTCTGATTGGGTTATCGATCGATGGGCCTGCGGAACTGCATGACCGTTATCGATACGATAAGAAAGGCGAAGGCTCGTTCGCTGCCGTGCTCGCCGCTTTGAAGCTGCTGCAACATCACAAGGTCGAGTACAACGTCTTGGTCGTCGTAAATCGCATCAACGGCGATCATGGACGGAAGGTTTACACTTACCTCCGAGACAACGGCGTTCGGTTCTTGCAGTTCATTCCCATTGTGGAACGTCGGGGTGTTGGTGTTCATGCAGAGGCGGACTTGTCGGCGGATGCGGGGAACTCCACGAATCCTTGGCAAGACCGTGTTAGTAGCCGGAGTGTTTCTCCCGAACAGTTCGGCGACTTTCTCATCGCGGTTTTCGATGAGTGGATCCGTCGAGACGTCGGCAAAGTCTTTGTGCAAATCTTCGATCAGGCATTAGCGGCTTGGTCGGGGCATGAGCCGAGTCTATGTGTGTTTCGTCGGCAATGCGGCGGTGCGTTGGCGATGGAACATAATGGTGATCTTTTTAGTTGCGATCACTTCGTCGAACCCGAGTTTCGTCTCGGGAATATTCACGAATTGCCAATTCTCGATTTGGCCTCATCCGAAACACAACAGGAGTTTGGCAAAGCGAAAGAAACGACACTCCCGCAATACTGTCGCAACTGTGAAGTGCGGTTCATGTGTAATGGGGAGTGCCCGAAGAATCGTTTCATCGAAACGCCGGATGGCGAGGCGGGATTGAATTACTTGTGTGTCGGCTATCGCAAGTTTTTTAACCACATTCGTCCGGTGATGGAGCGAATGGCGGAAGAACTTCGTGATGGACGTTCGCCCGTGAACGTGATGCATGAAATGCGTGCGAAAACGCCCGTGAAACAAACGCCATCTCGTTCCGGCGTGCCCAACGGCCCAGTGACGACATTGGGCCGAAATGACCCGTGTCCGTGTGGTTCCGGACGAAAGTACAAGAAATGTTGTTGGGCTCGTTGATGCCGATATTCGGGGTCCTCGGTTCGCTGCTGACCGCCGGATCGACCCCGCTGCCGATGACTTCGTCAAGTCCTTTGCGATTAGTCATCTTTGTCAACGGCGAACAAGTTTCGGCAGAGATTCTTGACGCCGACGAACATCGTGTCAAATTGCGATTGCGTGGCGGATCGATTGTCGAAACACCGAACGTGTTTGTGTCCTCCATCTCTCAGCAACCGGGTTGGCGGGACGTGCTTTTTGAAGATTTCGAGCCCGGAACTCGCCGCCGCACACCGTTCGATCCCAAGTTGCAACTTGCCCAGATGGGGGCCGCTCCGTCACACGTGTGGGTCGCGGGGGAGCAACCGGCTCGTTGGCAGTTCGAACCTGCCCAACCACTAACATCGGGGCGGTTGAGTTGGACCGTGTTGCCGAACCAAAATGGCACGACGGCGGGGAGCGTCCAATTATTCTTTCACACGGACTCCGTCCCGCAATCACTTTCGCTGCGATATTCGAAGTCGGGTAATCCGAACGTGTCTGCGGAAAACCTTCGCATTGGCAAGTACCCCATCGCACCCTGTAAGACTCCGGCACGTTGGACGGTTTTCTTCGAGAAAAATCGTGTGCAAGTTCTCGCGGATGATGTGGTGGTCGCAAGTGGCGACACCAACTGCGGTGCATTGACAAAAATCGAAATGGACCTCGACGCAAATTCCGCGATTGCCTTCGACGACCTATTGCTCCAAACCCGATGGCCGGATGACGTTGTTACGGACGACACAACAACGATGACTCAAGACCGGGATTCCCTCATATTTTTCGATGGCAATCGACTTTACGGCGAAATGTTGCAAATCGATGAACGAAATGTGGTTTGGAAGTTTGGGAGCCAGAAGATTGTTAGCAACTGGTCGGACATCCGCGAAATCCAGTGGAGTTCGCGAAGCGATCCGTCGTCTCCGCAGACGTCAATTTCCGGACGCATAGCGAGAGTTCGGTTTCGCAGTTGGATAGGTGTCCCTGCAACTGAGAAAGCCGACGAATTGGAACTCGCAATTCTTAGTCTCGACGATGGTCGATATGAGATGGATCATCCGTTTCTCGGTACGTTTGCATGCCCGAGGGATCAAGTGGCGACCGTCACGCCCATCTTCGCAGGAACCCGGACGGTTGTGCTATCGCGACCACTTTTGCTTGGACGAAGTCGAACGAAATGGCGAGGGGCTTTTCGGGTTCAGATCGACGACTCAGGCGACAATCACTTTTTTCGAATCGTCGAGTCTGGCTTGGAGCCCGCCGGGCCTGCAACGTTTCTAGCGAGTCCATATTTGCGTGCATTGCGGGACGGGCATATGACCACGGAACTATGGATCAACAATCGACGCATTGCAGTGCTGAATGAATCTCTTTCTCGACGAAAGCCGGGCAGTGAAATTCGCGTGTCGATTCCGGATGGCATTATTCAGTCGGGCGAGAATACCTGGGAAATTCGCCAAACCCCGTTGGCATTGGACGATCTCACCTTTGACGAATGCAAGATCGGCCCCGTTTCGCTGGAAACGGAGCCGATCGATGCTTCACGCTAGGCGATGAACTCGTTTAACGAATGGTCATCTGTGGGAACAGTCGCTCGTAAGGGTAGACTGCGAGGAACGACTCAATTGTCGCGGGTAATGGCACTTTGATGCCAGCATCTTCAAATCCGCCTCGGGCACCTTTGCTGCGTTGCCATTCCTCTTCGGTGATCTTGCCATCATGGTCACGGTCGAGCACCTTAAAAACGTACTGGGCTTCCTTGGCGCTCGGTTTGTCCTGCGGGTCAACATTCGTGCGACCAGCCGGAGCGGTGGGTGTTGCAGTGGCAGCAGCCGGATAGTTCGACGCCGTTGTGGATGTGTCGGCTTCCGCGACCGGGAACTTCTCGAAGATCGCTAATTCACGCGGTGTGAGAAACGAATCGCGGTTTGCGTCGGCGAGGAAGAATTTATTGAGTTCGGTCGGCTTCCACTGACGCCATTCGTACAGCCCAATTTGACCGTCACCATCGCTGTCAGCCTCCGCATAGGCGTCGGTGAGATCGACCGTCACGCGGGGGCGTTCTTTCTCTTCCTTCGAAGAGTCACCTCGTCGCCCGGAATCTCGACCGCGATCGTATCCGCCACGGTCTCCCCAGCCACCGCGACCGGAACTTCCCCAACCGCCTCGACTATATCCGCCGCGATCATCCCCGCCCCGATCGTCACCGCCGCGTCCGTAGCTCCCACGATCGCGGTCGTCTCCGCCACGACCATAGCCGCCGCGGTCACGATCGTCGCCTCCTCGTCCAAATCCACCGCGATCACGATCATCGCCGCCACGACCGAATCCACCGGGAGGACCCCCAGGTGGTCGTCCGAAGCTGCCGCTGCGACGCATTTCCTCGAAAACCCTCGGAGCGGCTTCGGAGAATCCCTCTTTACTGATCGGGAATCGCACTCCTTGTCGTTCCATCGCTTCCCGAAGTCGACCGGCCTCGTTCGCGTCAATTTCTCCGTCGCCATTGCCGTCCATCCGGTCTGCCAACCAGCTGCCTGATGGACCTTGCGCGTTGGCGGGCGAAGAACTTGCGAACAAAATCGCCGTAACGACTAGAAATTCCAAAGCCAAGAAATTTCTCAACATTGTCTGAGATCCCTATTTTCTGCGGTCGGATCAACTTTCTATGGGGTTTAACACCTTATGGCATGGAAACGGTCGGTGAAATCGCATTTTTTATCTGTTCAGAGCGATTTTTCGGAAACGATTTCCGGTGTTTTAAGGAAGCAGAAGTATTCCGGGGCATCTCTGGGCGTGTTGCCAAAAGAACACGAACAACTTCGGTCGCCCTGTTCCGTCCATCCGGGCAGATTCACGGAAAAACTCGAGTCAAACGGAGCGTTCTCGGGGTTTCATTGAGAAATGCAAAGCATTCGTGTTTCACAATTAGGATCGAGCGACTCGGCTCGGATGTCCTAGTGAACGAGAGTTTTACTATTCGTTTGTTTATTGTCACTCAGCGGGTTGTTATGTCAAACGCTAATTTCAGCCGCAAACATTCTCTGCGAGGTTTCGTCTGTTTGTGTGCGATGCTCGGCGGGCTCTCGTCGATCGGTTTCGCCCAACAAGACGGCTCCCAGGAACAGGTCATTTCCTTCGACGCTGCCAACGGCTCGAATCCGAAAGGGAATGAACCGGCGATTTCTTTTCAACTCCAGAATGCTCCGTGGGAGTTTGTGCTGCGAGAGTTCGGTCGCAAAGCCGGCTATACGTTGCAGATGCTCGATATCCCGCCCGGGACGCTGACATATTCCGACCGCAAGACTTACACCCCCGACGAAGCCCTGGATATCCTGCATGGGTATCTTCTGCAAGAGGGGTACGTGATGGTGAAACGCGACCGATTTTTGGTCGTGTTGAACGTCGACAAACGACCGATTCCGCCCAACCTGATTCCGAATGTTCCCGCTGAAGATTTGGAAAAGCGAGGGAGCAACGAATTGGTGAACGTCGTGTTGCCGTTGCAGAATGCGGAAGCGGAAGATGTTTCTAAAGAAGTCGAAGCCCTGCTCGGTCCGCAAGGCAAAGTGGTTCCATTGCCGACTTCGAACGCAATCGTCGTAACCGATACCTCCGCCACGTTGGTCCGCGTCCGTCGGTTAGTCGAAAACATCGCAGCTGGTGAAGAGGATCTGAAGTTCAAGTCGTTTCCGCTGAAGCATATCAATGCCGAAGACGCCGCTTATTTAGTGCAAAGCCAACTCGGTATCGGTACTGGCGTGACGAATGTGAGTGCGGCTCAGGAATACTCTCGTGATCCCCGTTATCGTGGTGGTCCGCCTAGTAGTAGTTCGCGGTCGTCTCAGACGGCTACGCCTGGAACGCAAGTCACACCGGACCTTCGCACGAATTCCCTGCTTGTCACCGCAACCACCGAGACACTCGGGTTGGTTGAGGAGATGATTAGCAGTATCGATGTCGGAGAGAATGCCGATGGGCAAATCTTGTCGGCGGGTCGGGGCAAACCGTATTTGAAGGTGTACTCGCTCGAAAGTGCCGATGCCCGCGAAGTCGCAAAAACATTGGATGCGGTGCGGCCAGGTGTTGTTATCAATGAAGATGGTCGAGCCCGTCGCCTGCATATCAAAGCCACCGAATCCGAACACAAAGAGATTGAGGAAATTATCCGCCAACTCGACGGTGGGGCTGGCGGGACTCAGCAAGTTGCGGTGATTCCCCTGGCGGACTTGGACCCGCTCGGGGCTGCAGCGACTTTGCGTTCTCTGTTCGCTTCCGATGGCGATGCCGCCCCGATTATTGAAGCCGACACGTATGGCATGCGTTTGATGGTTCGTGGAACTTTCGATCAAGTCACTCAGGTCAAAACACTTTTGGCTCAGTTGGGAGAAGACGGAACCGGGCAATCGACCGGGACGGCTCGTGGTGGGACTGTCCGTAATATTCCACTTGGTGGTCGCAATGCACAGCGGTTCGTCGATCTTTTGGAACGCGAATGGTCACGCTCGAAAACGAGTCCGGTGCGGATTGTGGTTCCATCGCGATCGAGTCCGGTCGGCGATCGTTTGGTCCCCGGGCAATCGACGATGCGTTCCAATGAGAATTCGCTGGACGATATTCAGTCTCGTCGTCGTGAGTCAGCTCCATCACGACCGCGTCCGGAACGTGACGATTTGCTGCCGGTGAATTTCGAGGGGGAACCTGCTGCGGCTGAAGCGAAGTCAACGAAAGCGCCCACGGGACCCGCAACTGTTGTGGTTTATGCAGATGGCATGTTGGCCTTCAATGGAAAAACGGTTTCAGCGATTGATGAACTCAAGGAACTGTTGATTAACTGGAAGTCGCAATCCGGCAATGCGAATGTGCAAGTGACAGTCGATCCAAAAGCTCCGGCTCCGGCACTATCGGCCGTGTTCGCAACGGCTCAGGAAGCGGGCAGCGAAATCAATCTTCGCTCGGAGAAAACCACACCCCCAAAACCTGAGACCAATACCACAGATACCGCCAGCATTTCTTCCGAGAACCCGCCAGCTAAAAACGCTGATGAGAGTCCAAAACCTGAGACGGCTGGCAACCCGAAGGATGATGTCACAATTATTGTGCGTGACGACCAACTGGTGTTGTTGTCAGATAACGAAGACGCCCTTGACCAAATGGAAGAATTGATCGGCGATTTAGCCCAGGCTGTGCCGCCGGAGATTACTTGGACGGTGTTCTATCTTCGCGTGGCCGACGCGACGACAACTGCTGCGATGCTCGAACAACTCTTTCCGAGCAGTAGTGTGGGAACCGCTGCCATCCCCGGCGAGGAATCGTTGATGGGATCGCTGACGGGTGGTTTATCCACGCTTGGCGGTGGTTTGATGGACATGGCCGGACTCAGCGGTTTGAGTGGCGTGTCGCAAACGCTGCGGATCATTCCGGACTTGCGTTCGAATTCGCTGTTCGTCACTGGTCCCGCTGGGCAAGTTCGCGATGTCGAGCAAATGCTCAAGATTCTCGATTCCGACGAAGTTCCTGAAAGTCTTCGCGAACGGCTTCCCCGTATGATTCCCGTCGATCACGCCAGTGTGACGGAAGTTGCCGAGATTCTGAAAGAAGTCTACAAAGACTATCTCGAAGACCCGAACGCACGGGCGGCTCAAAACAATCGAGGAAATCCGCTCGCGATGATGATGGGTGGCGGCGGTCGCGGCAGTAGCAGTACTGGTCCGGGAATCCGTATGACGATCGGCGTCGATGCCCGGACAAGTACGCTGGTCGTGTCAGCCAACGATACCCTGTTTCGACAGGTCGAGGCATTGGTCGAAGAACTCGACAATTCAGCCTTTGAAGCCCATGAGACGATTCGTGTCGTTCCGGTAGGTGAGGCGGACGCAGCCATCGTGCAAGCCGCCTTGACGTCTCTGATTCCGAGTGTGAAGGTCAGCACGACAAATGCGAAACCCTCGACAACGGCATCGAGTAGCAGCAACAATAGCTCTAGTGGCGATACCAGCCGCGATGACAACGTGCGTCAGTTCTTCGAACAACGCATGCGAGAACGTGCCGCCGAACAGAGCCGAGGTGGTTCGTCCAGTGGTGGTCGGCCGAGTTTCTTCGGTGGTGGCGGAGGCGACCGTGGCGGCAGCGACCGCGGTGGAAGCAGTCGTCGCAGTGGATTCGGAGGAGGAAGTTTTGGTGGCGGATCCTCGCGTCGCGGGCGATAATTGGGACCTGAACGAGAGTCACATATTTGATTCACACAAATAAGCGGCTGTTGCGGGTCATCTATGGTTGGCCGATAGAACGTTTTTTGAAATTTGACCAAGTAAGACAGACATGGATATTGGCGATCTTCTCATTTCTCGCGGGTTGCTCGACCGACAGCAGTTGGACTTAGCTCGGACCGAAGCCAACGGTCGGAGAGTCGATCAAGCTGCTGTCGCGATGCAACTCGTGCCTGAAGATCGCATGCTGCAAATTCTGGCTGAAGAGTTCGGCATGCGGTATGTCGAACTTAAAGATGTGGAAATCGATCCGGAGTTGCTCTCTCAGTTTCCAACGTCCGTGGTGTTCCGGCATGGCTTGTTGCCGCTTTCGCGGGAGAATGGAACGGTCACAGTTGCAACCAGCGACCCGTTCGATTTGGAAGCGCTTGACGAACTAAGTGCCGCTAGCGGTTTCCGGTTGGAACCTGTTCTCGCTCGACATGACGACGTTCAAGAATTGATCAAATCGAACTTGGGCGTCGGTGGCGATACGATTAACGAACTGGTTGCCCGCCGGGCCGATGAAGTCGAGTTTCTCGAAGAACTCCCCGAGAATGCGGGGGAACTCGCGGAAGCCGCACAGGAAGCTTCCGTCATTCGGCTGGTGAACGAGTTGCTGGTCGAAGCCGTCGATCAGAAGGCGAGTGACATTCACATCGAGCCTTACGAGAAAGGACTCACGGTTCGGTATCGTGTCGACGGTTTGTTACGCGTGCAACCCGTTCCCCCAGAGATCAATCACTTCTATTCGGCCATCGTCACGCGACTCAAAATCATGAGCCGATTGAACATCGCCGAAAAACGCCTCCCGCAAGACGGCCGTATTAACATGCGGGCTCGCGGACGGGAAATCGATGTCCGTGTTTCGATCATTCCGATGCTTTATGGCGAAGGCGTCGTGATGCGTTTGCTCGATAAAGAGCGAATGAACTTCAATATCGATTCCGTCGGAATGCCGCCGAAAGTCTTGGAAACATTCAAAGAACTGATCGAAGCGCCACACGGGATCGTTCTCGTTACCGGACCAACCGGGAGCGGGAAAACATCGACGCTGTATAGTGCCCTCAACGCGATTAAAAGTCCGGATACGAAAATTATCACCGTTGAAGACCCGGTCGAATATCACACGCATGGCATCAGTCAGATCCAGGTGCATTCGAAAATCGGGTTGACGTTCGCAGCGGGGTTGCGAAGTATTCTTCGTCACGACCCGGACGTTGTACTGATCGGGGAAATTCGCGACGGCGAAACCGCACAGAGTGCGATTCAAGCTGCCCTCACCGGGCACTTGGTGTTCAGCACGCTTCACACGAACGATGCACCGGGGGCGTTTACACGACTGATCGACATGGGTGTCGAACCGTATTTGGTGGCGAGTACTGTCGAAGGTGTGTTGGCTCAGCGATTGTTGCGGCGTTTATGCCCGAAGTGCAAAGAACGTTACACGCCTGACAAGACGGAACTGCCGCCGGACTGGCCAGTCGATCCGCACACCGAAGTGTATCGCCCGAAAGGTTGCCGAGAATGTCGGGAAACTGGCTACTCGGGACGGACGGGGATCTTTGAACTCTTGAAAACTGACCCCGCAGTCCAAAAACTATGTATTGAACACGCCAGTGCCGGCCAAATCCGGGATTACGGCCTGCGAAACGGTTTGACGACTCTCCGGCAAAGTGGCTGGGAGCAAGTCTTGTCGGGTGTCACGAGTATTGATGAAGTCCTCCGAATCACCAAAGGCGATTATTTGTCGTCTTGATCGAATCCCTCAAATTGATTTTTCAAGGTTGTCATTCATGACGACGAGTACCGCTGGCAAGGCGTTGTCAGTGATTGCTCGACTCTTTGAACATGAAAGTCACCAGCAAAAGAGTTGCCGGTGAAACCCGCGAATCATCACGGAGAACACAAGACGAACAAAATCAGAATTGCATGTGACATGCAAGTTTTTCCCTCCCCAACTGCCCCAGCCTTATTGTTGTTTCTACCGTTTAACGTTTTTTTCCACGTCGCCAATCATGCCTGATTTTCAATACACCGCTCGCGAACTTTCCGGCAAGCAGGTTACCGGCGTATTGAGCGCGGGCAACGAACAAGAAGCTCTGGGAATGTTGGCATCAATGAGCCTGTTCCCGGTCGATGTCCAAGCCAAAAAACAGCAGATGGTGGGGATCGGCGGTCGGGTTGGCGCTCGCACATTGGCCGCGTTTTTCACGCAACTTGCAGATTTACTCCACTCGGGCGTGCCGTTGTTGCGGTCGTTGGAACTGTTGGAACGGCAAACATCCAAAGCAAATTTCAAGCGGGTGCTCATCGACATCCGAGAGCAAGTCGCTGAGGGGACACGGCTTGCCGATGCCATGCGAAAACACCCAAAAACTTTCGGCGATTTGGCCGTCAGTATGGTGACGGCGGGCGAAGAAGGCGGGTTCATGGAAGACGTACTTAAGCGAATTGCGTCTTTCACTGAACACCAGGAAGAGCTCAAAAGCCGAGTCGTCGGGGCGATGGTCTACCCGCTGTTTCTACTCGTGCTTGGCGGTGGAATTGTCGCGGCGATGTTGACGTTCTTCGTGCCGAAATTCGCTCCGATTTTTGAACGCATGTCTGATCGAGGTGGATTGCCCTGGGCCACGACTGCCCTGCTCGACACCAGTGCCGCGGTGCAGTCATACGGGTTGTTGATGTTGCTCGCTCTTGCGGGGGCAGCCTACGGCTTGATGAAATGGGCGGAGACACCCGATGGTCGCATGAAGGTCGACCGCTTCCGATTGACGGCACCGGGCATGGGAGCCATCGTGCGGAGTTTGGCGGTGGCACGGTTCTGCCGAATTTTGGGGACTCTGCTTCGCAATGGTGTGCCGATCTTGCAATCTCTGCGAATCGCCAAAGATGCAGCGGGAAACAAGGTGCTCAGTCAGGCGATCGGAGACGCGGCTGAAAACATCTCCGCAGGGAAATCGTTAGCCGTTCCCTTGCGGGCAAGTGGTGAGTTCTCGACAGAAATCGTCGAGATGATTGCCGTCGGCGAAGAAGCGAATAACTTGGAACAAGTCTTGATTGATATTGCCGAGACGATGGAACGGCATACCAATCGAAAGTTGGAAATGTTCGTGCGTTTGCTCGAACCATTGATGCTGTTGCTGATGGCGGGACTGGTGCTGTTTGTCGTTGCCGGGCTGATGCTGCCCATCTTGCAAAGCTCCGGCATCTTCTAACGCACAGCGGTCTTTTGTGTCCGTGGTGGAGATGAAATCTTATTGATGACGCACTTTCGCGAGACAGAACTCGTTTTAGTGCCAGGCAAATACGTAGGGTACGTCGCGACGTACCGCAATTTTGAACACAGTTTGATCGGTGCGTCGCGACGCACCTGACTATCGGGATTTGAGGAGAAACGATGAAGGTTCAACGGAGACAACAACAACGTCGTCAACGGCACGCGTTCACATTGATCGAAGTGTTGTTGGTACTGGCGATTCTTGGTGTGATTGCGGCGATGGTCGTGCCAAACATCCTTGGTCGACAGGAAGAGTCGTATATCAAAGTCACGCGGCAAAGCATCAACGGTGTCGAACAAGCTGCCAAGACGTACCGGGCCGATCATGATGCCGCTTGGCCGGAAAGCATCAGCGTGCTTGTCGAACCGGAAGTGGTCAACGGTAAACAACGTGAGCCGTACTTGGAAAAGACACCCGTCGATGCTTGGGGAAGCCCGATTCAGTACGAGTATCAGTCTGGCGAACTGAAACCTCGCGTTTGGTCGTGGGGACCGAACAAGCAAGACGGCGGCGGCGACGACATTTCCAATACCGACGAACAAGATCAAAACCTGTAGTGCGTGAAATGGCTCCGCGTTCCTCAAGATCAACCTCGCAAAACTTGCAATACCAACATGGCTTCACACTTGTGGAAGTCTTGTTGGTGTTGGTCGTGTTGAGCGTGTTGTTAGGTCTGGCATGGCCATCGCTGGATCGCATGTTCGCTCGCAATGCAATGCAAAGTGTGACGGAAACGCTGCGGTCCGATCTGATTCGTTGCCGACTCGAAGCGATCGACGACGAACTTGTTTACGAGTTTCGCTACGAACCGAGCGGCCAAAAGTACTTGGTGCTGCCTCACGAACCACCCCTCGGTACCGATCCTGAGGCCCCCGCGACGGGAAACGACGGACTCAAACGAATTGCCGGTGAAATGGACGATGCGTTCCGCTTCGAGATTCAATCGGATGTGGCATTCACCCTCAGTGAGCAGTTTCCCCCGCCCGCCGAATGGCAGATGGCCGGTTTGACGTTGGGGATGGAATGGGACACGGTCGGTTGGTCGCAACCAATTTTGTTCTACCCGAACGGTTCGGCAATGGCGGCACAATTTGAGGTGCACCACGAAGACGGCGAAATCATGCGGGTCTCGATCCGCGACCTGACCGGTGCGGTGTCCATCGTCTCGAAACGTGCGGAGGACGCCCTATGAGAACCGTTCAAAATGTTCAGACTGCAACGAGATTGGGTGGCATGCCCACAGTTCGGGGTGGGCATGGGTCCGAGAGGTTTGAACGTCGAATCATGTCCATGCAAAGCTTTAAGCATGCCAACTGTTCGTTGAGCAATCGGCGTGGTTTGTCGTTGTTGGAAGTCGTCTTGTCTGTGTCGATTTTCACGATGTCGATGGCGGCGATTTATCAATTGCTTTCGATTGGCTATCGCAACACGATCGATTCACGATTGCAAACGCAAGCGATTGTGCGGGCGGAATCGAAGATGTCGGAAGTCATCGCAAATGCCGACCTCATGCAGACGACCGGTGCGACCCCGTTCGAGGAAGACGCTGCAACCGCGATCGAGGGTAGTTGGACATGGAGCCTGACCGTTTCCCCGTGGGAAGTCGATGCGACAATGCTCAATCTCGAGATTACAACACAGTACGATACTCCCAATGGCACACCTGCTGCGGTCTTTACGCTTCGGCGATTGGTTCGCGACCCGCAAGCCATTGCTGACCTCCAAGCCGAGCAGGAAGCGGCGTTGTCCGAAATATAAGAATTCAGCCGTGCGAAACGTTCCGTCAACACATCATGCTCGCGGTTACACGCTCCTTGAATTGCTGCTGGCCTTAGGGCTCAGCGGCATTTTGATGGTGGCGGTGTACGCGTCGTTGTCGCATTACTGGCGATTGTCGAGCGTGGGCCGGATCGATGCCGAAAGAATGCAGTTAGCACGAAGTTTGGTCAGACGCATGGCGATCGATATTCGTTCGATTGTCGACCAACCGGAAGAAGAGGAGGTCCCCGCCGAAGACGAAGAGTCGGAAGATGGGACTGTGACCGTCACTACAGACGCCGCCGACTCCACACTGACCGTCACGGCTCGACTAGTCGGGACTTCGACATCGCTCACACTTGTGGCAGTTCGGCCAACTCGCAATCGAGTCATGACCGCGACAGCGGCGGATGTGGCTCTGCAAGATAGCCAAAGCGATCTTCGGCGGATCACATATTCGTTCGGCGGTGGGTCGGCGATGGAAACCGGTGGGGTTTCGTATTCCAATGTCGATCAGCAAGAGGCCGAATGGGCGGAACTGCAAGGCGTGGCAATGACGGAAGTCCCCGTTGAGTTATTGGCTCCGGAAGTCATCAGCATGCAGTTTCAATATCTCGATGGGAATACAAACACTTGGATGGACGATTGGCATAGCATCGAGTACGCCGGACTGCCTCGGGCGATTCGCGTTTCGATGCAATTCGCTCCCGCGTCGTCTGCCGATTCGGAAATCTTGGCGACATCCCGGACGAGTCCGACGACGGAGTTCGTACACTTCACGATCGACCTTCCCGCAGCGTCCTTACCGGAGGCGTTGTAATGAACACGAAACGTCGTTTCCGACCGGCACAACGCCGAGGCATCGTGTTGCCGATGATTTTGGTGGTCATCGTGGTGGTCTCATTGGGGGCATACACCTTCAACGAACAAATGCTCGCGGAGAAAGAAGCCACCGTACTTTACGCGCGGGACGTGCAAAGTCGATCGTTCGCCCTGTCAGGCATTGAATACGCCGCTAGCATGCTCACTGTCCGTGAAGCGGTGGGCGTCGAGAATTTTTATCACAACCCAACCCGGTTCCAACAGATTTTGTTGCCCTCCGAATTGCCGCGTGGACAAGGGCGATTCAGCATTGTTTCACCTGTGGAGTTGCAGACCGGTTCGATGGGTTTGCGTTTCGGATTGCGGAACGAGTCGGCAAAGCTCAACGTCAATTTTATTGCGTCGATCTCGATCGACGAGGCTTCGAATGATTCGATGGTGTCTTATCTTGACGAGTCCTCCGATGTTCCGCCCGATCCCGAAACCGAGATTCGTATGATGCTGACCGGTGGCCCGGAAGAACTCATCATGACCACCTCACAAGCGGACGCGATTCTCGATTTTATTGACTCGGAATCTCCCGCAATGCCACGGATGTATGGCCGTGAAGATGACGTCAATAAGAACGCCCCGTTGACATCCCTCGATGAATTACTGGCGTTACCGGAAGTGACGCGGATTGACTTGTACGGTGAGGATGTCAACCGCAACGGCCGATTAGATGCTGGTGAAGACACTGACGGCGACGGTGTGTTGCGATTGGGGTGGGATGCTTTTCTCACGGTCGACAGTCGGGAATCGAACTTGCGTTTCGACGGTTCGCCGCGGATCAATGTCAACCAGAGTTTGCTCACAGAGCTTTACGACGAGATTGCCAACGAATTCGATGAAGACGTGGCGAAATTCATCGTGGCATATCGAATGAATGGTCCCGTCGAAGACGTCGGCGGAGACGTCCTCTCTGGAACAAGCGATGCGAATGCGGAGGGTTCCGGAAGTTTTCTGACTCGACTGGCCAGTGGCATTGCGAAGTCCGCTTCGATGGGCGGCGGTATTGAGGGAGCCGTGACTCGGGGCGGTATGGACTTGTCCAAAGGTGCGAGTCAGAAGATCGTCTCGCTGTACGACTTGATCGGTACGCGGGTGGATGTCGAGATCGAAGGCAGCCCGACGACTTTAGACAGCCCTTGGTCAGACGCACCTGCCGAGATGCAGCAATACCTCCCAGAGTTAATGGACGTGTTTTCGCTGTCGGATGAAACGACGATTCCGGGGCGAGTGAATATTAACGAAGCCCGGTACGAAAGTCTGATTGGTTTGCCGGGGATGGATTCGAACTTGGCAAACATGATCGTCTCGTCGCAGCCGTTCGATTCCACTGGTGCCCCGTCAGCTGACCTGATCGCTCGCAAAGCGACAACGGGATGGCTGGTGATGGATGGCTTACTCAGCTTGAGTGAAATGCGAGCACTCGATCAATACGTGACCGCGCGGGGCGATGTCTTTCGGGCTCAGTCGGTCGGTCACTTTGATGAAGGCGGACCGCATGTGCGGATCGAGGCTCTCATTGATGCCTCGACCATGCCACCGAAGATTCGACGAGTAGTGGATCTCACGGACCTCGGGCGGGCGTACTCGCAGGCGGAATTATCGATGGGGATGACTCCCTAAACTTAGCTGAATCAATAGATCGCAACGTAGTCGCGAAAAGAAAGCCGATCGATGGCAGACATTTTAGCAATTGGATGGGGCGAACAACGCTTGATCGGTCTCGATGCCGAATCGACCAAGCAAGGCGTCGTCGTGCGACGGACCTTCGAACTCGAATGGCCCAGCGATGTCAAACCGCTAGAACGCCCTGAGGAAGCCGGTCGTTGGCTGAAGGAATCACTTGAGAAACTCGGTCTCGCCGGCCAGTCCGTTGTGGTCGGTTTGCAACGTTCCGATTATGTGACACGTCGGCTGGAAGTTCCGGATGCGCCGGATGAGGAATTGCCGAACTTAGTGCGTTTTCAGGCCACTGCGAAAACGGCAACGCCGCTGGATCAACTGCGACTCGACTTTCTGCCGATTGCAAAAATTGGCGATCAAACCAGTCGCAACGTGATGCTGTTCACGATTCCCCGCGGACGCCTGGATGCCATCACACGCGTATTCGCCGCAAGCGAAACGCCAATTGCCAGCATCGTCCCTGGCGTGGTGGGACTCTCTGAGATGGTGGCCCATGCCCAAGTTGAGTCAAAGGCACCGGAAACGGTTGTTCTCGCCGTTTCCGTGCATGAACGCGGAGGTGAGGCAGCCGTTCTTTACCGCGGACATTTGGTACTCACGCATGCGTTTCGGCTGTCTGGCAGCGCGAGCAAGGCTACCGTGATCGTGCCGGAAGTCCGGCGAGCATTGGTCACTTTGCGAAGTCATTGGCCGACGCTGCAAGTCGAACGGACATGGTTAAACGCCGACGCTG
Organism: Thalassoroseus sp.; assembly: GCF_984380535.1. Taxonomy (NCBI): domain Bacteria; kingdom Pseudomonadati; phylum Planctomycetota; class Planctomycetia; order Planctomycetales; family Planctomycetaceae; genus Thalassoroseus; species Thalassoroseus sp. The sequence continues at coordinate 99,386 of NZ_CFHRBF010000018.1, forward strand.
CACACGAAGAGCTACAAGCGGCCTTAGAGAAAGCGGTGGGCACGGAAGTTCTGCGATTGGAACCGGCCCGCGTTCCTTCGGTGTCGTTGGATGCAAGTGTCGAAGATGACTTCGCGGCTGACATGCTGAGTTCACTCGGTCTGCTATTGCAGAAGAACCGCTGTCTGGCCGACACCTTAGATTTTTTACATCCCCGACAAGCACGAAAGCGACGAGACCCCAAACGCACACGAATGTTGGCGATTGCTGCCGGTTTGGTGGTGGCGTTCGGCATTGGGTACTTCTTGCGATCGAATGCCATCTCTCGGTTGGACAACGAAATCAAGGACCTTAACGCACAGATCGGAGAAGCTGAAGACTTCGTGGACGAACGCGAAGATTTGCTCGTTTCGACTGCCGATGTGCAAGCTTGGCTCGCCAAGAGCGTGAACCCGGTAGAACGGTTTGCAGAATTCGAGTCGGCTTCGCCGGGCCGTGATCGAATTGTCGTGCGGACATGGCAAGCGACGGCCGAACCGCGTGGTGCTCGTGCTCGAATTTCCGGTCTCGCACTCGCCAAAGAACCGGAAGACCATCGCGCACTATTAGCAGAACTGGCGGCCCTGGGTTACGACGTTCACGCAACACGCGAGGAAGACTCTGAAGACCCCACTTATTCCAAGCAAAGACCGCTCGATATGGAGCGGGCATTGGATCAGCCAGTCGCCGAATAGTTGCGGCTTTCTTCGGTGTCTTCTTCCACGATTTGAACTTTGAAATTGAAACAACAGCGGGTAGGTCATCATGCAAACTCGGGAAAAGCGATTGGCTCTGATCCTTGGCGGGGTGCTCGGGCTGTATGTCGCATGGAGTTTTGTCGGCAGTTGGGTCATGGGGCCGCTCGATGAACGTCAAAATCGATTGATGAGTTTGGAGTCTGAGTTCGAGAAACTCGACGGCAAACGCGACCAGATCTTCGCTGCGATGGAGCAGCTCTCCGGTTGGCGTCGGCAAAGTTTGCCACCCGATGTCGTTGGTAACGATGAGCGACCCACCGCGTTGACGGCTCAGCGTTTGTATCACGACTGGCTGACCGACTTGGCTACACAAAGCGGCATGGAAAACGTGCAGGTCACACCCGGACCGATTCGTCCATCCCGCGACATTTATCTTTCGGTGCAAGTGATCCTTGAAGCAACTACGCGGTTTCCAGACCTGACGGCATTCCTCGCGAAGTTCGAAGGCACAGAACTCTTGCATCACGTGCAAGAACTTCGTGTGGAAGGTCAAGCCGAGATGGGGAATCCACCGCTCAAAATGCGGTTGGTCGCGGAAGGTTTGGTGCTTCAGGATGCACTTACTCGTAGTCGCTTGTTTCCCGAAACGCGACTTGCCGAACCGCTGACGGCCGATGCCGAGACGGTTGTTGTGGATGACGTTACTGGTTTCCCGGAAGGTGGTGGCTTTCGCATTCGAATCGGCGAAGAATGGATGACGGTACAGAAAACGTCTGGTCCTCAGTGGACGGTTCGTCGAGGAGCGTTTGGCAGCACCGCCGTCGCCCATGCCAAGGACGGTCCAGTCGATCTCGGTTTGCGGAACCCGTTGAGTGAACAATACGCCGGCGATCCCGCATTTCAGCCGAAAGAGCTGGCGAATCTCTTTTCGAAACCCCTCCCCGATCGCGAATACCGACCGCAACTGTCGGCACCACGTTCGTTGGTTGTCACGCGTGGGGCACCGGTGAAGTTCACGGTGGCAGCACGTGATTTCGATCCCACACCCGGCCCACCGAAATTGGCGATCGAAGGAGAACTCCCAGACGGGTTGAAGTTCGATCCGGCTACCGGGGAAGTGTTCTGGGAGACTAGCGAAGAAACACCGGCAAAGACATACCCGATCCATTTTGTCGCAAAGTATTCTGCCGAGGGGGAACCCATCGCGGAGTTACCCGTCGATATCGTTTTGAAGGAGAAGAATTCTCCGCCCCAAGCGGGACCGATCGAGCCGCAAACGGTATTTCATGGGCGAACGCTTTTGGTGGTGCCGCAAATTGACGACGATGGCGGTCGGGACCAACTGACGTTCACTCTCAAAGAAGGGGCACCCGCGGGGGTGGAGGTCGATCCTAAATCAGGCACGGTTGTGTGGACTCCGGATGCATCGGTACCCGCTGCGGAATACAACATTACGGTGCAAGTGAGCGACTCCGGCGATCCACCGCTGTCGAGTGATGTGGTCATTCCGGTCAACGTTCAGGGAGACGCCGCCGGCAACACTCGTTTCATCGGGGCTGTCGGTGATAATCAGGGAGCGGAGGCGTGGTTCTATGATCAATGGAACGACAAGGAATTCATCGTCAAAGTGGATGAAGAATTTTCCGCATCCGAACTGAATCTGACCGTCAAAGAAATCGGCGAAGGGTGGTTGGACCTGGAGGTGAATGGTACACTTCACCGCCTAAGACTGGGGCAATTCTTGCGAGAGATGAACCCCCTGGAAACACCACCAAAAACCGTGCCCGTCGATGAACCGGCTCGTGCCGAGGACCCGCCGAGAGACACGGAATAAACGTGATAAGGTAGGCTGCAATGCGGTTGATGCTAATGCGGCATGGCGAAGCAGCGTACTCCGCACCTTCCGATGCCGAACGCCCGCTGACAATGGCTGGCGCATTGCGGTCGCTGCGGACCGGTCAATGGATGGCTCGTGTGGGGATTGGGCCGGATGTGATCCTGCACAGCCCCCTACTCCGCGCTCGCCAAACTGCGGAGCAACTTGCCGAAGGCTTAGGAGTTCCTCTCACTGATGATGCACAGCAAAATTGGCTCGGACCGGGGCTCGATGAGAAGGCCCTGTTACAGCGGGCGACAGAGCAAGCCGGAGGTTCTCCGACCGTGGAACCGTCCTTGTTGGTTGTGAGTCATCAGCCGGTTATCAGCACAACGGCCGGTCGTCTTGCTGGCGGGGGCTCGTATGTTTTCGAGCCAGGAACTATCGCCTGCATTCGTTTCTTAGGAAAAATCAAAGTCGATCGCGGACGGCTAGAATGGATGCTCAGTCCGCAGTTTTTTTCGGATGCTCACTGACGCACCTTGGTCTTCTCAACAATCGTGAGTCGACAGGACGATATTGGCGGCTACCGTCTCGCGGAAGTGAAACAACCATGCATTTTCGCATCCACTCAAGACAAAGAAGACCGGCAAACGGGCGAATTGAGAAATAGACGTTTCAAGTATCGCGATTCGTGAAGACGAGTGGTATTAATTCATGTGGACACTGGGAATCGAAACCTCCGGGCGTTCCGGGAGTGTGGCATTGCTGCGGGATGCAGAGTTCGTCGTGGAGCGTTCGCTAGATCGAACCGGACGACGCCACGCGCAAACATTGCTCGCAGAAATTGACGCCATGTTGCGTGAATACGAGCTTTCCGCCACAGACATTGGTACCATCGCCGTCAGTGTCGGTCCTGGAAGTTTCACCGGGTTGCGTGTCGGGATTGTGTGTGCCAAGACGTTTGCTTACGCCAGTGGTTGTCAATTGGCTGCCATCAATACCTTCCAGGCGATTGCCGAAAACGCGCCGAGCCATGTTTCGGAGTTGTTCGTCATTGCGGATGCCCAACGTCAGGATTTGTTTGTTGGTCGTTTTTGTCGCGTCGATGGAAATTTTGCGTTGCAGGGGGAAATCGAAATTCACCCGGCGGCAAAGTGGTGTGCTGCTCGACGCGAGTCGGACTTGGTCAGTGGTCCCGGTGTGAAAAAGTGGTCGGAATCTTTGAGTTCCGTGTGTCAGGTGTTGCCCGAGTCAGGTTTCGATCCGCAAGCGCAGGTCGTGGCGGCTCTTGGGGCAAAGCAAACGGTTGAAGGAAGTTCCGCCGATCCCTGGGCACTGGAACCGTTGTATCTTCGTCGGAGTTCGGCCGAAGACCGTTGGAACGCCCGTACAAGTTCGAAGGCGATTCCAGGTCAAAACACTTGAGAAGCCAAACCAAAGCGTTAAACTAGTCCCCAACCGGGTTCTGATGGAACAGATCGCTCGCGAATACAACCATCTTCGCGGATAGCGGAAGTCGCAAGGAAGAGCAAACATGGAGTCACGAAGTTCTCGTTCCGAGAATCACAAGCCCACCGGTTCATCGTCAAATTGGGACTCGCATTCCCATATCGATACGATGTTCTCCCACTCCTGGGATTCTCCGTGGATGGGCCAGTTGCTCGATCAGCTTTCCGAGCACGTCGCGTTGCTCAATCCTGAAGGAGTGATTCTCGAAGCGAATCAATCATTGCTCCGAAGTTGCCGATTGGAACGCGAGCAAATTCAAGGGCATCGGTTTTGGGAACTCCGCTGGTGGCAAGTCTGTCGGGACACGCACAAGAAACTCCGGCGGGCGATCCGTGAAGCATCGGGCGGGCGACAGGTTCGCTACGAAGCTGATGTCTGTGATCCGGCTACCGCGGATGGTCAACTCACACTCGATGTGACCATCAAACCGTTACGTGATGCCGATGGCCAAGTCATCCGGTTGTTGTTCGAAGCCCGCGACATTACCGAACGGAAACAAATCGAACGGGAAGTCGAACGGAAGACCGAAGAACGTCGTGTTTTGTACGAGCAACTCAAGGAGTTCGATCAGCTCAAGACTCAGTTTTTCGCCAACGTCAGTCACGAGTTGCGGACGCCACTTACGTTGATTCTTGGCCCGGTTCGCAAATGGCTCGATAAAGGGACGCTGTCCGAAAAGCAACGACGGGAATTGCAAATCGTCGAGCGAAATGCCGGTCTGCTGCTGAAACGTGTGAACAATCTGCTCGACCTATCGAAGCTCGAAGCCGATGCAATGGTCTTGCAGTACCAAGAGGGCGATCTCGCCTGTATGGCGCGGTTCGTCGCTTCACATTTTGAAGGTCTGGCGGAAGAACGGGACATTGATTTCGTCATCGAGACTCCCGAAAAACTGCCCGCTCAGTTCGACTCGGAAAAGATGCAACGGGTTCTGTTGAACCTGTTGTCCAACGCCTTCAAGTTCACGCCGGATGGCGGGACGATTGTGTTTTCGCTGCATGAATCTCCCGAAGGGGCAGTTTTCGCGGTTCAAGATTCCGGCATCGGGATTTCCCCGCAGCAACGGACGCAAATCTTCGAGCGGTTTCGACAAGTCGATTGTGGCGTGAACCGTAATGTGGGCGGAACCGGGTTGGGGTTATCGATCGTCAAGGAGTTCATCACCTTACACCGGGGGAAAGTCCGAGTCGATGAGGCACCCGGCGGCGGAGCGTTGTTCTATGTCGAAGTCCCGCTGCTTGCTCCCAAAGATGTAAAGGTGACGCCCGCGAACGTGCAAGCGATGCAAGCCTCGGGGCTTGGAGAGACGACCATTGAAGAACTGCGGACTTATCGTCGTCCGCGTTCGCGTCGGTTGCCGGTTTGTCAGGCGGATGCCCCGTTGATTCTGGTCATCGAAGACAACCCGGATATGAACAGCTTCCTCGCAGAGACGATCTCCGAGGAGTATCGGGTGGCGACGGCTTTTGACGGGCACGAGGGACTTCAAAAAGCGTTGCAACTGCGACCTGATTTGATTCTGACTGACATGATGATGCCGCGAATGAGCGGCGAAGAGTTCGTCCGAGAAGTGCGTTGTCGGCCGGAAATGGAGGGCGTGCCGATCGTACTCCTAACGGCACGGGCCGATAACAATCTGCACGTCAAATTGCTCGACGAAGGCGTGATGAGTTTCCTCAATAAACCGTTCTCCGCTGAGGAACTGCGAGCGAAAGTCCGGCGGCTCATCACGGAACACCGTCGCAGTCAAGCATCGTTGCGGAAAGCCTATTCCCTTTTGCACGCCGTGACCGAAGGCATCGGCGATGCCGTGTTCGTCAAGGACATCAAAGGCCGTTACTTGATGATCAACTCCGCCGGGGCGCGGAACATGAATCGCGAGAAAGACAAAATCCTCGGACAAACCGACGACAAATTCTTCACGCCGGATATTGTCCGAACGATCCGCGAAATCGATCAATCAGTGATCGCGACCGGGGAACCTTACACCTGGGAACAGGAACGTATCATCAACGGTCAGAAACATCTCTTTCACATCACCAAGATTCCCCACCGTGACGAAAGCGGGAAAATCAGTGGCGTGATGGGAATTTCGCGAGACATTACGGCTCCAAAGAAAGCGGAGAAAGAGCTTCGGGAAGCCAAGGAGTTGGCGGAAGGGGCAAACAAGGCCAAGGACCGGTTCCTGGCGATTTTAAGCCATGAACTTCGGACGCCGCTGACACCCGTGTTGGCCACCGTGAACTATATGTCGACTCGCGACAATCTTCCCGCCGAGTTCCGGGAAGAGATGACGATGATTCGTCGCAATGTCGAAATGGAAGCACGACTCATCGACGACTTGCTCGATCTCACCCGAATCAATCGCGGAAAAATTGAGCTGCACTTCGAGGCCGTCGATGCCCATGCGACTTTGCGACGGGCTTTGGAGATCTGTCAGGCCGATATCGACGCACGTCGGCTGGAAGTTTCACAGGCACTCCGCGCGGAAAATTCCTTCATCTGGGCGGACCCGGCTCGTGTGCAGCAAGTGTTCTGGAACTTGATCAATAATGCTGTCAAATTCACTCCCAAGGGCGGACGCATTTCATTGCGTACGCGGATGGAGGGCAGCAATGACGCGACCGGGCGATTGGTTGTCGAAATTGCGGACAGCGGTGTCGGAATCGCACCGGATGTCTTGCCGCGGATTTTCAGCGCTTTCGAGCAGGGAGAGCGGACCGTTACTCGGCAGTTCGGCGGTTTAGGGCTCGGACTGGCGATTTCGCGTGCTCTGATGAAAATGCATAAGGGGGCAACGCTGTCGGCCAACAGTGAGGGCGTGGGCAAAGGAGCCACATTTAGCGTTTCATTTCCTGTCATTGGTGCGGACAGAGTCCACGAATCGCAGAAGCCGCGTTCGCCGAAGAAGAAAGAACGAGCCGACCTGCAGGTTCTGCTCGTCGAAGACCACGAAGATACGTTGCGGATGATGTCGAAATTGCTAAAAATGTTCGGATACGATGTGAAGGCGGCTTCGAGTGTGGAAGAAGTCCGCCGCATTTCGGACACAGCTCGCTTCGATCTGGTGATCAGCGATATCGGGCTTCCCGATGGCAGTGGTTTGGACGTGATTCGACACCTTCGTCAGCAACCGGCCAACCGGGAAATCCGTGGGATTGCACTCAGTGGTTTCGGGATGGAGGACGACATTCGCAAGAGTCGGGAGGCCGGGTTCGAACGACATCTCACGAAGCCGGTAAGCCTCGACGGTTTGGAAGAAACCATTCAAGAAGTGATGAGTCTGGCGTCGAGCGGTTGCTCGTCCGATTCGGTTTGATGTACCGTAACGGAAACACCACTAGCATTATTCACTTACTCTGATTGATTGGCGGAGAGTCAACTATGTTCCCTCCTGTTTTTCGTCTGGCATGTCTTTGGGCCATTGTTTGTGGGCTTGCAAGTACTACGGTTGCGGAAGACCTGTTTCAAGATGCCAATCTGACGAAAGTCATTCGCGAGACACTCAAAAAAGGTGAAAAAGACGAGCTCAAAGCGGACGACCTCAAAGACGTTTACATTCTGCACGCCAATGGTCGTGAAATTGCCGACTTGGCTGGATTAGAGAAATGTGTCAATCTCGCCGAAGCCAAGTTTTCCGACAACAGTATCTCAGACCTCAAACCGATTTCGGAACTCAAGAATCTGCAGTCGTTGTATTTGGCGAACAACCAACTCACAGACATTGGTCCGCTGGCCGGTCTCGTGAAATTGCAGCACTTGGAACTACAAGGCAACCAGATCGAAAAGATCGACGCCTTGAAAGACCTAAAAGCGATGGCATCGCTGTACATTGCTGACAACAAGATTCAAGATTTGTCTCCATTGACTGGCCTAAAGAAACTCTCTTCACTCGACGCTGCGGGAAACGGGCTGGTCGATATCGCACCGGTTGCAGAGTTTAGTTGGGTGCGAACGTTAGACTTGGGGAACAACAAGATCGAAGATGTCGGAGCGTTGGCAGGTTTGAAGGAACTTTCGCTGACGTTGTTGCATAACAATCAGATCAAAAATTTGTCCCCGCTCGTGGAGATGGCGAAGAAAGACGCCGAAGGCGCCAAAGAATTCGCCCCGTATTGGCGGTTGTATCTCGGTGGCAATCCGCTCGGCGATGCGGCAAAACAGCAAATCGAGACCCTGAAAAGCATCGGTGTCAAAGTTGACTTAGAGTATAAGTGAGTTCGACCAAAACCCGACTCCGGTCGATTGAGTCCGCGGCGACTGTGTCAAATCTAAGACTTGATACATTTCCACGAGACACTGCCCGTGACGGAAAACGGAAGCTGTTCTAACTTTCGAACAGCTTCTTGAGTTTCGAAATGTCAAGCGGCGCGGACCAACTGATGAGTTCCTCGAGATCGACATTGCGTTGTTCTGCTTCGGCAGACAAGGCGGTGCGGAGAAACTGATAAGTGGTGAGATCGGTTCGACGGCGAAGGTTGTCGAGTTGATCGACATTCCACTTCGTATGAATCCGTAGCAAACCGATCCAATCCAAAGCGGGCAACATCGGTTTGCCGGTCAAGAGTTCCCAGAAGACCAAACCCAACGAAAAGATATCGGCAGTTTCCGCAACGGGATTGCCAATGAGTTGTTCAGGGGCCATGTAACGTGGCGTGCCAACAAGCGTCTCCGCGAGTGAGGGGTGCGTGTCGGCTACGTCTTTCGCCAAACCAAAGTCCATTAAAAGCACCGTGCCATCTCGACGAACCATGATGTTACCGGGTTTGATGTCGCGATGAATGATGCCTCGCTTGTGGGCGTACTTGAGAGCGGACGCAACTTGGCCGACAATTCTTCGCGACGTGTCTTCATCGAACCGATTAATACGATTCAAAACCTCCGCAAGTGTCCAACCATCGCAAAATTCCATCACCGTGAAAAAGGTGTGGAATTCCTGAAAGCGACCCAGCATGCGGGAAATATGCGGGTGGTCGAAACTCTCGATGATGTCCGCTTCTTTTTGGAATTGGTCGCGAGCGGCTTCGTCGTAGACTAACCGGTGACTCATCATCTTTAACGCGACTCGCGTACCGTCGCGTTGGTCGATGGCATCGTAAACGACTGCCATTCCGCCGCGTCCAAGTCGACCGGTGATTCGATAGTGCTCGCCAAGAGTTCGCCCCCACAAGACGTCTGCTTGGCCATCACGCCCGAGTCGTTGTGCAATCAATGCGGTCATGAGGTTGCTGATTGCCGGGTGATCTTTCGCGAGGTTGTGAAATGCAATCGCCGGTAGCACCATGACACGCGATGGCGTGCAAGCAAGAACGTCGGCCTTTCGCGGTTCCTGCGTCAACAATGACATCTCGCCAAAAATTTGCCGACCTTCCACTTCAGCGATGACCTGCGGTTGTGCTTGTGCCGTCGGTATTCGAACTTCGACTTTGCCATCCATCAACACCATCAGCGAGTCACCGGCGTCGCCCTCTCGCATGAGGTACTCACCGGGACCGAATTTGGCTTCATGCATGTCGTTTTCGATCAAACGCAGGATGTCGGGTGACAAACTTCCAAAAGGGCTAACTGCGCTTTGATCGAGAAAATCCTGAGTCAGGCAACTTATGGTTCCGACAGCCGATTGTGACGGCTCGCATTGAGTTGTATCAAACGGCAATGTGCGATTGATCGAGCCATACGTATCCTCGAAACGGGTTTGCGTCAGCCCGCCGCCATGGAACATTTGTCGGATCCAACCGGCAGCAATCGCAAATCGATCGTTGGGATGACGCTTTGCCAGCAATTCATGAATCTCATCACTCAGGTTTTCGAAGCGTTGGTCGTATTCAGCGAGCGAAGGCGGTGTCGAAGTTTCTTGTCGATACTCGATTTCTTCGACGATAAACTCGACGGCAGACTGCCGCGATCCAAGAATTTCGGGAAACCGTTTCAAGTACCATTCACACGGCCGACCATTGCCAAATCGCCAATGATAGTACTGGTCGAAAAAGAGGACATCAATTTTTTGGCTATCGGGAACGTTAGCGTGTTCCTCCAGAAACGCAACTAAATCAGGGGGCGTGGCCATCGCTTCGCAGAGCGCGGCGTACAGTCGCACCAGGAGACCGGAGAGCGACCATGTGGTCGAAAATTTCTCTGGCTTTGGAGGAACCATGTAAATTCGCTCAATGCGGGACTAGACTGCTACACACGTATGTGCGATTGTCTCGCAAATCCGCCAAAGTCTCAACTCCCATTTTCCTGAACTCCTCGCGGATCAATGTTGATTTAAGGTCAAGTTCTTTGCGGTTCGACGGGATTTCGACGATTACGGGTTCGCGTTCCAATTTCGTATTGAATACAATCGCGATCGTGCCGGTGACGATTCTGCGTATCAATTGACAAGCTCCCATGCGACTTCTTCAGAATTCGGTCCCCCGGAATCCGCTGTTGTTGGCTTGGCTAATTTTGCTGGTCGGATGCAGTGGTGACGCTGATCCGCCTCAAAAATCCGAACCCGCACCGAATCCTAAAACAACAGCGACTAACCCCGCCGACGCTTCAACGTCGAGCAATGGTCAATCGGCAGAGAAAACAGATCCAAAGACACCCACATTGGCTAACCCGACGTCTTTGCTGCGAGCGTCTCTCGAAGATGCCGCGTTGTTGTTGCGGAATCGTAACATTGATGGGTTTTTGCTTGGACATGCACCGATTGAGGAACTGCGACGGCTGCGAGAAAACGGTACGGTCGATGCTGTCGTCAGTGCATTGCGGGACAATTCGGAAGCACAGGTTCGGTTACTGCAGATCTACGAATTGGCGAGCCGACTGGAGATGCTGCCGAATGCAACCACCGGTTTGGTGGAATTGACGGTCATACTGCCGGATGCGGCACCGTCCCAGAGTCGTGTGCGGAATTTGTCTGATCCGGACGCTGAAGATGTCACCCTGCCGCCAGGGTTTTCGGATGATCTCGTGGAATGCCTGACGCTTGCGGCCGATGCCCTCAGTGGCGGTGCCCTGCCCGCTTTTATCAGTAAAATGTTTCCCCCATCCGACTTTCGAGAGTACGCGGCCGGTTCCGATGGTTTGGAACTGGTGCAGTTCTTAGAACGCAATCCCGCCATGATTACGGCGATGGAAACCGAGTTGCGAGCACTCGCCAAACAAACGCCGGAAATTTCCGAGGATGGTCGACTCGCAACATTTGAATATAATGGTCGCAAAGTCCGGTTCCAGTTGGTTGACGGCAGCTGGCGATTTTTCGATGATTCCCTGCCCGTCCGTTCCGTCATGTTTCAGCAATCACAACAGCAGCCGACGGATGTCCGTGTCACGCTTCGCTTCGAACGAATCGGCGACGATTGGCGAGCCTATGAATGGCCGGCCGAATTCATGGCGTTGTTGACTCCTCGAGACGAATCATTGTGAGAATCTCCTCTCTGACCCTACGAATCCGAAATCAGCAGACGACGCGACGCGGATGGACGTTGTGCGAAGTGGTCGCGTGTTTGATCGTGGTTGGTTTGTTCGGCGTTCTGACGCTCCCAGCGGTTGAGCAAAGTCGCGAGATTGCCCGGCGGATGCAATGTGAGGAACGTCTCCAGAAAATCGGGGTCGCATTACATAACTACTATGCGGCTTACGAGACGCTGCCGAGCGGATGGATTCACTCCAGTAATCAGCCGAGTCAGGGTGGCGGCTTCGGTTGGCAATGCTTAATGTTGCCGTTCCTCGAGCCCGACGAAATCTTCAGTAATCTCGATTTCGAAGCACCATTTCCGCTAGCGAAAGTATCGGGACTCTTGCAAGCTCCCGTTTCGGTCTACCGCTGTCCGGCAGATTTGACGACGGATCTCAATCCCATGCGGGGTGACTACGCCACGTCGAACTACTCCGGAAATTTCGGGGACTCGGCGTTGCCGCGTTGGATCACCGGTCGGCGAACTGTCTCGTGGCCTGGTCAAATGCCGACACCGAAGGAATCAAACGGCATCTTCTGCTGGAATAGTGACGTTCGTTTGGAATCCATTACCGACGGCACAGCGAACACATTTATGGTCGGCGAACGCTGTGTAACAAGTGGAGCCGGAATCTGGCCGGGTGTCGCGGCGAACGAATTCGAGAACGACCAAGTCACCGATTGTCATCACATTTCTCGATTGAACAAGGGGCCACGTTCGTTTTCGAGCCTGCATGCCGATGGGGCGAACTTCTTGTTCGCCGACGGTTCCGTAAAGTTTCTTGCGGACGGAATCGAGTCTCTACCCGGTCAAGGTGGCCGGATGGGTATCTATCAAAAATTGGCCAACCGCTTCGATGGCCGTCCCGTCAACCTGCCCGAGTGATCCCCGCGGTCTTGCAAGTATCGCTCGCTTAGCCCTCCTGTTAATATGGCCCTCATGACTACCACGGTTCGCCCTCTCGTTACCGATTTCTCTCGATCCGCGCTTGCGGAATGGTGTGAAGACTTTGGTCAACCCGCATATCGGGCCGACCAAATCCGTCGCTGGTTCTTCGGCAAACGGGTTGACAATTTCGAAGCCATGCATGATGTGCCGGCGAAGTTGCGTTTGGCGTTGGAACAAGAGTTTGACTTCTTCGCGTCGAAAATTGTCGATCATCAGGTTGCGACCGATCGCACGGAAAAGCTGTTGCTCGAACTGCGGGACGGACAAACCGTCGAGTGCGTGTTGATGCGTGAGACTCGTCGGCGAACTGTCTGCATCAGCACGCAAGTCGGGTGTGCCATGGGGTGCGTGTTCTGTGCCAGTGGTCTGGCGGGGCTCAAACGCAACCTGTCAGTCGGCGAGATTTTGGAGCAGATTCTGCGAATCGATCGCTTGCTGCCTGAGAATGATCGGATCACAAATGTCGTGGTCATGGGGATCGGCGAACCACTGCATAATTTGAACAACCTTTTGCCCGCCGTCGATACTCTCAGTGACAAAGGCGGTCTCGGGCTTGGAGCGCGACGGATCACAATTTCCACCGTAGGGTTGCCCGAGAAAATTCGCGAACTGGCACGACACGGCAAACCCTACAACCTGGCCGTTTCGCTGCATGCTCCCAATGATGATTTGCGAACGGAGATCGTTCCCGTCAATGCGAATATTGGCATCGAAGCGATCTTGGAGGCGGCAGACGAATACTTCGAACGCACCGGGCGACGTGTGACTTATGAATACGTGCTGCTCGGCAACGTGAACGATCACCCGGCCCACGCCCGGGAACTGGCCAATTTGCTGAAGATGCGAAACGCTCACGTCAATTTGATTCCGATGAATCTCGTCGACGGTCTTCCCTTCAGCGACCCATCCGCACCTCGTACCGATGAGTTCGTCAGCTTACTTCAAAACGGCGGTGTAAACGTGACGGTCCGCAAACGCAAAGGTGCCGACATCGATGCCGCCTGTGGGCAACTGCGATTAGCACATAACCAGACTCAGCATTCCGTCTAACGGTAGTCTTCCGGATCGAATGCAGTGAGTTTCTCGTTGCGGAAGAAAAGATAGTACACCTGGCCCTTCTCGTCCGGTCCCCAGCGGTAAGTCTCGTCTGTGCGAAGGACCCCGTTGACCTTGGCTTTGATGTGGGTGTCGCCAAACACGCGTTCGCCGGTCTTGCCCAGTACGTCGTTAACTTCCTTGAGCGGCATTCCCGTTGCGAGTTGGTTGGCAAACAACCACCGCAGGGAGTCGGCATTGCCTTCGCTTTGGAAACGAGTGCGGTGCTCGTCGACCTGGGCAGCGACCTCCTCTGCACTTGGTCCGCCGAAATTAAAGATCGGCGGATTCCCGCACCCGGACAGTACAATCGCACCGGCTGCGAGGAAACCAATTGTCGACGTACAACCCCATAAATGCTTGGCCATGTGACCATCCTGATCTCGACCGAACAGCAGAACAATTTGCGAGTGTTTTAAACCAATCAGGAAATTCCTGCCAGACGCGTTCACTCGAAAAATGCCGCTTGGAGGTCTATACTCGACCGCTATGTCAACAGAATCAATTTCCAAGCCGACAGATGAAGAACCGGTGTTCGAGATACCGGAGGACTCTGTTGGTCTGGTGGAAACACAAACGGTGACATTGTTCGAACCGCCGAAGAAACTCCGACTGGCCAGCGGTCGGGAGTTGGGGCCGATCACTGTCGCCTACGAGACCTACGGCGAACTGAACGCTGGTCGAGACAACGCGGTATTTGTTTGCCATGCGTTGACCGGTGACGCCCATGCAGCCGGTTGGCACACCGGAGTCGATCACAAACCTGGTTGGTGGGACGCATTCATCGGGCCGGGCAAGATGCTCGATACTAATCAGTATTTTGTGATCTGTGCGAATGTTCTTGGAGGGTGTCGGGGCACAACTGGGCCAAACTGTATTAATCCGGAAACCGGTGAACGCTATACCAGCGATTTCCCTGTCATTACCGTTGAAGACATCGTCGATGTGCACGCTGAGTTGGTCGCGTATTTAGGGATCGAGAAGTTACTCGCGGTCGTTGGCGGCAGCCTGGGGGGAATGCAGGTTCTCGAATGGGCGGCTCGCTACCCGGACCGTTTGAACGCAGCAATCGTGTTGGCTTCGGCGGCGTATTTGTCGGCTCAGGGAATCGCGTTTAATACGGTCGGACGACGGGCGATTGTCGCGGATCCTGAGTTTCACAGCGGTCGGTACACACCGGAAGAAGGTCCACGGTACGGCTTGGCGGTCGCGCGGATGTTGGCCCACATTACCTATTTGTCCGAAGCTTCCATCGAGATGAAATTCGGGCGGCGACTGCAACACAGCGACAAGTTGGCCTACGATCTCGGCAAAGAGACCGAGTTCCAAATCGAAAGCTATCTGCACTATCAAGGAGAGCGATTCGTCGAGCGGTTCGATGCCAACAGCTATTTGTACCTGACGAAAGCGATGGATTACTTCAACCTCGCGGATCGACACGGCTCCCTTGAGAACGCGATGGGCAAAACGGATGCTCGGTTTTTGGTGGTCAGTTATACGACGGATTGGCTGTTTCCAACCGATCAAAGTCGCGAGTTGGTCTCGGCGTTGATCAAGGCCCGGCGGCATGTCAGTTTCGTCGAGTTGAGCAGCCCCTATGGACACGACGCGTTCCTGATCGAGAATGAACCACTCGAACGATTGGTCCAACCGTTCTTGGATCAGGCACATCGGTCGTCATTGAGGAACAATCGATAATTGATTATGTCGAAACAGCGTTATTGCATGCCGGACCCGATGCTCGGGTTGACTGACGAACTCATTCGCGACCAAATCCGCCCAGGAAGTCGCGTAGTCGACTTGGGGTGTGGGGACGGTCGGTTGTTGGCCATGCTGCGAGACGAACACGGTTGCAGCGTGCAAGGCGTCGAACTGGATCAGGAATCGATCGAGGAAGCGATCGGTCGTGGGGTTGCAGTCATTCACGCCGACCTCGATCAACGCTTGGAAGACATTCCCAACCAAAGTTTCGACGTTGCCGTTCTCAGTCAGACCTTGCAGCAAGTTCGGCAGCCGAAAGCCGTGCTCGAAGAGATGTATCGGATTGCCCGCTGGTCACTGGTTGTGGTTCCGAACTTCGCACACTGGCGGATTCGTTGGCAAGCTCTGTCACGCGGTCGAGCACCAGTGACGTCGGAGTTGCCCTATGAGTGGTATAACACACCGAACTTGCATGTGATGTCAATGACCGACTTTCGCGACTTGGCAACCGTGCTCAAATTTCGGATCGACAAGGAAATTCCGATCATTCGTCGTCGAGCCGTCCGGCATGCATGGGCTGCTAACTGGCGTGCGGAAAGTGCTTTGTATGTGCTGGAACGCATGGAGTAACCGGATATCGGTTGTTTCACGTCGACGCCTCACACCGCGAATGTGCCTTGTACTGTCTGCAGGGGAAGCGGAAAAGCGATCTTCCCATGGGACCCTGTGTCATCGCCTGGGGGTGACATCAGAAGGCACGTGTGTTATAGACCGTATAACGGTTGTCTGTGCCTGTTAGGAATGCGGAAAAGCCTTGGTTTTTCCGCCCGACGAGACAGAAACCGCTTCGATCCAACTTAAAAGCTCCAGGTTGCGGGTATGAGGTGCATATTCCGCAACTATTCAATGATTGACTGACTTGGAGAAACCGATGGGCGTTCCCGTCTCCCAGATGTGGACCGTAGCGAAATACGTGCTCGGCAAGAAGTTTCGCGGCGTCAAACGGTATCCGATCGTTTTGATGTTGGAGCCATTATTTCGCTGCAATTTGGCGTGCGCGGGTTGCGGGAAGATTCAACACCCCGTCGATATTCTCCGGAAGAACCTCAGCGTCGAGGATTGTCTGAACGCGGTCGACGAATGCGGGGCTCCGATCGTTTCGATTCCCGGTGGCGAGCCATTGCTTCACCCGGACATCGACAAGATCGTCGAGGGATTGATCGAACGCAAAAAGTACATCTACCTGTGCACGAACGCGATTCTCCTTGAGCAGCATCTTCATCGGTTCAAACCGTCGAAATATCTTTCGTTTTCGGTGCACCTCGATGGACCCCAGGAAGAACACGATGCGGCCGTCTGTCGGGATGGTGTGTACGAAGTTGCGATCAAGGCCATCAAAACGGCTTTGGAGAAAGGGTTCCGCGTTACGACCAACACGACGCTGTTCAACACCGCAGAACCAGAGAAAGTGCGGGAAACATTTGACATTCTGACGGAACTCGGCGTCGAGGGCATGATGCTCTCCCCCGGTTACCCGTACGACAAAGCTCCCGACCAAGAACATTTTCTGCATCAAGCCGAGACCGTGGGATTGTTTCGTCGTGTGTTCACGAAGATCGACCGACGTTGGAAGTTTAATCTCTCGCCGTTGTTCTTGGAGTTCCTCAAGGGACGGTACGACTTGGAATGCACGCCGTGGGGCATGCCCGCGTATAATCTCTTCGGTTGGCAGAAGCCGTGTTACCTACTGCAAGAAGGCTACGCGAGCAGCTATCAAGAACTGTTAGAGACAACCGAATGGGACAACTACGGTAAATCGAGCGGCAATCCAAGTTGTACAGACTGCATGGTTCATTGCGGTTACGAACCGACTGCCGTTACGGAGACCTTTAATTCACTCAAAGGTTTCCTCACCACTGCCAAGCTCACCGTCTTCGGAGCCAAACCGGAGAAAAATCCACCCGCTCCGCAGCCCGTCGAAGTGAGTAATCAATCACCCCAAGAACTCGTCACGCTCGAGACAACCTATCAACCACCAAAACCTCATACTGCTCCCGCGGCCGAAGCGGTGACGAATAACTAACGTCGGAGCGCTTCCACAACGACTACACAAGTCACGCTTTTGCGACGACTGCGGGAGTCAAATTTCTTCGCAGATGTGGTAGCAATAAGGTCACTTTGTCGCGAGATCAATTGCATGCTTGAGGGGTCTTTGAACTGCCCTCACGTTTTCGAAAATGGCAAGGACATTCGGCGAGGATGGGATCGATCGCGCTCGGAAACCAGCCGACACCTTCTGCAATCTGATCAACATCCGTAATCGTCGAAAACGAGACATAACGTCGAACCCCTGCAATTGGGAATCTACCGCGTCGATTCCCGAACATTTTGATGCATGACGGCATTGCTTAGCGGATGCACACCAATCCAAGGGCTATGAGTCCTTTAGGTGATGTGTACCCATTGTCATATCTGAGCAATCTGCATTGCGTCTGTGTAAGTTCATGAGCGTTTCTCGACGTCAGTTTCTCCAAAACATCTCTGCGATCTCGGCTTCCATTTATCTGGCACCGAAGGCAGTGGCTCAAAGCACACCTGGTCGTCCGCTGCGGGTGTTGGGCACCGGCGTCACCCTGCAGGACGATATCCGGCGGCGGGCTGAGAAAGAACTCCGGATTCCAATCCGGTTTGAACCATGTGGCAGCGCGAGCGTACTGCAAAAGGCTTCGACGCGGCCGGAAAGCTTCGATGTCTACGAGCAGTGGTCGAACAGCATCAACGTGCTTTGGCAAGCCAATGCGATTCAACCCATCGACATCACCCGCATTCATCGTTGGGACGAAATCAACTCACTGGCGAAAACCGGGCAGCTATTCGACGGAATGAAAATTGGAGCCGGCGATGCTCCTCACAAAATTCTCTACGTGCAGTCGGATGGTACTCTCGGCGCGAATCCGACGAAGCAAATCAGCTTTCTGCCCTATGTGCATAATGTTGACTCGTTCGGCTACAACACGCAGATGATTCCCCCCGGCGTTCCCTATGAAACGGAATCTTGGGGCTGGCTGCTCGACGAAAAACATCGTGGCAAAGTCGGACTTGTCAACGAACCGGCGATTGGCATCTTTGATGCGGCGCTCGCCGCTCAGGCCAAAGGTCTCGCGACATTCCAAGACATTGGCAATCTCTCACGCGATGAAATGGACGACTTATTTCACATCTTGTTGGATTTGAAACATCGCGGCCATTTCAACGGCCTGTGGAGTAGCGTTCCTCAGTCGGTCGACTTCATGAAGAGCGGTCGTGTGACGATTGAAAGCATGTTCTCACCGGCTGTCTCCACACTCAACGGTCTCGGCATTCCCGTGAATTACGCCGCCCCGAAAGAGGGATATCGCGGATGGCATGGTGTGCAGTGCTTGTCATCCAAAACGGAAGGACCCGCCCTGGATGCCGCCTATGCCTATATGAACTGGTGGCTCGAAGGTTGGGCGGGTGCGTATATGGCTCGCCAAGGTTATTACATTTCGGTTCCCGAACAGGCACGCAAATTCCTGACATCAGCCGAGTGGGACTACTGGTACGAAGGCAAACCCGCGAGAACGAATCTACCGGGCGCGGACGGCAATGTGGCCGTCAAAAGAGGACATGTCCGCAGCGGTGGTTCGTATCAGGAACGCTTTGGCAATGTGGCAGTCTGGAATACCGTCATGGATTCCTATGAATATAGTCTCGTTCGCTGGTACGAGTTACTAACAATCTGACGCATCGAGTCGTCACAGGTGATTGATTATCCCAAAGTTTCAGGTCGTTTGAGGATCGGACAGGAAGCTATCTCGTTTGTCGTAGGCAATTCCCATGGTTCGCTGGCTTCCATCCCTACCGTCTTGTTTCAGTGTGAAGACAAGGATCTCAATCGGCTTTTGGGTTGTTCTTCTACTTCACATTTCGATTGCGGTGCTGTGTCATCAAGGATTGAACTCAGCGAAGTTAGCGCTTGAGAAATCCTATCGTCTTCGACTGGACGTGGATCAGTTCGATCAAATTGATCGCAACGTGACTGCCCTGCAGCGGAATGTTCTGTTGTTTGCCTTTACGGGATACGAAGGACCTGAAGTTCGCGTTCGCCAGATTCAGGAAGAACTCGAACGATTGCTTGAGCAGGCGAAAGTGATCGACGACGAAATCGGCAGCGAGTCACTCGCTCGAATGCACGCTCACCTTGCGTCGCACGAAGAGATTTTTAATGCGGTGATTGTCGATCGGGCTCAGCGTCGGAAAATTGTGAATGAAGAGCTACGATCGCACGAGGACAAGTTCGCCGCCACGATCAGTGCGATCTCTGCGTCTGCTAAGGACTCCACCCAAGCCATCTCACAACAACTCTCGGAGATCGAGGCCGCCTTTCGGGAAGCCGAATTGGCCAACATGCGGTTCATTGTGACGCCCGACTCCAGCCACTATCGCAATGCAAAGGCGGAACTCGGTCGTGCCGTCAGCTTGATCGATGCCTACCAACTGCAAGATGATCAAACCCTCCACACGCCGTTCGAAACCCTGAAATCGATTGTGCGGGGCTACGAGGCAACAACGATTCAAATGGTGCAATCGACACGGGGCTATTTGCATTTGGTGAATGTTGTTCTGGCCGGAGAGTTGTTGGAGTTTCGACGCCTCGCAACGGAAATTCGCGAACGACAATCGACTCAGTTGAACGCGATCACAGAGGAATTGATCAGCGATACCCAAAGCTACCAGTTTTGGAGTAGTGTCTTCTCGGCATTGACGATCGTGCTTGGCATGATTGCAGCATGGGTGATCGGTCGGAGTATTGCACCACCGCTCAACGCGATTGCGACCACATTCGACAAGCTCACGAAAGGCGAATCTGTCGGGACCATTCCCGGCACGGGACGCAAGGATGAACTTGGACGGTTAGCGATTGCAGCCGAGGCTTTTAAAAATCAGGCTGCCGAAACACAGATGTTCTTGAAGAACGCTGAAGCGTCTCGCAAAGAACTCGACTTGGTCAATACGCAACTGTCAATCGAGAAACTTCGAGCTGAGGCAATGGCCTCCGAAGCCCAAGCCGCGACGACGGCCAAGAGCGAGTTTCTAGCAAATATGAGTCATGAAATTCGGACCCCGATGACTGCGATCCTCGGGTTCACCGAAACGATTTCCGAACGGCTCTCGGAGCAAGTTTCTAACGATCAGGATGTGACTGTTATTGAGACGATCATGCGGAATGGTCGGCATTTGTTGTCGGTCATCAACGACATTCTCGATTTGTCCAAAATTGAGTCTGGGAAGATGGATATTGAGTTAGTGGTTTGCAATCCCTCCGAGGTCATCAATGAAGCGATCACTCTCATCGATACTCGGAATAAAGAATCGGTCGTCGGATTGAATTCTCAGTTCAAAGGGCAGATTCCGAAACTGATTCGTACGGACCCGACGCGTCTCCGGCAAATTCTGATCAACTTGCTCGGGAACGCCGTCAAGTTTACCGAGTCTGGTAGCGTGACGCTGATCACGACATTTGACGGTCATCGAGACAAACCCGTGTTGATCTTTGATGTCATCGATACTGGCATCGGGATGAGCGACGACCAAGTCAGGCGATTGTTCCGTCCGTTTTCTCAAGCTGATACATCGACCACACGGCGTTATGGCGGCACGGGTTTAGGACTGACTTTGAGCAAGCATTTCGCTGAGATGCTCGGAGGAGAACTCGAGGTTGTCAGAACGCAAATTGGTCATGGAACCCATTTTCGATTTACACTGACACCTTCGATCGTGAAGGATGTCGAACCCATTAAGGACCAGCAAACCATGCCTTCGCGTGCACATCATGAAACACGGCTCGACGGTCGCAAGGTCTTGCTTGCGGAAGATGGACTCGACAATCAACGCCTGCTGACCTTTATTCTCGAGAGAGCCGGAGCGGTCGTTGAAGTCGTCGACAACGGTCAAGCGGCTCGTGACGCCATCTTAGACTCTTGGAAGCAAGATACCGACTTTGATTGCGTCCTGATGGACATGCAAATGCCTATCATGAGTGGCTACGACGCAACCCGAGCTGTCAGAAGCGAGGGCTATTCCGGACCCATTTTCGCCCTCACCGCTCACGCGATGGTCGGCGACAAAGAACTCTGTCTGGATGCTGGATGTGACCAATACATCACCAAACCCGTCAACCGCAAGAAATTGATTCAAGCGATTTACGATGCGGCAATGGCGACACCATCATCTGTGGTGCATGGTTAGTATTGTGTAAGAACAGGTATTAACGGAGAGACGATCTCCACTAAGACGCCAACCACTCCACGACATACGATTCATAGGCAGCCCAAATCTCGGGAAAGCGAGTGACATTGGGAATATGGTTAACCTCAAGGAGATGAGGTTCGCCATCTCGCGTGATGATATAATCGTTAGCGGCGATTTCGAGTCCGAAGCCGTTGGCGACCGATCGTGTATCTTCGACAAGTCCGTGGTCGGGTTCGGTCAAACATGCGTTTGGATGGTGTATGGACTTTAACCACGCATCACCATCCAAATTGATCTGCCAATGCTGGTTGCCAATGACAACCACGCGAACCGCGTTGCCATCTAAGTATGGTTCAATGATGGTTGGTTCATTGGCCAGCCAATGTTTCTCAAAGCGTGCCTTGTTCTCGCCGCAATGCCAGTTGCCCCATTTGGCGACGCGTTCAATATCCGTTGGGTAGTCCACGCCACTTGCGGCAAACCCACGATGTGGTCTTCCAAAGTTTGTGTGTTTCAACGCCCGCACTAAACAGGGAAGTTTGAGCCGGCAATCCATCATTGCTTGCGCATTGGGCAAGCATGGACCGCCCCATAACGCCAACCCCGCGAGCGTATCGAGATCATTCTCGAAAATGCCATGAAAGACGACTTTCGAAACGTGTCGCATGTTGAAGCCACTCGTTGCCTCGACGAACAGTTCGCCATCTTTTATGAGAATTTTTGGAAGCGTTGGGTGAACAATTAACGGTTCTTTCACGCGATTCTGAATGGCTGCAATCTCGGGCTCATCAAGCCCGATCAGGCATGCTGGCGCAGCGTTCATGCAATCGTCCTGATTTAATCCAGATTGCAGTGTTCGTGTTTCGTTCGATGACTACTGAAGTTGCTTCGCGCGGATGCGTTTCTCGATGGCTTTGAGCACTTCGAAGTCGCTTTTATACGGGGACTCGAACGCTGGGCGGAGCGGAATTGGAATGTCATCCATACGATAGACGGTACCCGGTGTGTTGATCCCGTAGGTTGCTGTCGTGAAGGCGACGGTGGCGACTTTGGCGGTTTCACTGAGTTTGGGATCGAGCACAACGCTGGGAATGCTCGCCAGGTGATTGCGGGCCGGTTGGCTGAAATTCGACATCGGATCGGAGGCGATGATGAGAGCCGCATCCGCTTCGCCACGCGCGAGCAAATCACTGGTGGTGAACTCGCCGGGATTGAATCGTGGAAATCCGCGTCCCAAGTTCACACCAAATGGATAACCCGTTGACCAGGAGACCACATTGTCCGCCCCAGTCACGTTGCCATGACCGCGCATCGGTTTAGCGACCCAGCGATGACCGTACTGATTCATGTCCCGTGCCAGGGCCAACACCGCTTCACTATTGATGTGTTTGCCGCGGGTCATGGTCACACCCATGCCGAACAGAATCGCGCCGAAGTTGGCCTCTTTCATCTTCTCGACGACTTCGGAGAGTTGCTCGAGTGAGACGCCAGTCTTCTTCTCAACGGACGGATCGATCGGCACACCCTTCGCCAACCCCCGCATGGCCCACGCAAGCTCGAAATCGGAACGCGGTTTGATTTGCAGGAAGATATCGGCGGCTTTGGCGCTCTTGGTTTTGCGGACGTCGATCAGGACAGCCGTCCGGTCTTTGCGACCGTTTGGAACGAAGTCCCCCTTCGGCATCAAACTGTAACGGGTGAAGTGACGGGGATGACTTTCCGCCGGGTTGCCACCCCAGAAGATTAGAAAGTCCGCCCGATGCTTGATCTCACCGAGTGAACACGTGACCTCGCCAACACCCTGAAACGCCATTCCCGAGGGACCATGACAAACCGACGTGGTAGTGTCGACGCAACCGCCGATCCAGTCGGATATCGCGACAGCGACCCGTTGGGCTTCACAAGTGGTGTCTGATAGCCCGTAGGTGACGGGGTAATTCGCGTTTAATAGAATCTCAGCGGCACGGTCGAACGCGTCTTCATAGCTGGCCGGTTGGCCTTCGATCGTCGCTTCGGGACGGTCTTCAATGTGGTGATTGAAGAACCACGCCTTCCCCAGCACGCAAGCGTTTTTGGCCTTGGTGATTTTGTTGTCTTCGACCGTCAATACCATATCGTCGCAGACGCATCCGCAGAACGTGCACGTCGCGTCTTCGACGATTTTGAGTTCCGGTTGCGTAGCGGTCTCGGTTGCGGCTGTGCTCATGGCGATCTATTTTCGTGACTGACGAATATCGGCTGCAATCAATAACGGTTGATCCTACCAAACATCCATCCCGTTCGGAAACGGGAAGTTCTGCGAACGATTGGAATCCTATGCGACTTTTTGAAGGCACTCCGTTCGATCGACCTCCACGTTGCGAGAAATGTGACGAATTGGAGGAAGAATGTACGTGTCCGCCGCCTCCGCCGTTGGTGATCCCCCCCGAGAAGCAAACCACACGGCTCGCGGTCGAGAAACGCAAAAAGGGAAAAGTCGTGACGGTTGTGTCGGGACTGCCCGGCGAAGGCAACGATCTTCCCGCCCTGCTCACGCGGTTGAAATCCGTCTGCGGAGCGGGCGGAACGTTGAAAGACGATGTCCTCGAAATTCAGGGACGGCATCTCGACAACGTCCGGGCGGAACTGCAGAAGATCGGCTTCAAGGTCAAAGGTTGAACGTCAGTCAGCGTTCGCAGCGCGGGCAACGGCGGCGGCAATTTGCGGAGCCACGCTTTTATCAAGTGGATCGGGCAACACGCGGTCGCGAGACGGGTCGAGTGTCGCAGCGGCGAGCGCTTCGGCGGCGGCGGTTTTCATCTTATCCGAAATCACAGCCGCTCCGGCATCCAACGCGCCGCGGAAGATACCCGGAAAGACCAGCACGTTGTTGATCTGATTCGGAAAATCGCTGCGTCCGGTCCCCACGACGGCCGCTCCTCCGCGGTGGGCTTCGTCCGGCATGATTTCCGGGATCGGGTTCGCCATTGCTAGCACGATCGGCTCGTTTGCCATGCGTGCGATATCTTCGCTTGTGAGTAAACCGCCCTTGCTCACGCCGATGAATACATCGGCATTTTCGAGCACGCTTCGCAGGTCCCCTTGTCGATTCGAACGGTTCGTGTAGGCCAGCAAACTGCGTTTGTAGTCGGCCAAATCGGTGCGATCGCGGTGAATCGCACCTTTGGAATCGCAAATGATGACGTCTTCCACGCCTGTGCACACATCGTCGCTTTGCCCTACACACCGCAACAGGCGAGCGATCGCCGTCCCCGCAGCTCCCGCACCGTTGATGACAACGCGTAACTTGGTGAAGTCGCGATCGAGCACCCGAGCGGCATTGATCAAGGCGGCCAAAAGGACAATCGCGGTGCCGTGTTGGTCGTCATGGAACACCGGGATTCCGAGATCCTGTAACGCGTCTTCGATGTAGAAACATCGGGGAGCCGAGATGTCTTCCAGATTGATGCCGCCGAACACCGGTGCGATTCGCCGAACCGTAGCAATGATTTCGTCCGGGTCTTGGGTGTCGAGACAAATCGGCCAGGCATCCACGCTGGCAAACTCACGGAACAGCAACGCCTTGCCTTCCATCACCGGAATGGCTGCGTACGGGCCGATGTTCCCCAAACCCAACACCGCGGAACCATCACTGACGACCGCGACTGAATTGTGCTTGATGGTGAGGTCACTTGCACGAGCGGGATTCTTCGCGATTTCCTCACATGGGCGGGCCACTCCCGGCGTGTACGCCAGGGAAAGGTCATCCCGACTTTCGACCGGCATCGTTCCCATCACGCGGAGTTTACCCCGAAGTTGCTCATGGACAATCAGGCTGCGTTCGAAGAAATCCGTCATGGTATTCGCTGTCCTTTAGCAGGAGAGATCCCGAGGTGTGTCGTGTTCAGAATTAAACCACTTCAAACACGTGATCGCCAGCGTAGTTTCCGATTCCAGTTTGAATGGCTTGGCTGATGGTCGTTCGAGGTGATCGTGGATGGGAAGATCTCGTTACTGGCTTTGACACAGCGACGACACCCACCGCTTCGTGTGATGATATCGACTGTTCGAGCATCACCGTCCAGTTTTCGCGAGACTGAATTCGCGGTGATCCCAAGTCGGCGACGTTGTCACAATCAGTGCGATGTCGCAGGTTTGGCATGCGAAGTGCAATGTTGAAGGTCCGACTCAATCATTGAAATCACATTGAGGAGGCGTTTCCTATGAACCCATTCCTGTTGTTTGCAGAAGGTGAAGGCGTGCTCGTCGCTGGCGGGCTATTCTTGTTCTGGGTCGGATTGATCATTGCATCCGTTGTCGTTTGGATTTGGGCATTGGTGGACGCGATCAAGAATCCCCGTTTGGACGATAGTTCGCGGTTGCTCTGGGTGATTGTCATCGTAGCAACGCAAATCGTCGGAGCGATTATCTATTTTGCGGTCGGACGTTCTGGCTCTTCGTCCTCGGCGTCTCTGACCTAGCTGGTGTATGGGGCGAACACGACCATGGTGGTCGACCGTTGACCATGGCGAGTCACAGACGAAGGCAAAATCAAGCCTGTCGGTTTCAGCCGGCAGGCTTTTATTTTGTGAACCAGAACGTACTGTTCTTCCAAGTCGAATAGTTCTCGCCGAATACGTTTTGCAGAACTCGATCTTCTAGCTTCGCGCGGTAGATCTGAATTCCGACGAACGCCAAATAGAACCCGAGTGTCATCGGACTCAGTTTCGCGAAAACGAGCCAAACTCCCGCCTGTGCGATCAATTGCCCGAAGTACACCGGATGTCGCAAGAACCGATACGGCCCCTGGGTGATCAACTCACGTGCTTCCGGCACGATGCTGAATGACCGGAATAGATACCAATAGCTACTCACGTCGATTGCATTCCCGATGATGATCAGACCCGCGCCGAGTATCACCGATTCCAACGAGACCACACTTGGCCAAAGCGCCAATTGAAATTGATAAGCCCAAGCCGGTTGGAATACCGTGAGCACGGCTCCAATGGCGAACGGCATCATCGGCCAGAATCCACCAATTAACGCGATCGCTACGTCACGGAATCGATTGACCTGCGATTTTGCCGGCAAGCGGAAGCAATAAGAGAAACCGAGTAAGAGCAGCGTACTGTCGATGAGCACTTGCGTCCAAGGCAACTGCAATCGGCTGCCATCAGGAAACACATAGAACGGCCCCATACTCCAAAAGTCGCGGAAGTACGCGGGCAGTCGGTACGTCACACATCCCAGGAAGAATACACCGCCAAGAACACGAAACAACCAGTCCGGCGTTGCATTCCATAACCGCATGGCGGGTGATGGGTACGTTGTTTCGGTTAGAGCTTGTCCATTGACTGGGGAAGCCGCGGTATTGCTGGCGACATTCATGTCCTCTACTCCCGAGATGCGGCAATGAAATGACGGTTCCGCGAGGGGAGACTAATCGAGTTCGGCAAACGAGGAAAGATGGATTCATCGCGGGGATTCTTTCGGAGTTGATTGCTGTTATCTGAAGTCGCGGGTAGGATCTGGCGTGAATACGATTTCCGAGGGGGCTGCGTCGCTTCGAGAGTGGTGTCGGGTCTCGTTCGGAAGAGTGGTTCCTAGTTGACCGTGGCGGGTTCTGTCTCGCGGGAGTCAGTCTACTTCGGACTCTTCACTGCCACCGCGGGCACAGAAGACCGCATTGCGGTCCTACCTAAAAGGGAGGACAGAGTTGATGCGAAAACGTGAAGACCGCACACGCTCCGGACCACCGGACGGTTCCCCAACCCGTACGGGTTTCAACCGGCGAGACTTTCTGAAAGGTTCCGGTGCCGCAGCCGCCGCTACTGCGTTGGCAACCACCACCGAAACCGCGAACGCACAAGACGCCAAGTCGAAGGTTCGCTCGGCAAAGCCGCAGAAAGTGACGCTCAACGTCAACGGCAAAGACCACACACTCGAGATCGAGCCGCGAGTCACCTTGCTCGATGCTCTTCGCAACGATTTAAACCTCACCGGTTGTAAAGACGTCGACGAACGAGACGCCGCCGGTGCCGATACCGTCATCATTGACGGCAAAGCTGTACTCGCCGGCAGTCGCTTGGCGATCGAGTGCGAAGGCCAAAAAATACGCACCGTCGAATCGCTCGTTGCCGACGGGAATATCGATCCGGTTGTTGCTGGCTTCGTCAAACACGACGCCCAACAGTGTGGCTTCTGCACACCGGGATTCGTGATGGCAATGCGTGCTTTCGTCGACAAAAACCCGAAAGCGAGTGCCGCGGAAATCCGCGAAGGTCTCGGCGGGAACATCTGCCGTTGTGGAACTTATGACGGCATCATGAAGTGTGCTCTCGAACTGACAGGAGGTGCCTAATGCCACGCGAGGTCAGTTGGAAAAAACGCGAAAAGAACAAACTCATCGGCACCGAAATCGCTCGTCTCGATGGCCAACCTAAAGCCAGCGGAACCGCGAAATACTCCGCCGACATCAACACCAAGGACACACTCTTTGCGAAAGTCCTGACGTGCACACACGGGCACGCGAAGATCGTCAAACTCGATACCGCACCCGCGAAGAATAGTCCCGGGGTGCATGCGGTTCATCAATTCGTCAAAGAAGGCGATGAACTCCAATGGGACGGTGCCCTCGTAGCGGCCGTTGCTGCGGAACGTCCGGAATTGGCGGCCGATGCGATTCGCGCGATTAAAGTCGAGTACGAAGTGCTCGATCACTTCGTGGATGAAGACAACTTCGAGCAAGCCGAAGAACTCGATCGTCTCAACAGACCACGAGAGTCGACCAAGGGCGATGTCGAGGCGGCGTTCAAAGATGCGAAGGTCGTCCATGAAGGTTATTACGGCGTGAGCACGATCACGCACAGTTGCATGGAACCTCACGGTTCACATTGTGAATGGGACCCGAACGGCAACGGCCTCACGGTGCACCTCTCCACTCAAAACGTCTCCGGTACGGCGGGCCAATTTGCCGGTCCGTTAGGGATCGATGCTTCGAGCGTCGAGATCATTTGCGATTACATTGGCGGTGGTTTCGGTTCGAAGTTCCAGGCCGATGAATGGGGTGTGGCTTGTGCACAAATGGCGAAGGAAGCCGGTCGCCCTGTGCGGTTGATGCTCGATCGGGCGACAGAACTCAAGATCGCCGGCACTCGGCCAAGTTGTTTTGGCAAAGTGAAAATCGCGGCCGATGCTGAGGGCCGGATTGTCGCATGGGACAGCGAGCATTGGGGCACCGATGGGATGCGTGGCGGCACCGTCGACGTCAACCAAATGCCCTACGTGTTCGACTTCGACAACCGTAATCGGAAAGCGGTTGGCCTGAAAACGAACACCGGACCCACGCGAGCTTGGCGAGCCCCGAACCATCCGCAACTCTGTGCGATGACTTGCACCGCCATCGACGACCTTGCCGCCAAACTCGGTATGGATACGCTCGATGTCATTCTCAAGAATCTCGACAAGACGCCACGTCCGGAAGTCTACAAAGCCGAACTCGATAAAGCGGCTGAGTTGATGGACTGGAAAGACAAGTGGCATCCGCACGGCAAAGGTGAATCGAAGAACGGCGTCAAACGCGGTTTGGGCGTCGCGATTCACCAATGGGGCGGACGACCCCATGCAGCCAGTTGTTTGGTGAAGGTCAATCCCGACGGCACCGTGGAATCCACCGCCGGTTCGCAAGATATCGGTACCGGAACCCGGACTGCGATCGCCATCGTGTTAGCCGAAACCTTTGGCATTCCGCTCGAAATGGTGAAGGTCAACATCGGTTCGAGTAAGTACCCACGGTCCGGTCCGTCCGGTGGGAGCACGACAATTGGTGGTGTCTCCGGTCCGAATCGGAAAGCGGCTCTCGAAGCGCTCTGGCAGATCTTCGACAAGGTCGCTGCCAAGTACGATGTCAAAGCCGATTCATTGGAAGCCGTCGATGGCAAGATCGTCTCCGGTGGCAAGACCGTTTGTTCCTGGAAGGACGCCGCCCGACTCACCGGCCCGATGGGGTTAGAAGTCACGGGGACTGGTCCGGTGAAAGAACTGACGGACGATGGCGTCGGTGGGGTGCAGATGGCGGAAGTTTCCGTCGACACCGAGACCGGCATAGTCAAAGTCGAGAAGTTCGTCGCCGTTCAGGATTGCGGGCTGATCATCAACGAGAAAGCCGCTCGTAGCCAGATCGAAGGCGGGATGATCATGGGCATTGCCTATGCTCTGACGGAAGAGCGGATCATGGATCCGAAGTCTGGTCGGTTCATCAATGCCGATTTCGAAAACTACAAGCTGCCGCGTTTAGGTGATATCGGCGAACTGATCGTCGACATCTACCAACCTGACGACATCTACAATCGCGGTGTG
The DNA here is from genome assembly GCF_984380535.1 of Thalassoroseus sp. Taxonomy (NCBI): domain Bacteria; kingdom Pseudomonadati; phylum Planctomycetota; class Planctomycetia; order Planctomycetales; family Planctomycetaceae; genus Thalassoroseus; species Thalassoroseus sp. Next base: position 129,229 of record NZ_CFHRBF010000018.1, read on the forward strand.
ATTGGCCTCGGCGAACCGCCGGTGATTTCACCAGGAGCCGCCATCTCGAATGCCGTCGCCAATGCCATCGGTGTGCGTGTGCCGGTGTTGCCGATGACTCCGAAACGCGTCCTCGATGCGTTGGAAGGAGCGAACGCATGATGAATCGTCACCTCATCACATTAGACCTCATCACCTCATCACAGAAGGGAGGTGCCGCATGAGAAACTTCGAATATGCTCGGCCTGAAACCGAAGCGGAAGCCATCGAACTCCTCGGCGAACACGACGGCAACACCGCCGTCCTCGCCGGTGGTACCGATTTGCTGAACCTGATGAAAGCCGACTTGCTCGCCCCGCAGCGAGTCGTCGACATCAAACACATCGAGAGTTTGCACTCCGTGACTGCCGATGGTGACGGTGTGCAAATCGGTTCGCTGGTCACGCTCGACGAAATGCAGTCGGAGCCGTTGTTGGCGGGATACCACTCGTTGCAGGACGTCATTCGCGGCGTGCGGTCGATTCAAATTCGGCAAATGGGCACGATCGGTGGCGACCTATGTCACATGCCGAACTGCTGGTACTTCCGCAACGGGAGCGGTTTGCTTGGGCTCGAAAACGGCAAGTCCGTCGTCGCTGCCGGAGACAATCGCTACCACGCGATTTTCGGCAACCGGGGACCGGCCAAGTTTGTCTCCGCGTCGCGTTTCGCACCGGCTCTCATCACGTGGGGGGCGAAAGTGCGAGTCATCGGACCAAAGCCTCACCAAGAACAGTGGATCGATTTGGAGTCGTTCTATCGAACTCCGAAGACAGATCGGCAAGGCGTGACGGTCTTAAAACCAGGTCAACTGTTGACGCATATTCAATTGCCGAGTCCGAGCAGGTTGTTGAGTGCCAGTTACGAAGTCCTTGAACTCGAAGGACTGGACTGGCCGTTGGCTGCGGCGTCGGCGATGCTCAATATCGTCAACGGAGTGGTGAGGAATGCTCGCGTGGTGATGGGGCATGTCGCTCCGACGCCGTGGGACGCAACGAGTGCCGTCGTGTCAATTCTCGGTCGCCCCGTGACGGAAGCCACCGCCGAATCCGCCGGAGAAGCGGCTGTTGCTTCGGCAACTCCACTCAGTGAGAACCGGTATAAAGTTCGCATTGCTCGCACGGCAGTCAAACGTGCAATTCTTGCAGCCGCCGAATCCGCACGGACTCAAAACCGAGGGGAGGTCTAACCGATGGCGACACCAAACGATCCAAATTTGCCTGTGATTCAATCCGGCACTCGCTGTCGGCATTTGCTCTCGAAGGGCATGTATATCAACCACGGTTTGCCGCCGGGTGAGGAAGCGGCCGGCGACGGTTACTTCTGGTGTGCTCATACGCAAACGATGTTCGGCCCGGATCGCGGAATCTGTGATCTGGAAGAATGTTGCGACGCCACCCGGAGTTGCTACGAAGAAGTCTAGACGCAACAGTCCACACGCCGCCGCCGGTTCCTTATCGGCGGCATTTTTTTCTTCCCCCCAGCGGTTTCTCCTTCGAATATGTCTGTGCTAATTGGTCACTTCCTCCTGCAATCACTAACGATCATTGTTGCTGGGACGTTCCTGGCAAAGTTCGCTGATGCGCTCGGTGATCGTATGGGACTTGGGCGTACGTTGGCCGGTATGTTGTTGATGGGCATCGCGACCAGTCTGCCGGAGCTTGTCGTCGGTTGTAGTGCGGCGATGATCGACGCCCCTGATCTGGCCGTCGGCGATTTGCTCGGGAGTTGTGTGTTCAATTTGTTTCTGCTGGCGGTACTAGATTTGATGTACCGCTCGGGGGGCAAATTGTTCTCGAACGAGGCGGCTGCTCACGGGTTGTCGGCAGCGAGTGTGATCTTGCTGACCGGCATCGTTTTGCTGTTCATTCAGTTGCCCGAATCAATCGAGTTGGGGCCAGTCGGTCTCGGCTCGGTTATCCTTGGGTTAGCATACCTGGGGTGTGCGCGGATGATCTTTTATGATCAACGTTATCAAATCGCTCATGCGAAACCCGCTCACCCAGATGACCCCCTCGCCAGCCCACCACCGGAGATGAAATTGATTCCGGCTTTAGCGGGATATTTGGTGTGCACGGCTATTGTATTTGTGGCGGCTTGGTATTTGACGCATACCGCTGATGAACTCGTCAAACAAACCGGAATGGGTTCTAGTGTTGTCGGTACGGTGTTGTTGGCGGCGGTGACATCGCTTCCGGAAATTACAACCACTCGGGCTGCACTGCGGATTGGCGCGTTCGATCTCGCGGTTGGTAATATCTTCGGCAGCAACTCGTTCAACATTTTGATTCTCGTGTTCGTCGATGGCTTCTTTCATGCTCCTTTGTTTGCCTCGATTGGAAGCTATCACGTTATCACGTGTGCTGCGATTATCATTATTACTTCTATTGCGTTATTGGGCCTGCTCTTTCAGGCAGAACGACGGTTGTGGCTTCTCGAGTACGATGCAGCCCTGATCGCGTTGCTTTCGCTCGGTAGTTTAATCTTGATTGGCATGTTGCACTGATTGCGACTCTCCCTCCAACTCTGAGAAACAAAAAAAGAAGCGACCTCTCATCAAGGTCGCTTCGAGCGGTGTTGCAATCAGATGCGTTCAATTCGAACCCCGATCTCGCTTAGCGGAAAAAAGGGTTGTTCGTCTGTTCTGACCGCGTTGAAGTGATCGGGTTTCGGCTATCGAAATCGGTTCGCTCCGCGATGCCACGCAACTTCGAATTGTTCTCTCGATTCTCGTTCTGCCCGTAGGGAGCATAAGGATACGGGTTTGGTTGGTACGGCGTGGGGGCTACGTAGTTCACGGGAGCCGTATTGACTGGTCCATAGTTGTAAGCCGGATATTGGCTCACTCCCCCGTAGTACCCGCATTGCGTGCAGGGCTGCGGATGGGCACACGGAGCAACCGGTGCACACGGTTGTGGTGGGCATGGTCGCGGCGGACATACCACAGGGGCACATGGTGCCGGCTGTTGGTAACTCACGTGATAGTTCACCGAAGTGGGTGGGCAATAATTCGCGGCTCGGTAAACCGGCGGTTGATACCCGTAGGCCGTTTGTCGGTTCTCATACCGGTCTGCTGCGAATGCTGACGCACCCGTACCGAAAACACCGGTCGCGACGAAAGCGGCAAGTTTGAAAGTTCCATTCATTGCTGAGTTCCTCTTAGCGTCTTTTGCAGGGGATGGTCGATCGAAATCGACTTGGGATGCGAAGGAATGTCAATGTTGCATTCCCTTCGGCAGGAATATGACCAGGCTGGAGGACTTTACCGACAGTCTCTTGAAAAAAAGTCGATTTCCTCGGGTTCGCTGTCGGGCGTTGTCAGATCAAGAAGACTCGTCGCCATATAGGGGTATCGGAACCGCATCAATTGCGGCGCGAAGCATTGCAGGATTGCAGAGAATTCCTTGTAGCTTCTGCGATCGTTTGCAATCTTTTTCGTCAACCCCAAAAGCGACTAGAATTTTCTTCTCTAGGTATATCAATGACTTACGTGAAATATCGAACTCCTATTGACCTGCAAAAATCGCTTTGGCACACCGCCTGCATTAGTGCCAATCATCCTGAGTCGAACGGCCAACAACAAAATAACAAACTCACAATGTTGGCCCCTTCGAATCTCCTGGAAATCACTTTTCAACAATCAATCAGCAAGTGAAGGGAATCCCAATGCTCGTTTTAACTCGCAAGACGTCCGAAATGATTCAGGTTGGCGACGATATTGTCATCAAAGTGATTCGCACCGGAAAAAGCACCGTCAAAATTGGAATTGAAGCTCCGTCGAACGTTCGCGTCCTGCGAGCGGAACTCTGTGACGAAGCCGAACCTGTCACCACGCCGAACGCCGCCGCTGTCGCAACACGCGAAATTAACTCGGCTTCGATGTCGGTTTGCTCGGATCAATACCCGCACGTGGCATAAGACGCTCGCGTCGGAGTTGGTCAGTCGCTTTGAATTTTTGAACTCTAACCTTTTTCAATTTTCCATATTTGCCATCCGCCTGACTGAGAACAAACAGGCGAAGCTCGCAGGATCGCGAGACTGACAGGATGGCTTCATTCGCGGACCCGAGGAACGGGCCACCACGCTGCAGGGAGAGGCAGCCGGCTTGGGTTTCTCGTCGTCTTCGCGAAAGGACTTTGTTCGATGGCTCAATTCACCAAACAATCTTGCGGGGCAAGTGGCGTGCGATTCGGGATGGCTCGGCTGGGGCTGGGCTTGGCAATGATCGTGGCGACACTCACAACAACCAACGTCTTCGGCGATGACTTCGCCAACAATGCAAACGGTTTCTGCAAGACACCGACATACAACAATCAGTACAACGATACCTACAACAACGACAATCGATATCGCCCGACAAGCTACGAATCGCCGTCGCCTTACCGCACGGTTTATCCGCCGCAGAGCGACACGACATTCATTAGCAACACGTCCAGCACCCCGAATTACGATGAACTCAACCGACGATTGCAAGACTTGATCGGTCGGGACGAAACCCCGCGGTATGACGACTATCGTTCGAATTCACGCGAGTACCAAACGCGACGGATTCCCAACGATCGGTATGACCTCAGCCATGAAGAGATGAACCGTCGAGATTTGGGCTCCTCGATCATCGACGATTCTGACTGGAACTTGCGTTTGGATGGACGCCGGTATGATGACAATCGTCGCTATGAAAATGACCGTCGCTATGAAGACAACTTCAGCCGGAACCGTAACGAGCAAGGTCCACGACTCGACAATCGGATGCCGAACCGTCGGGAACGACGTAACGATGATCGGGCTCCCGAACGAAATCGTGACAACAACCGCTACGATGACTACCTCGGCCGACAAGAACCGAACCGTTTTGAAGACCGTTTGCCACAGGATTGGTCGCCGATTCCTTCGCGGAACGAAGGACCAACCTACGGCCCTACTCAACCGATCGTACACCCGGAAGATCAACTTTCCGAAAGCGAAAAGATTCAGCTCAAACTGACGGCTCGGTATGGTGACCCAGTTGTTCAACGATTTGTGCAAGCGGTCAGCCCGCAACAAGCGATGAGCTTGTTCCAAGAAGCGTCTAACTTGATTGATACTCGTCACCGTGAACCCGTTTCGTACCAAGTTCGACTGCAACGCGGTGCCAGCAACTTGATGGAAGGACTTCGCAACCAAAGTTTCACAACTGCTAACCGGTTGCAACCGTCTTCGAATCAAATCCAAAGTTTCCAAGCCAGCATGAACCAGTACATCAACGGCCGAGCCGTCAACGATCGTAACTCCGCCAGCCAAGTGGTTTGGCAAGTCGCGAGCATGGCTCAACAACAAGTCGGCATCCCGTCGACCACGACGATCCTGGAATTCGTGTACGGCTCAACGGAATCGTTGGACAAATACTCGACTTTCCTTCCGGAAGACCCCCGCTCTGCGAGCCTGCCGGATGAGTTCCAAAATCGCAAAACTGCTGCAACAGGTCTGGAAGACAACATCGTCGGCATCGGAATCGAAGTGAAGCCTCATGCTGACGGGATTGAAATTGTGCGACCCCTGCGAGGTGGACCGGCTCAACGAGCTGGGATTCAAAAGGGTGACATTGTGGTGGCGATCAACGGTCGTCGGTTGGCTGGTCAGAACATGAACTACGCTGTCGACATGATCGGTGGACCGCTCGGAAGTTCGCTCAGCATGACGATTGTTCGCAACGGACAACAACTTTCACCGATCACCGTGACTCGTCAAAACGTGCGGGTCTACAGTGTGAGCGAAGTGGAAATGAAGGAGAATAAAACTGGTTACATCAAACTCGATAAGTTCGCCCAATCGTCGAGCCAAGAAGTTGATGAAGCCCTGTGGCAACTGCACCGTCAGGGAATGCAAAGCCTGATCTTCGACTTGCGAGGCAACCCTGGTGGTCTGTTGACGACGGCGATCGAAATTAGTGACAAATTCCTGCCGAGCGGTACGATTGTCTCGACGCGTGGCCGGACACAACAGGATCAAATGCAAGAATCCGCGAAGTACGCTCAAACTTGGAAAGTCCCGTTGGTGGTGCTGGTTGATGGTGACTCGGCTTCGGCCAGTGAAATCTTCGCTGCCGCTATTCAGGACAACAAACGAGGCTTGATCGTCGGTCAGCAAAGCTATGGCAAAGGCACCGTGCAAACGCACTTCCCTCTGCAAAGTGTTGCTGGCAACCTGAAACTGACCACCGCAAAGTTCTACTCCCCCAGCGGGCGAGAAATGGCGGGAGCGGGAGTAACCCCCGATATCAAAGTCCAAAAGACCGGATATCGGAATGATAATCTCGCTAGCAACTACGACCGAGAGTTGGAAACAGCTCTCCAAGTCGCCGCCGGTCGGGACGTGCAAGAGTTGGCCTCCGCGAAGGATCGCCAACAACAAACGGTTCCGGTGAACTACCAACTCAACCGCTAGTCGCGATCGAGTCCGACCCAGTAACCATCGCAAACGAAAAGACCTCCAACCGCCCGCACGGTTGGAGGTCTTTTTTGTCAGAACGTTCGAATCTTATCGTTTGGCGAAACCTGTCGATGTTTGCCGTTGGCCGCATCGTTCGTTGGTGAACGACTTACGTTCGGCCTTGGGACTTTGGGACCTCAAAGTCCTCCGTCGTGGATTCTTTCGGCAAGTCGAGGTTCTTCTTCCAACCGTTGAACAATTCTTTGCCGGTTGGGTTTTCACCGCCTTCGCCACTGGGAATTGGGATGCCGTCATAACCGGCTATTTGAGCGATGTGCGGACCGCCGATGGTCCCTTCTTTCGATTGATACATCCCTTCAACGATTGCAACCGTTGTACTAGGACCGCTGTTGCCTTTGGTGCTATCTGGAATGAACGTGATGTTACCCTTCGGCACCGGTTTGCCATCGTAATTGACCTTACCGGAAATCGGAAATCGCTCTGGGGCATCGTTGGTACCTCCTCCACAGCCACTTGCGACAATCCCCAATAGCCCGACCACTGCATATCGCAAGGCAGGAATCTTTGGAATCAAGTTCATCATTGAGGAAATCCTCCAATGGGAAGACCATCGTTCCGAATGCCGAGTTGCATATAAACATTGATGTCAATGTTTTCGCTGACGAATTGAGTCGAAGCATCAGCCAGCAGGAAGTGACAACCACCTTGGTGAAAACTGCCGAACGCTCGCATGCTCAGGCCTTGACCTTGCGGGGGAATCGTCCCGGAGGAGCCGAATGTGGTGTCGTGTGAGTTTCCGTGACAGTTGCAGCCATTGATCGGGATTTCGGTTGTCGCAGCCGTTGTGCCTGTGACCGATGAACCACCGCCACGATAGGCCGATGCCCAGCCGAGCCAGTGCGCATCTGTTCGTCCACCGGACAACAACTGATAACGAGTTTCACCAACCATGAATGTCGACGTTGTGCCGTCGGTGATGTCACCGAGTCTCGTACTCGAATTCAAGAACAGGATCCCGTTCGTCCAGAATGCACGACCGACATCGCTAGATTGACACTGCCGGGAGGACGTCACTCCACCACCTTGAATGCCGAAGTAGTTCGTATTGTTCCGCGATGACTGGGAATTGGGATCCGAGGGGCACTGATATTTTGCGTTCGGGCGATCGAACTCGATGCGGTTGGGTAGTCCGCTGCCCACGGCGGGAGTTTCGGCGTTGCTGGAAACGAATTCCGCGGTCATGTCGAAGTTCTCGTAGCGGTTAACTTCGTCCAAGAATGGCAGAATGAGCACGGTCCACGGAGCACGACGGCCGCTCGCGGTACAGCTCTGCGTAAGTGTGTTTGTAGGGCCGGTAAAGATAAAACCACCCGCCGGCAATGCATTGTGGGTATCGTGGTAGTTGTGCAATGCGAGCCCAAGTTGCTTCATCTTGTTCTTGCATTCCGTCCGGCGAGCCGCTTCGCGAGCTTGCTGCACAGCCGGAAGCAGTAAGGCGATCAAGATCGCGATAATCGCGATCACAACCAAAAGTTCGATCAGTGTAAAACCGGCAGACCGTCGACGAGCGAATCGTGACATGAGCGACTCCAGCAAGGTGGGAAAAGAAGGTAGGACAGGAATGAAACACTCAACTAGGTCGCACGGTGCAAAAAATTTTTCAAGATCTTGAAAAATTTTCACAGACACTCACAACCTAGCGTGGAGTCCCGATGCAAGCTTGTCTTCCGGTTTTGTCAGTCTCGCGATTTCGATTGATCCCGTAAGTTTCCCGAAAACTTGTGAGCCAAGGTTGTTGAACACGCGTTGAAAACAGAGAATCCCTGTGAAATCAATCAGATTTCAACCCCTGATTCACCGAGGTTCTCGGTTCGACCGTTTTCGATGAGCTGCCGAACGCGTAGAATGAAAAAACAACATTGCAGCTTGAGTTCAACAAATTTGAGTCGAACAATCATGTCTTCCCAACTCCCCACCATTTCCGAAATCGATGCTCCTTATGAAGATCCGCTCGACTTGATGGACGAGATCGATCAGCTCAAAAAGGAGAAAGATGCGTCGATTCTCGCCCACTACTACGTGGATGGTGAGATTCAGGACATCGCGGATTTCAACGGCGACAGTTTGCAACTCGCACGCGATGCGACGAACGTGACAACGTCGACGATTGTCTTTGCGGGCGTTCATTTTATGGGTGAGTCAGCAAAGATTCTGAATCCTGAGAAACGGGTGCTCGTGCCGGATCTCATGGCGGGGTGCTCACTTGCGGAGAGTTGCCCGGCGGACAAATTGGCCGCGTTCCAAGAGAAACTGCGAAGCGAAGGTCGGGATTTTCTCACCGTTGCTTACATTAATACGTCGGCAGCGGTGAAATCGCTGACGGATTGGATCGTCACCAGTGGCAATGCCCGGGAAGTCATCGACAAGTTACCGGAAGACAAGGAAATCCTGTTCGTACCCGATCAGCACCTGGGGCGGTATTTGGAAGAAGTCAGTGGGCGGAAGATGATTCTGTGGCCCGGCGCCTGCATGGTTCACGAGATTTTCAGCGTGCAGGATTTGCTACGAGCCAAACGGAACAATCCCGAATCCATCGTGATCTCCCATCCCGAGTGTCCACATTCGATCTTGGAAGTCAGCGATTTTATCGGCGGCACGGAGAAGATGCGGAAATACGTGGCCAGCATCGAAAAGCCGACGACGTTCCTCGTCGCGACCGAAGCTAACATGATTCATCCGTTGCAGTTAGCCGCTCCACAACACGAATTCGTTCCGGTACCCGGGATTATGGCTTCCACCGGTGAGACATGTGCTTGCAACCGCTGCCCGCACATGGCCCTCAACACGCTTGCGAAAGTCCGCGACTGTCTCAAATACGGCCAGCCGGAAATCACCTGGCAACCATATTTCGAGAAAGCCAAGGAAGTGCTAACACGAAGCCTGTTGTGAGGTTCTTGAGTTCAATTTGATGGAAAACCTAGTCCGCGTTGAACTTACGTCTGACGAAGCACTCGTTTTGTTCGAGTTTCTGACGCGGTTCCAAACCCAAGAGACACTAACGATTCAGCATCCTGCGGAGGAGCAATCGTTGTGGAATCTTCAGTGTTTGCTGGAAAAGAAATTGCTCGAACCCTGGCTGAGCAATTACGAGGAATTGCTCCAAGCAGCTCGTCGGAGTCTTTCTTTCGAAGACGTCGATTAGGGGTTCTGGGTAATTTGCTGTCACATTTCCGAAAAAATTGAGTTTTCCGGTCGAATCGATTCAAGCGGTTGGAGCAACTCTTCCGATACCGATAGTGCGAGATCTTTGTAGGTTCGTCCAATCCAAGGCAGACCTTCAAGTCATGATCTCAGTATCCCCCGGAAGCCCCCGATGTGTTGGCCGCCCCGCCGACCATCCCAGGAAGGAGTTGCTCGATGTCGTATCAATTGCGTCGTGGAGCGTTGAGTGTTGCCGTTGCTTGGAGTCTCTCCGCTTTGGGCGGTGTCGCGGTTCAGGCACAAGTGCCCCCTCCATGCGGTACCCAGTGCCAAACGCAAAAAGTCGATGGCGGAACCTGCACCCAAACCACGCTGCATCCTGTGGTGAAAACCCGGTATCGCAAGGAGCAGGTGGTCAGCCATCACCAAGTGACCAAAGTGGGATCGCGAGTCGAGCAGTACTGCGAAACGGTTCCAGAAACCAAAGTGTACAACGTCACTCGCGACGAGGGACACTACCAAATGGTTTGGGTGCCGAAGCCTGTCACTCGGCAATATGCGCAAACGAATTACCGTCAGGAAGTGAAACAGCGTACGGTGCCTTACCAGTACACAGAAACCGTGCCACGCGTTTGCGAACAAGTCGTGCCGGAACAGTACGTCTGCTACATTCCTGTCACGAAAACAACGAAGACAACCATGGACGTGACAACTTGCACGTCAACCGGACCGGAAATGTGTCCAGCTCCGCAGTGTCCTCCTCAACCAGTTTGTGCGACTCCAGTCGCTCCGACTTGTGCGACACCAGTCGCGCCTAACTGTGCCGTGCCCGGTCTGACCGACGCAGCGATTCCTACTCCCATGACGGCCACGCCCGTTGCTCCGCCAACTTATGTGCCACGGGAAATCGCACCGTTGACCGGCGGCGGATACTATCCCCAAGGTCCAAACTTGGTTCCTGATCCGCAGAACTTGGCACCGCCTGCTTCGTCGAACAACCAACCTTGGACGTCGGTCCCGGCTCGGCAGACCAACACGTATCAGCAGAACTACAATCAAATGGTTCAGATGCAAGCCCAACAACGGTTGGCTGCTCAGCAACGTCAGCAAGCCTTGCAAATGCAGGCTCGACAAGCACAACAAGTGCAGCAAGCCGGTTATGTTGTTCGGCCTCACTGATTCGATCGCGAATGAGTAATGATCCAATGACAAAGCCCGCCAATTCAACGGCGGGCTTTCGTCGTTTACCGCCGGTACCAACTAATCAGTCGAGGAATGTCGCCGGACTTCGCGAGTGATCGTGTACGACTGCGAGCGGCACGACTACCCAATGCCGGCGAATAGCCGTGATGATGGTCTGCAATCGTAAGAGCGGTGACGATGTCCTCGCGTTGAAGTTCCGTCCGCCCTGCCCCAATCGCCAGTGCTCTGGCCAGCCATAGTACCACCGGCACCATCAACGCCAGACTGTAAAAACCCTCCACGAACGGCACGCGATAATAGGCCGATCCGCAAAAATGCAGCCCCTGAATCTTCACGCGAAAATACCGCGTGAATAATTCGTTGGTCTCCTCGGGAGGCGGGCCAAACTCTTCTTCGATCGCAGCGAAGGGCACGTCGGAAAACTTTTCGTGCAGAACCGGAACCGTGCCTCGGCCGCGTGCATACCGAATAGCCGCCCGCAGCAAACGGTATCGCCCTTTCCAACCAGAATTCAAATCACTGGCTGTGTCGCGACGCGCGTACTGAGCGACAAGCATACGAAACAACATTCGGCCACTACGGCTCGGTGACTGCGGTTCCGGGGATGACGGAATTTGAATGGCAGCCTCTTCACAAATGATGTCTAGCAACTCTTTCAGTTGTTCACCTCGAACCACGTCGAACGACATTTCGCCAACCAGATTGACCCAGAACAACGCCCGATGAAGTTGCACATCAAACGGAGCTGAAGGATCGGCGAAAGTCCGGTCAAGCGCTTCCGTCAGTTGTAAGACGTCGGGCCATTCGAGTGTTTGGCCTGGTGAAATACTCGGAGGCGGCGTATCGAGTTTCTTGCCTTCAGTAACGGCTTTCGCAATCCGGTTGAGTTCCTTAGTTTGTTCCGCCAGTGGCGTGCCTTTGTTTTCCACAACCGAGGGACAACTAAACCGCAAGCTGACAGTCACATCTTTTCCCGAGGGATGCAACGCATACGGATAGACTTGGCAAGCCAACGGTTTCGCGGGTTCGCCGAACTTTGCATGAATGCGACACAAGCCCTCCTCGTTCAGAAAAATACAGCCGCCATCGTCCTGATGATTCAGCCGCCAACCTGCTCCATGTTTAACGACGACCGGCCGGCCCGCGGGAATCCCGTCGCTCACCTGCCAATTTTGCTTCTCGATCCGCAGTCGTTCTTCATCGGTGATTTCGATCAGGTGTTGTCGACAGCAACCGCTGCAGTTGTGACAACTCCAGTTTTGGATAACCGGTAAACGCAAATTGGGCCGAGCCATAATTCAACATAAGTTTGGAGGAGGCGGACGAAAGGCAAAGAATTATACGCAGTCGACCTTCGCGACCCAACCATCTGAAGTGGGTCGTCAAAACAATCGCTTCTGCTTGAAGTCGGCTTCGGTCGGGATCTCACCGGGCCAAACCGGAAGGTCAGGTAGATTAGGTACGTGGCGAGACAGTTCCGAGTGAAACCGGCGAGCCAGTTCCGGGGCAAAGTAATCGTCGGGAGTATGCAGAAACACAAATGGCGTCAGCCCGCAATCAATCCAGTCCGCGACGATGGGGACCCATTCATCGATCCATGGTTGCACGCGATCCAAGTCGTTCCGGCCGATCAATCGCACAAATGGGTTGGAACCGGTGACGCTCGTCCGATGAGGTACATCCGGTTTTCGAGTTTGAGAACGCGATTCGCTCTCGTCCGTGGCGGGTGCGGAATATAAAGGCCGACTATCCAGTAATACACGATCAATGTTCCGCTCACGCAGCAAGTTCTCGAACTGAACTTCCGTGCGACCATCGTCGAAATAGTCTCGATGTCGTACCTCGACAGCGATCGGGAAACTCGATGGCCAGCGTTCGACAAACTGTTGAAGCTTGAAAAACTCGCGACCTGAGAACGTCGGAGGAAGTTGCAAGAAGGACGGGCCTAGACAATCACGCTCTTTAAGAACTTCCAGGAATTCTAGGAAAGTCGCTTTCTCGGATTCACTGTTCTGCAATCGCTTGTCGTGAGTAATTTCACGCGGGAACTTTGCGGCAAATCGAAATCCCGCTGCGACTGAATCCGCCCACCGTTCGGCAGTTGCGAGAGTTGGTAAACCATAAAAGGTACTATTGACTTCAACTGTGTTGAATACGCTTGTGTACTGTGGCAAATAGTCATTTCTAGAAGCCGAGCTTGAGTACAATGTTCCACACCAACGTGCATTCGCCCAAACCGGACAGCCAATATGATAGGGAAGTTGAGACTGTTGCACACTAGGCCTCAAGACTAGTCGGTATCTGGGTGACTATGTGTCGTTACTTGGGGACGACGATCTAGTGACTAACGAATTCTGTGATCGTGAAACAGTGGATTTTCGGGGCGTTCTCGTGTTTTAGTTGCCAGGTTTGTCAGTCGATAAATGATGACTCATCAATTGCTCGAAAGGAACCGGACTATTTCAATTTGATAACTTCAACGTCATCAATCCACGCTTCCCGATTGACCGCAATTCGAAGTCGACTTTTTGTTGGATGACCAATACCAGGGGATTGAAACGAACCAACTTTTTTGCCGTCAATCAGCATGGTAAGGGTATCACCCATAACTTGGACTTGAAGATGATGCCATTCATTTTCGGATGTCTCGTGTGGGAAGTACTTGACTGTGTTTTTGATCCTTTGTTTGTCTTCGGGAGTGGCTTGGTCTGCTAGTCGACGAGTTCTAGTTTCCAGGTTCATACGCCCGGTTTTCAGGTCGACGAGTTCCACACGTTTCGGATGGATTTTTGCCATGCAGATATGACCAGCGTGGACCGATTTCTCTTTCATGTCCGCGATATTAATGCCGAGGTCATCCTTCGGGCCGAGTTTAAATCGCATGTTAATAACGGCATCTTGGAAGGCGGCTTCATGAGTAAGTGAGACTCCATGGTCTGCAACATCTGCCCGCGTGATGTGTAGTGTACCATCGACTAAGTCGACCTGTTTTACGCCTTGAGCCCGACTCTTGCTATTGGTACCCCAATCGTTGCCGACTTGTTCTTGACTGTCATCTTTCTCTTCGCGATCAAAATCATCCTGAAGTAGGTATGTGCCTTTCGGGGGAACGGCACTCACGTGAGTTGATAGACAGTACTGTAGTCCGAATACTAAGCAGATTGCTGTGATTGTTGGTCGGGACATTGTAGACGCTTTCTAGGAAACGATGGAATCGAAGTGGTCAACAGGGTTTCGAGGACGGCTAGTACTTACTCCGTTGGATACCCGGCTGCGTTCCAACCACTCCAACCGCCATCCATGCTGATCACATTTCGATAGCCCATCTTCTGCAATGCATCGGCTGCTAAAGCCGAACGAAATCCGCCCCCACAGTATAAAATAACTTGCGAGTCGGTATCGGGAATCGTTTTTTCAATGTCACGTTCAATAACACCTTTGCCAAGATGGATTGCACCCGGCAGATGACCTTTGGCATATTCGCTCTCTTCGCGAACATCGACGAGATAAAACGATTCATTAGCGTCGAGTCGTTTTTTGACATCGTCGACGTTGCATTCTTGAACGCGAGATTTGGCGTCGTTCACAATGTTAAGAAAGAGCGGTGAATGTTTTTTGCCCATACTATGTTCCTTCAGTATACGTTTCTTCAATCTTCGACTTGACCCGCTTTTGGTAGCGAGTCTAAGTATCGAATAATTGCCTCATTGACTATTGCCGGTTGCTCGAGCGGAGCCATGTGCCCTGCATTCGCAACGCTGACGAATTCACTCTGAGGGATTTCCTCAGCGATGGCTTGCATTTCTTGTGGCTTGGTGAGTTCATCATCTTCACCGACAATGACGAGTGCGGGCACAGCGAGAGTCGGAAGCAAGGCCGTCATATCGGGACGAAGTGCCATTCCCCGAGATGCCCCCGCGATTCCTTGCGGCGACGCATCACTAATCATTTGCTTGACGAAGTCAACAAGTTCCGGTTGGTGCTCGCGTGTGTGCGCAGAGAAGATTTTTGAAGGCATCGACTTGGTCAGAAACTCGGAACCTTCTGCAAGAACCTTTTCTGCCACTTGATGGCGGGTTTCGACGGCGGCTTCCGCATCGGCGGTCGCTTTGGTATCGCAGAGAATCAGTCCTCGGAGTTTCTCTGGGTAGTGGTGTGCGAATTGCCAGGCAATATATCCGCCCATCGACAATCCGCAGAAAACGACGGTTTCAGTCACGTCCATTCGTTCGAGCAAATCGGCGAGATCGTCGGCAAATTGCGGCATCGAGTTTACGCCGCTGGTCGCTGCAGATTTCCCGAACCCCCGCAGATCAGGTGCAATCACGCGGTGAGTTTTTGAAAGTGTATCAATCTGTTCACGCCACATGCGGTGGTCGATTGGGAAACCGTGGACCAAGAGCACAACGGGCCCACGACCTTGGTCGAGAACATTGAGTTCTGCATCTTCCAATTGGACTTTTGGCATCGATCGACTCGATTCAAAGATTCGGGGTTCTTCACTCGTTACATCGTATCTGCATCACGCACTGTCGGAAAGCGGCAACCGACCGCAACAGTTGTGCAATGGGTAATGAGTTAGCATGAGTGAAAAGTGAGACATAGTTGGCTATGCTGTCAATCTGTCGCACTTTCCTGTCAGAGGTTTGCTCATCAATGTTGGATTTTCTAAAGCTAGTCGCGGCGGTTGTGTTCGGGCTGATGCTAGCAATCGTTCTTGCCATTGCGTACCTGCGTTGGCGGGTTAAACGCTGGGTCGGAGAACTTGGCGAAGAATTTAAGAAATTCGGTGATCAGTTTGCGGCAATGGGTGCCGAGTTAGAGCCGTTGGAAGTCGAGTTGGATCGCACGCAAGAACTGGCTCCCGAGGAACATCAGGCTCTCATCGACGCTTGGACGGCAGACGTTGAGTCACTCGGTTTTGAGTCGGTCGGTGATTTTCGCATGCGTCCGACACAAGTTTGGCTTCGGGCACTTACTCATCCCGAATCGGGTGCGGCTGCGGTTGTCTACGCGATTCATCCGGTCGGAGTTTTTTACGATATGACCGCCAGATTCGTTGGCGAAGAATCGATTACGGTGACAGATAATCAATTTGCACTCGTGGATTCTCCGCCTTGGTCACGTTTGGTACGGCTCGATGCGGGAACCGACCCCAACCTTGCGTATGCTCGGTTGCTGGATGAAATCGCAGGGCAGGCAGTGCAGCCTTACGACCCCGTCAATTTCCGCGAACGGTTTGAGGCGGCTTACCGGAAGGAAACGCTCTGGCGGGCGAAACGTGGCGACACGACCGAGGAAGTTCGGCGGGTGATGAATTCTCCGCTGACGGAAGCGAAAGACGAAAACGAGCTGTTGAAGGCCACGATGGAGTCGCGACGTATGATGCGTGGGGCCCAAGTTGAGGATTTCCTGCGAAAGGAATACCTCAAACAGTCCAATGTCTCCGCATTAGAGTATGAACGCATCGAAGATCGCTTGGTGATTGTTCACGAATTGACGACGTCCGACACTTTGATTGAGTTGGCGGAAGAGGCCTTCTGGGACGAAGAAACCGGCAGGGAACGGCCGATGCCCTCCGTGATTTCGAAGATCGCCGAGCAGGACGATCCGCTGGAAGCGTTCCGACAAATCTTGGGCTATCTCCCTGACTCGAAATACTACGAACACTATGATTCTATTGCCGGCGAGATCATGGGCGACATTTACCTCCGTCGGGAAGAATAACTTTTACGGATTTGGTTTTGAGACTTCATCGAAAAGGATTGATGGTGAGGAACACCGCAAGAAGTTGGCTCGCGTTGTTAGTATTTGTCGCAACAGGGATGGTGACGTCCATTGTGTCCGCGGAGGATGTGCTGGTTCGTGTCAATGGTGAGACGATTACACAATCCGATTGGGATTTCCTGGCGGTTTCCCGTCGGATACCACAGGAACGGCGGGATGCGGTCCGCGATCAATTGCTCGAAATCTTGATCGAACGCCAACTCATGCGAACGCTGTTAAAGTCTCGTGGTGTCGAAATCGATGCGAAGGATCTGGATTCTCGAATCGCGCGGCTGAAGCAGTCGCTCCAAGAGAGCGGCGAAGACCCAAACGCCGTTCTCAATCGCATCGGCATGAGCGAAGAGCGGCTGCGAAACGAGTTGGCGTTGCCACTGATGTGGCAGGAGTATCTCGGCATGATCGTCAGTCCCGAGCGATTGCGAAAATACTTCCAGGACCACAAGTCACAATTTGATGGCACGAAACTCCGTGCCCGACAAATCTTCCGCAAAGTGCCCCGCTCTGCGACCGACGAAGATGTTGCGAACACCAAGCAAGAATTGGTGGAGATCAAGCAACGGATCGAAAACGGGACCCTCTCGTTTGCCGATGCCGTCGGGCAACATTCCGATGCCATTTCGAAAGACAACGGTGGCGATGTCGGTTGGTTCGGATGGCGTGGTGGTTTGCCGGCGAGTGTTTCGGAAGCGGCGTTTCAATTGAAGGGGGACGACATTAGCGAACCCATTCGCAGCCCGTTCGGTTGGCATCTGCTTCAAGTCACCGAGCGTAAGCCCGGCGACATCAGTCTAGAAGATGCACGCCCGGTGGTCTTGAATACGTTGTCCCAGGAATTGTGGCGGGAATTGGTCGACAAAGAGCGTCAGAAGGCCGAAATCGAATTCGTGAAACCATCGAATTAATTGTCGCCGGTCGAGCGGGATGATTCCTTGCGATTCACCAAGGCGGCGTACAGGAGTTCGTCGATTTCGCCCTTCCAAACGGCTGCCAAACTGTGGGACGTGATGCCCGTGCGATTGTCGCGGGCGTGCGGTTGCGGCCGAATCGTGTATTTGCGGACGGCCGCTTCCGTCTGTTGTGTCCCTGCATCGCTCGCGTGTGTCCGTCGTCGATAGAGTTCCGATTGCAACCAGTCCTCCGCCAGCGGTTGTGCCTCTTCGGGCTGTAAATCGTTATGGAGTGTGACCGTCAAGGCGGATGCCTGGTGCTTGACCCGAGTTCGCGATCGAAAACGATCACACCGAATTCCCGCCCCACGACTTCGCTGGGAATTCACGCTGATTTCACCACTTGGTACACGGTCGTCGTTGGAGTCGATAACGGGCAACACTCGTACCCGCACGAAGAACGATTGCTTCGCCTCTTCCGACGTGCGACCGAACACAAACTCATGCATGCCGTCTTCGCCGCGAAGGATCCCGTACGCCGCCACGCCTTCAATCAGCAACACAACATCGGCCGTTGAGCCGGTGTTCGTCAATTCCTCGTGCACGGTTTTTACGCTCAATCCTTTGAGTTTCGCCCACCCCGCGTACATTTCGCAAAGTTGCTGAGCGAGATCCTGCGGTGCATCCTCAGCGACGGCAGAGATTTGCACGAAGGCATCGCCACGGTCGAGTTTTCCCCGACATTCCAGGCTGTATTTTACCAAGTCGGCATGAAGTTGGATTTCGACGGCCCGCTCGGCGACGGCGGTGAGTGCGTCGGCATCCTGCTTCTTGCGTGCAGTTTCGTATCGTGTTTGCAGTGATTCCATGCGTGTCCGCACCCGCGCAACGGCTTCGAGCAAACGCTCGATTCGATAAATCTCTCCCAGAGTTTCACGAGCGGTCGACGGCACATCCCAGAAATCCTTCTGCGTTGTGCGGTGCAGGAGTTCGGTTTTCTGTTCTTCGAGTTTCTTGTCTTGGCATTGCTGTTCGAGAGCCGAGACAGCTTCCGTGAGTTGTGAGATTCGCTCAGCAATTTGCTTCGGCTTGAGCTTGGTTTTTGAACCATCGATCGGATTCACAACCGGCACGCCACGCACGAGTGTTTCTTGACGACGCGTTTGGCGGTCTTCAACAACTCGCGCGGTGATGCCTCGTCCTTGGGGAATCAATCGCAGCAGCGCTTGGCGATGATCGCCCGTCATCTGCACAATTTGCCGAGCGATGGGTAACAAGGCAAATGTCTCGACCGCCCGCTTGAGCGGACGCGCCCCAAAGATGGGGCTGAAACCCTCGCGGACGAGAATATCGATTACACCCGGATCGACATCCACCCGCAGTTCCCGCCGTGTGATCCCGCTGCGAAGCAGAACCTGTCCGAGTTCGCGTTGAGCCAAAATGCGGGCGTGTTCCCGTTCGAGCGGCTTGAACGTAACGATGCGATCGATGCGGTTGATGAACTCTGGGCGGAAGAACTCTTCCATCGCGGTCGGCGGTGCCGATTGCGGCACGCGTTCCGTTTCCGCTTGAAAGCCGAACGTCGTCTCGTGCAGATCGCTGCCGAGATTGCTGGTCATGATGACGATCGTTTGCGTGAAGTTCGTTGTGCGTCCCAGTGAATCGGTCAGGCGACCAGCATCGAACACTTGCAGCAACACATCAAAGATATTCGCGTGGGCTTTCTCGAGTTCATCGAGCAGAATCACGGAGAACGGTTGCTGTCGAACCCGTGACAAAAGATTGCCCTGCTGCAACACCGAATCGCCACGCGCATTGGAGTTACCGATGAGCTTTTCGAATGAGTGGTAGTCCTTGAATTCGCTCATGTCGAATCGCAACAAACGATCGGCCGACCCGAAGATAAACTCGGCGAGTGCTTTCGCCAATTCTGTTTTGCCCACGCCGGTCGGACCGACAAAGAACAACACGCCGAGGGGTTTGGACGGGTTCGTCAGTCCGGCTTTGATCAGCGTGATGAGATCGATCACCGCATCCACAGCGGCAGACTGCCCGATCACGCGAGACTCGAAGAACTTGCGGGTTTCCGAGACGCGTAGCGGTTGTGTATCGTCGAGAAGACGGCTGGGAATTCCCGTGCTCGATTCCAACGTCCGCACAACATCTTCGGGTTGGAACTCGGTTTTCTCTGTGGCCAACTTGCTTGATGCATAGTCCGCGTTTGCGTCGCTTGTTGCATTGTTGGACTGCGTTTTCTGGCTGATGAGTTGGTCGAGAAGTTTGATGGCTCCGCCGGGGCTGGCGAATCCGGGGAAGTACAATCGACCGAATTCCTGCACGGTTATCAGTGTTTGCTCTGGGAAGGCAAGAGTCACGCCGGAGTCGTCGGCGAATTCATCACGTCGAGCGTTCGCGTACGCTTTGAGAATCTCGGTCGCTTCGGACGCGTCTGCTTCTTCCAGTCGGAACACGCCGAACAACTTGTGAAACGACGGGAGTTGTTCCGCACCCTGACGAAAATTCTCGGGTGTGGCTTCCCCGACGACGGTCAGCGTGCCCTGCTCCAATGCCTGTGTGATGAAGCCGCCCATGTTCTCGTCGGACTTGGAGTGCCGCCCGGCATGGGGCAACAAATGAATGTCCGTCATGTAGACCAACACATTCTGCGAGCGTCTCGCAGCCCGAATTAGGCCATCGACCCGCGTCTGCCATTCGCCGATGTAAGACGTGCCCGCCATCAGCTGCGATGTGGAGGTTTCAAGGACAAGCCAGGGTTGGTCCGTTCGTTGAGCGAGTCGCCGAAACAGCTCGTGCAACACCGCCGTTTTACCGCAGCCCGATGGACCGACTACGACAAACGAATTGTGCTGCGTTTGGTCGAGGTGTTGCTGCAGCGATTCGAGAACTCCATCGCGTTGGAAAGCGAATGGCGTCGAGCGGTCTCGAAACCGTGGCGACAGAACGGTGCCAAACTCCGCGAGGGCATCGATCAGATCAGGGTCGAATTCCATAGTCGGCTTGTGATTTTGAGGGGAACGAGTGTCGTCATAATCTAGCAAAACGAAGCTATGCTGTCTGCGTGGACACGTCTTTGGTACTACGGGCTCGCGCGGTCTGCTTTGCAAATCACCAAGTCACGTCGCACAATGGCAATCGATCGCAATCTGCTGATGTTTTCATTTTTGCAATAGGGTCACTTTGAGATGAATCGATTTCGCATCCTGCTCACGATTTCACTGGTTTGTTGTTCGGGGGTGGTTTTGCTGTCCGCCGAACCCGACACCACCGACGGCGACCACATGGTCCGGGAATACTTTCAGGCCGAAACCACCAAGTTAGCAGAGCGAACACTCGCTGATGTCCATTCGAAAGCCGACTGGGAAAAGAAACGGCCGGAGTATCACCGACAACTCCGCGAAATGTTAGGACTCGATCCTTGGCCCCAACGGACGCCTTTGGAAGTTAAAATTACCGGCCGTGTCGAAGAGGATGAGTTCCGAGTCGAGAACTTGCATTTTCAATCGTTACCCGGTTTGTACGTGACAGGGAATTTGTATCTACCGAAAGATGCGAAAGACGACTCGAAACTTCCAGCGATTCTGTATGTTTGCGGACACGGCGGTGTCAAAAAGAATGGGGTTAGTTATGGCAACAAAACGCACTATCAACATCATGGAGCATGGTTTGCACGAAACGGGTATTTGTGTTTGACGATTGACACCATTCAACTCGGTGAGATTGAAGGCTTGCATCACGGGACTTACCGCGAAGGCATGTGGTGGTGGCATTCCCGAGGTTATACACCCGCAGGCGTGGAAGCTTGGAATGGGATCCGGTCGATCGACTATTTGGTAAGTCGTCCCGAAGTCGATGCGAGTCGCATTGGCGTCACCGGTCGGTCCGGGGGTGGTGCATATTCTTGGTGGGTGGCGGCACTAGATGAACGTGTGAAAGCTGCGGTTCCGGTGGCCGGGATTACCAGTCTTCAGAATCACATCATAGGTGGTGCCGGTCGACCGGAGGGTTGTATTGAAGGCCATTGCGATTGCATGTTTATGGTCAACACTTATCGTTGGGATTTTCCACTCGTTTCTGCTTTAGTTGCGCCAAGAGCGTTACTCATTTCCAACACTGATAAGGACCCGATCTTTCCGCTCGATGGTGTTGTGGATGTTTATAACAAGACACGGCGGATCTATCGACTTCTCGATGCGGAACAAAAGATCGGCTTGCAAATTACGGAAGGCCCGCATCAAGACACACAAGAACTTCGCATTCATGCCTTTCATTGGTTCAACAAGTATCTCAAGGGCGAAGATCCACTGATCGACAAAACCGCGACTAAGTTTTTCGAACCGGAAGAACTGAAAGTCTTCCCTAAGAATGAACTGCCAAAAGACGAACGTGTGACGACAATCCATGAGAGTTTCGTACCACAGGCAGCAGTTCCCGAAGTTCCTAAGAACGCAGATCAATGGCAAAACCTCAAAGACCGTTGGATGAAAGGCTTGAAAGAAAAAGTCTTTCGCGGTTGGCCTCAAGAAGAGTATCAAAACGGTGATAACTTAGAGGTTAAAAAGGTTAAGTCGTATCAACTGACAAATGAGGCGATTGAGACCGTGAATGTGGAAGAGTACCACTTCACGAGTCAGAACAATGTTCGCTTGCCGTTCTTGTTATATACGTCTACCGATACAAAGCATGAGGATATTGAAGAGATCAATTTCGTGATTCGTGGAGAGGCGGACTATGAAGCGTTCACTCGTCGATCGAGTTTGAAAGAGATTCCGAAACCTAACACTGCACTCGTTTACTTTTCGCCGCGTGGGGTTGGGCCGACGGCTTGGAAACGCGACAAAGTTAAACGCACGCACATTCGCAGACGGTTTGCGTTACTCGGACAAACCGTGACGGGAATGCAAATCTGGGATTCTGTTCGTGCTATCGAGGCAGTGCGGTCTTTGGCGGGGTTGTCTGATGCGAAGTTGCAAATCGAAGGCAACGGCAATGCCGCTGTCGTTGCCCTTTATGCGAGTCTATATACATCTAAAGTATCGCAGCTGACACTGGCTGAACTTCCTCCTAGTCATCAGGACGGCCCGGACTTGCTCAATGTCCTCAGGGTTCTGGATATCCCGCAAGTTGTGGGCATGGTTGCAGAGAATACTTCGATTGTGATTGAGACCGCAAAAGATGGTCAGTGGGACTGGCCAACGACACTCTCCAAGAATATGAATTGGCAGCCGATCCGGTTGGTGACCGATCACGATCATTGAGTTGGTTTAACTATGCGACTCGTGATTGCGAATTGAGTTTCGCAATCACGGGTTTCCAATAGTCGATTGGTGTACGCACCGGCTCGTTTCCTAAGCATTCTGCGTTTATTTGAGGGGGGCGTGTCGTTATGGACGCGAATATCGAACCGGTGTTGATCGTCGGAGCGGGACTAGCAGGCTTAACCTGTGCTAAGGAACTTCATGCCCGCAATCAACCGTTTCTCTTATTAGATGCATCCGACGCGGTTGGCGGACGCGTTCGCACGGACGAAGTCGACGGGTTTTTGCTCGACCGTGGATTTCAGGTACTGTTGACTGCGTATCCCGAAACCCAGCGGTATCTCGACTATGACGCACTCGACCTACAAGCCTTCGTACCTGGTGCTTTGATATATCGGCAAGGTCGGTTACGCAAATTCGTCGACCCTTGGCGAAAGCCCACGCAAATTCTACAGACGGCGTTTTCTGGCATCGGCAGTTTGGCTGACAAGCTGCGTGTTGCGAAGTTGCGTGCGGTGGCGAATCGCGGAACGATTGAGGATTTATTATCAGGTGAGAACGACGAAACTGTTGAAACTCTCCGTCGCAAATATCACTTCTCGTCCGAGATGATCGACGGGTTCTTTCGCCCGTTTTTGGGGGGCGTGTTTCTTGATCGCGAACTCATCACATCGAGCCGAATGTTACATTTTGTGTTTCGCATGTTTAGTCAGGGAGACACAGCGGTTCCAGCGTTGGGCATGCAAGCTATTCCGAACCAACTTGCAGAAAGCTTGCCAGCGGATTCGATACGTCTCAATACCGCGGTGCGAACTGTCACTTCGACGAGTGTTATGCTTGAGGGCGGAGAAGAATTGCATGGACGCGCTGTTGTGGTGGCCACGGATGCTGTGAACGCGTCTCGTCTGTGTGCCGAACTGTCTCAGCCTCGATCATTTCAAGGAGTGACGAGTCTGTATTTCGCTGCCGATGAAGCCCCTATCGAGGAGCCGATACTTGTTCTCAATGGCGAATCCCAAGGACCCGTCAACAATGTCGCTGTGATGAGCAACGTCTCCGAGAACTATGCACCGGCCGGGCAGCATTTGATTTCGGTTTCTGTGGTGGAGGCAAACCGCGAGTCGTTGGAAACGGAAGTTCGCGAGCAATTGAAGACATGGTTCGGAGATGTCGTCGATCGATGGCGGCATCTGTGGACTTATGAGATTCCGCGTGCATTACCCGATCAAACGCCTTCGTCGCTTTCAGCGGTCCACCGTACTCGGCGGTTGGAAAGCGGCGTGTATCTATCCGGCGATCACTGCGAGACCGGCTCCATCAACGGTGCGATGTTATCCGGACGCGTGACCGCCGAAGCGATCTCTGCTGATGCTCAACAGTAAACATCAGCCGTCGGCAACATTCACATAGACCTTCAACGCCGATTTATCTTCGACGAGAAGTCGCATCATTTCCGCGTAGTTGTCGAGACCGTTAACCGGATTGGTGAGGATTTGCTCGATCACGCCGGGATACGTGACTTCGCCCAATGCGAGGTCTGCGATACCAAGTTCAAAGTGACGATAATTGCCGTTGACGGTCCCGAGGAGAAGTTTATTCCCCAAAACCCAATCGAGATTGATTTTATCAGAGTGGATCTCGTGGCTTTTACGACCGCCAGTGATGCTGGTCCAAACGAGGACGCCGTTCTGACCGAGGACATTCATTGATTCGAAGGCCACCTGCGAGTTGCCGGTCGCTTCGATGATGATGTCAGCATTGCCAACTTCTTTGGCGAGTTCGGCGAGGGATTTGTCACGCAGGCTGATGTATTCCGCACCGAGCTGTTTGGCGATATCAGCTTTCAGGGTCGGCGGTTGAGTGCGTGCGAGCGTGTAGACTTCCAAGTTTCGCAAGCGAAGAATCAACGTGGCTAACAGGCCGATTTGTCCGGCGCCAATCACGAAAGCTCGTTTCGGGCTCCACACTTGGAGACGCTTTTGGGCTTCGTAGGCTTGTTCGATCGCTTTGGCCGCAACGCTCATCGGCTCGGCAAGAACATGCAGATGTTTCAAACCCACCGGCATTCGGACGATAAATTCCATGTCGTCGACGAAATACTCAGTGAGGAAGCCATGCAGCAGACAGATGCCGCGTTCGTAATAGGTGGCTTCACTCGTGATGTCGGAACGCCCGATTTTGTCATAGATCGAACTACCAGGTCGCCGAACCGTGCACGCAACGTAATCACCTGGCTTAACGTGTTTCACCGCCGGGCCGACTTCCTCGACCACCCCGAAACACTCGTGACCGAGGACCAAAAAGTCGCTGCCGGGAGGGGCAGTTCCATAGAGTGCTTCGTTGATTTCCCGGTCGGTCGCATCGACACCAACCTTGAGCACGCGGACTAAGACCCCACGCCCGTTGGGGACGTCGTCAACTTTCGGCTTGGGAAGTTCGGCAAGGTGGACGCTATCGGGCTGTCCAGGGCGAACGGCAACCGCCTTCATTTCAAACTCTTTGGCTAAAAATGTGCAACACCAGTGGTTCCAACACGAATAACTCTGCCTTTCCCGGAAACTTCCGGGAATGCTGAAAATTTGGACCACGTGGTTTGGGGAATTATCGGGCGCTTTATATCGAATCGAATAGGGAATTGCGATCCAGAGAGTCGGTGCAATCTTCCGTCATCGTAGGAGTTCTTGCGGTCGCTTGCTATCATGACGGGCCACAGATGACAAATGAACGCGAATTTGCGGAGAAGTGACCCGGTGATGACGCCCGAATTGCAGAACAGCCGCTTCATGAAAACGGTCCGACGGGAACCGACCGACACCACGCCGATTTGGATCATGCGGCAAGCGGGGCGATATTTGCCGGAGTATCAAGCGGTCCGCAGCGGGCATACCTTTCTCGAATTCTGCAAACGCCCGGATTTGTCCGCCCAAGTGACGTTGGATGCCCAACGGATTTTAGGGGTCGACGCTGCGATCCTGTTCGCCGACTTGCCGACGATTTTGGAACCGATGGGGTTCGAACTCGATTATCAACCCGGTCCGCAAATTGGCAATCCTCTGCGAACTGGCAAGGATCTGGAACGGATCCACGAAGTCGAAGACATCGACACCATGAGTTACGTGTTCGAGACGGTCAAACTCGTGCGGAAGGATTTGCCGGCCGATATTCCGCTGATTGGGTTTTGCGGTTCTCCATTTACGTTGGCATCTTATGCGATCGAAGGGGCTGGTTCGAAAAATTACATCCACACGAAGTCTTTGATGTATCGCGACCCGGGTGCGTGGCACGAGTTTTTGGGGCGGTTGTCGCGAAGTGTGGTGAAACATCTGATCAAGCAGTTGGAAACCGGTTGTCAGTTGGTGCAATTGTTTGATAGTTGGGCCGGCTGTTTGTCGCCGCATGATTACCGGGAATATGTGCTACCGCACACGCGATCGGTCATTGAGGCGTTGCCAGATGACGCGTACGTGATCAACTTTCTGACGGGCAATCCGGCGTTGCTGCCGATGCTGCGTGAAGCCGGCGGAGACGTGATTGGCTTGGATTGGCGGGTCGACTTGCGAGACGGTTGGGCAACCGTCGGGCATGATGTTGCAGTGCAAGGCAACCTCGATCCCGTTGTGCTGTTCGCCGATTTAGACACCATCCAAACGCGAGCGAAAGCCGTGTTGGATGCGACGGATGGCCGACCGGGGCATATTTTTAATCTCGGTCACGGTGTGATGCCGGACATGAACCCGGACCACGTTAAAGCCCTGGTTAAAATGGTGCACGAGATGGGAGCACGCTGAGCGGTGAGTGCGAACGAACACCCGCGACGCATCGCCGTGATCGGAGGCGGTTTCAGCGGATTGGCTGCGGCCAATCGGCTTGGCGAATTGCGTGATGAAAGTGACTCTCCCTGTGAGATTACTCTGTTCGAAGCCAGCGACCATTTCGGCGGCGTCTTGGGAACACGAGAAATCGCCGGGTATCGGGTGGAGACGGGGGCGGACTCGTTTATCACGAACAAACCGTGGGCGGTCCGACTTTGCGAGCGATTGGGGATTGCCGATCGGTTGATCCCCACCGACGAAACTTATCGGCGATCGTTGGTGCTGCATCGCGGACGCCCGGTTCCCGTGCCAGACGGGTTCATGCTGATGACGCCCGCGAGAATTTGGCCGGTGCTCCGCAGCCCGTTGTTTTCCTGGGTTGGCAAACTTCGCATGGGGTTGGAAACGGTTCTACCGCGTCGCCACGTGAATGGACCAGACGATGACGAAAGCCTAGCCAACTTTGTGCGTCGGCGGTTCGGTCGCGAAGCGCTTGACCGGTTAGTGCAACCGCTCGTCGGGGGCATTTACACGTCCGACCCGGAAAAGCTCAGTTTGCGAGCGACACTCTCGCGGTTTCTCGACATGGAACGCGAACACCGAAGTTTGATTCTCGCTTCACGGAAACAACAACGCAGCAACACGTCAGAACGCTCAAGCGGTGCTCGGTACGGATTATTCGCTACGCCGGACAACGGAATTTCCGTGCTGGTCGATGTGCTCGCTGATCGTGTGCGGTCAGTCGCCGACTGCCGGCTTGGTCAGCCCGTTGAACGGGTCACGCGGTCCGAGGAGTCCAAATGGCGATTACGATTTTCCGCGGGTGAGGAGATTGAGTTCGATGCGGTCATCATCGCCCTGCCCGCTTGGAAGACAGCGAGCTTGCTAGGTGAGACCGATGTCGAGTTGGCAAAGTTGCTGGCGGAAATCGAATATGCATCGACGGCGATCGTGGTTAGTGGGCATCGTCTGAGCGACATTCGACACCCGATGGATGCGTTCGGTCTGGTTGTGCCCGCGATCGAGAAGCGGCGAATCTTGGCGGTGTCGATGACAAGTCGCAAGTTTCCCGGTCGTGCACCGGACGGCTGTATTCAACTACGGACCTTTGTCGGCGGTGCGATGCAACCCGAGGAACTGAACGCAACCGACGACGAAATCATCGGCAATGTTCGTGAGGAATTGGCCCACATTTTCGGCGTCGGTGGGGAACCGGATTTCGTTCATGTCGCACGATGGAACCGTGCAATGCCGCAGTATCATCTTGGGCATTTGGAACGAGTGCGGCGGATCGAGGAACTTGTCAGTAGACATCCGGGATTGGCTCTGGCAGGAAATGCATTTCACGGGGTCGGCGTGCCCGATGTGATTCACCGAGGCGAAACTTCGGCCGAGGCGATTTGGCGAATGAATGTGCCAACCCATGCCGAATCCGTACGAGGTGACTAGAATTCGGCATGAACGATCATCTCCCCCAGTGTATTGCGTTTGATGCAGTCGGTACGTTGATTACACCGATGCCGTCTGTGGCCGATATCTATTGGCAAGTTGGGAATCGGTACGCATCGCGGTACTCGATCGCAGAACTTCGCGAACGCTTTCGACACGCGTTTTCTCAGCCGTCTCATGATGATGAACTGCACACGAACGAAGACCGCGAGTACGCCTATTGGCAACGTGTCATGCGGGAAGTGCTCGACGATGTGGAATCGCCAACCGATTGCTACCGCGAGCTTTACGACATCTTTGCGGATGCACGATTTTGGCGGGTGTACGATGATGTTGCATCGACACTTGTCGAACTCAATGAACGCGGCATCAAGTTGGCGGTGGCTTCGAATTTCGATCATCGGTTGCTGACACTGTGCGATCAGATACCGGAATTGCAGCCGATTTCGGTACGGGTGGTTTCCTCGATCGTGGGATGGAAGAAACCCAGCCCGGAGTTTTATGTGGCGTTGGCGTCGGCGTGTGATTCGGCACCGTCCGAAATTCTCATGATTGGCGATACTTGGGAAACCGACGTCGTTGCGGCTCGGAAAGCCGGTTTGCAGGCGAAGTTGATCGATCGCGAAGCAACCGAGACCACATCAGATCGGCTGCAACGTTTGACGGATTTGCTTCCGTCAGGCACGATAGACGCCTAAAGAACTTCGATCACCGAAATCGACTCCGTTTCCGCTTCGAACTGGATTTGTTCCCCCCATGCGTTGCGTTATTCTTGCGTTCGTCTTGTGTTGCCACTCAGCGGCTGTTTTCGCCCAACGGGATTTGAAAGTCATCCCCCCAACCGATCCAGAAATCGAGCGGAAATCGTTCGTGTTGCCGGAGGGGTTTGAGATCAATCTCTTCGCTGCCGACCCGGCGATCGCCAAACCGATTCAGATGAACTTCGACAATCGCGGTCGGCTATGGTTGGCGACATCGGAAATCTATCCGCATATCAAACCTGGTCAGAAAGCCAACGATAAGATTCTGATTCTCGAAGATAAAGACGGCGACGGCGTGAGTGACCAGACCACGATCTTTGCCGACGGTCTGCTGATTCCCACCGGCGTGGCTCCTAGCGATGATGGCGTCTTCGTTGCCAACAGCACGGAACTCATGCACCTGCGAGACACCGATGGCGACGACAAAGCGGACGAACGCAAGGTGGTGCTCTCCGGGTTTGGCACCGAAGACACGCACCACATTCTGCACACGTTTCGATGGGGGCCGGAAGGATGTCTTTACATCAATCAATCGATCTACATCCACAGCCACATCGAAACACCGTACGGTGTCAAACGGCTCAACGGCGGCGGCATTTGGAAGTTCCGCCCGGAGACCATGGAACTCGATGTGTTCGCTCGCGGGTGGATCAACACCTGGGGGCATCAATTTGATTCGCTGGGGAATTCGTTCGCCACGGACGGTGCGGGTGGCCAAGGCATCAATTACGTCGTGCCCGGAGCCGCCTACGCGACCGCTGTTGGTGTGCCTCGAATTCTGCCGGGGTTGAATCCGGGAAGTCCGAAATACTGCGGGTTGGAAATTGTTGGCGGTTCGCATTTGCCCGAAGATTGGCAAGGCGATTTAATCACACATGATTTCCGTGGGCATCGGGTTTGCCGTTTCAAAGTGACCGAAGATGGTTCCGGCTTCGCCTCGCAGCAGATGCCCGACCTTATTCGCAGTTCCCACCCTGCGTTTCGGCCCGTGGATGTGCGTCTTGGTCCGGATGGTGCGATCTATATTGCTGATTGGTACAACCCAATCATTCAGCACGGCGAAGTCGACTTCCGTGACCCCCGTCGCGACCAAACGCACGGACGGATTTGGCGAATCACATACAAAGGTCGTCCCACGACCGAACGGCCCGACTTCGCGAAACTCTCTGTGGATGAGGTGTTGAACTATCTGAAATCCGATCAACCGTGGCATCGTCGTCATGCAAAATTATCGCTTCGGCAGCGTGATGTCGATATCTCGGAAAACCTGAAAACCTTCGTCGCAAGTCTCGATTCAAACGATGCCGGGTACGACCAACATCGGCTGGAAGCGATTTGGGCGGGGCAAACGTGTGGTGTGATTGATGTGCCGCTGCTGGTGTCTTTGATGCAAGCGGATACGCCCGGCGTGCGAGCGGCGGCGGCTCGAATTGCGGGGACTTGGATCGAACTCGACGAGCAGATTCCAAAGCAATTGGCCAAACTGGCGAAGGATTCCAACGCTCGCGTTCGTTTGGAAGCGGTGCGAGCATTGGCGGAGTGGTCGAACCAAACGCAGGCAGTGCAATTTGCTCTCGCGGCCCGTTCGGATTCGATGGACCGTTGGCTCGATTATGCCCTGTGGCTGACATGCCGAGAAACCGCCGACGGCTGGCTGCCGAAATTGCAAGCGGGGAAATTCAACTTCGATGGAGATGCCGATGCCCTGGCCTTCGCCTTGCGTGCGATTCGGAATCCGGCTGCTGTTTCGTCCCTCACACGGTTGCTGAATCAGGGGAACGTCTCCGATTCTCAGCGTGACACCGTTCTTAATGTCCTCGCGGAACTTGGGCAGCCGAACGATTTGAACGTTGTCTGGGAGGCTGTTCGACAGAAAACAACGACCGAGCCGCGTCGGCAAGAACTGCTCGGCTTGTTGGCTCGGGCCGCACGAGAACGGAAAGTTCGACCAACGGGCGATCTGTCCGAGATTGTCAATTGGTTGAGTCACGATAACGTCGCTACCCAATTGGCAGTCGTCAATTGTTTGGAGGCCTGGAAGTTGCCAGCTGCTCGCGAGGAGCTGAATCGGTTGGCGTTAGCGGACGACACCGATGCCGTCCTGCGAACATTGAGCTTGAACGCATTGACGTCTCTGGGGAATGCGAATGATGTGCTGATGAAGTTGGTGGAATCCGAGCGACCGTGGACGGTGCGTCAGCAAGGTGTGATCGCCTTGACGAAAACCGCACCCAAAGCGGCGGCATCGGCAGCGGTCGTGTTGTTGCAGTCGGCACCGACGCCGGAAGAAACCGCTCCGATTTTCGTGGCATTCCTCGAACGCAAAAACGGACCGGCGGCACTTGAAGCGGCTCTGGATGGCAAAACGTTGCCAGCGGATGTGGCTCGGATCGGATTGCGAGCGATCGACTCGACTGCAACTCCCCATGTCAAGTTGACCGAGCGGTTGGCGAAAGCCGGCAATATTACCAGCGGTCCGAAACAACTCTCCCCCGAGGAAATGGAAACGTTGCTCACTCAGGTTGCCGATCAAGGTGATGGCCACCGTGGCGAATCAGTATTTCGCCGGGAGGGTTTGGCTTGCATGACGTGTCACGCAATCGCCGGTGCCGGTGGGAAAGTTGGGCCGGACTTGATCAGCCTCGGGGCAAGTGCTCAACCGGATTATATTGTCGAGTCGCTGCTCGATCCCAATGCGAAGGTCAAGGAAAATTACCATTCGATCGTAGTTGCGACCGATGAAGGGCAAGTGCTTACGGGTGTCAAAGTTCGACAAACCGATGAGGAATTGTTGCTGCGAGACGCGAAAGACCAATTGATTTCCATTCCGCTCGCATCCATCCTCGATCAGAAAATCGGCAAGTCGCTGATGCCGGCGGGTTTGACGGAGAAGCTGACGCAGGCAGAGTTCATCGATTTGGTGGCCTTCCTCTCCGGACTCGGCAAAGCTGGCAGTGGCAGCGTGACCCAAACACCCGTCGCACGTAGTTGGGAAGTTATGCAGGCGACGGACGATGCTAAGTATCAGTTGCGTCGCACCAGTTACGATGCGGCCGCGAACAATCCTGATGCGTTCGCCTGGAAGCCTGCCTATAGCCGGGTGAATGGCGATTTGCCGATCGAGGATCTTCCGGTGATGAACCAACTCCGCGGTCCCCGCTCTGGCGAACCGATCGTGGCCTTCGCTCGCACCGAAGTCGAGGTGACCACACCCGGGGAGGCGGTTTTGCGGTTGAACTCACCAGACGGCTTGCGAGTATGGCTGGATTCCAAACCCCTCGAACCAGCAAATGCGATCACAGTGCCTCTCACTACCGGCACTCACCGACTCACCTTCGCCGTACTGACCGACGAACGCGAAGCCCCAGTTCGGGTGGAACTGCAACCTGCGACCGGTTCGAAAGTTCAAGCCAAATTCGTGACCGGCAAGTG
Source organism: Thalassoroseus sp. (assembly GCF_984380535.1). Taxonomy (NCBI): domain Bacteria; kingdom Pseudomonadati; phylum Planctomycetota; class Planctomycetia; order Planctomycetales; family Planctomycetaceae; genus Thalassoroseus; species Thalassoroseus sp. The sequence goes on from NZ_CFHRBF010000018.1 coordinate 161,484, forward strand.
AATCTTGCGACAAATCCAAAGCAAGAAAACGCCGCCAAGAGGGAAACTCTCGGCGGCGTTTTCGATATTCATGGTGCCAATCTGAGGTGATTGGACTTTACTTGCTGTCGCCATCGGCTGGGGTATCGCCTTCGACGTTATCTGGGTCTTCAGCGTCGGTGCCAGGCTTATCGCCAGCTTCGCCTTCAGCAGGAGCTTCGGTGTGTTCGCCTTCAGCTGATGCTGGGGTTTCTGGTGTTTCTGGGGTTTCAGCAGGTTTTTCGCTGTCGCCGCAGCCGACGGTGAAAACGGTCAGCGAGAGCATCAACATCCAAGCAGCCAAATTCTTCATTGCGAGTTCCCTCAAGAGAATTCCACAGATTTTCCGCACGACCCACATGGCCATGCTGGCCCCGTTCGGTGGGCCTGTGCATCTGTAAGAGTCATCTCCCAAACTTTTATTCCCGCGAATTCCGAAGTTTTTGAAATTCCGGAAATTTTATTCAGAATTCACCGACGGAGCCCAGGCCGTCCGGATTCCCTCGACCGTTTCGACTCACCTTGCCGAATGGTAGAATACTGGTGATTCGCTCCTCTCAGACCCAGGACTGTTGATGTCTGAAACTCGCCCGTTTGCCCATCTTCACTGTCATACGCATTACAGTTTGCTCGACGGTGCCAATAAAATCCCCGATCTCGTGCAAGCCACGAAAGACATGGGGATGAATGCCTGTGCAATCACGGACCACGGCAACTTGTATGGTGCGATGGAGTTCTATACCACTTGTCGTGCGAATGATGTGAACCCCATTGTGGGGTATGAAGCGTATGTCGCCCCAGGACACCGGTCCGATCGTAGCGCCTCACGAATGAAGGAAGCGAGCCATCACCTTACGTTGTTGGCTATGAACAAAACCGGCTTCCGGAATCTCATCCGCATGGCGTCAGTGGCGTATACTGAGGGTTTCTACTACAAGCCGCGGATCGACAAGGAACTGCTCGAAGCCCACAACGAGGGAATTATCTGTCTGTCGGGTTGCGCATCGAGTGAACTGTCCCGCTACATTTTGGCGGAAGAAGTCGACAAAGCGAAAAGTTTGATTCACTGGTTCGACAAAGTCTTCGGCGACCGCTTCTATCTTGAAATCCAGAATGCGGGTCTGGAAATTCAGAAGATTTGCCAAGACGGTACCGTCGATCTCGCGAAGCAAGTCGGGATTCCGTTGGTCGCGACGAACGATTCGCACTACCTCTGCCAGGATGATGCCAAAGCTCACGATATTCTATTGTGCGTCAACACGCGAGCCGTCCGCAGCGATGCCAAACGGATGCGGATGGACAACGATCAATTCTTCGTCCGCTCGCCCGAGCAAATGTATCAGGCATTTGCAGGGTTGGAGGACGCCGTTGGTCGGTCACAGGAAATTGCCGACCGGATCGACTTGCAGCTGGATCTCAGCGAGAAACACTACCCGGTGTTCCGCCCACCAGAGCAAAAGACCGACAAAGATTATCTCCGTGAACTCTGCGAAGAAGGAATGGTCTGGCGGTACGGTGAAGATGGCATTACCGACGCCCATCGTGAACGGTTGGACTACGAACTTGGCGTCATCGACCAGATGGGGTATTCGAGTTATTTCCTGATTGTATGGGATTTTGCCCGCTTTGCCGTCGAACAAGGTATCCCTTGTCAGGCGCGGGGTTCGGCGTGTGGGGCGATCGTGGCGTATGTCCTCGGTTTTTCGCACGTCTGCCCGCTCAAGTACGACTTGCTGTTCGAGCGGTTTCTCGATCCCTCCCGGAGCGAACCGCCGGATATCGATATCGACTTCTGTCGTGATCGTCGGCAACTCGTGATCGACTACACCAAAGAGAAGTACGGCATCAACAACGTTGCCCAAATCGGCACGTTCGGCACACTCAAGGCGAAGATGGTGGTGCGGGACGTAGGGCGAGCGCTCGGGGTGCCGCTGCCTCGGGTCAATGAAATCGCCAAGATGGTTCCTGATACGCTGAACATCAAGCTGAAGACCGCCGTCGAAGAGTCGCAAGACTTGCAGGACGCATATAACAGCGATCCGCAGGTCAAGGAACTCATCGACATTGCGTATCGGCTGGAGGGTTTGGCAAGAAGTGCCGGGACGCACGCAGCCGGTGTGGTGGTCGCCGATGAACCGATTTCGAACTTCATTCCGCTGCAACGCATCACCGGCAAAGAAGACATCATCACGCAGTGGGACGGTCCGACCGTGGAAATGGCCGGGCTGCTCAAGATGGACTTCCTCGGGCTGCGGAACCTGACGATTCTCGACAAAGCCGTCAAAAACGTGGAGCGGTATCAGGGAATCAAAATCGATCCACTCAAACTGCCGTTGGACGACCCGAAGACTTTCGCTCTGCTCCAACGTGGTGAGACGAAAGGTATCTTTCAGTTGGAGTCCGGCGGGATGCGGGACTTGCTGACGAAGATGCGGCCCGACCGCTTCGAAGACATTATCGCCACCAGTGCGTTGTACCGTCCCGGTCCGCTCGAAGGCGGGATGGTCATGGAGTACGTGAACGTCAAGCACGGTCGGCAAGAACCGCGGAAGATTCACCCCGTCGTGGACGAAGTGCTCGCCGAGACCAACGGCGTGATGGTCTACCAAGAGCAAGTCATGCGGATTCTCAACCGCGTGGGGAACATCGAACTGCCTGCGTCGTACCGCTGTATTAAGGCGATCAGCAAGAAGAAGCTGAAAATCATCGCCGACTTCCGCGAGCAGTACGTTCAAGGTGCCCGCGACAACGGCATCCCCGAAGCAACTGCTATCGAGTTGTTTGAACTCATCGAGAAGTTCGCTGGTTACGGGTTCAACAAATCGCACAGTACGGCCTACGGGGCGGTTGCATATCAAACGGCGTACTTGAAAGCTCACTACCCGACGGAATTCATGGCGGCACTCTTGTCGTGCGGGATGGAAGACTCCACCCGGATCGCCGAGCAAACCGATGATTGTCGCCGGATGAAGATCGAGGTGCTCGCGCCAGACGTGAACACGTCGGATGTCGAGTTTGCTGTCGTCGATGGAAAGATCGGATTCGGTCTCGGGGCGATCAAAGGTGTGGGCGAAGCAGCGGTGCAACAGTTGGTCGCCGAACGCGAGGCGAACGGACCGTTCCTCAATATCTACGATCTCACGGAACGTGTCGATCCAAAAGCACTGACCAAGTCGGCCTTGGAAATCTTGATCAAAGCCGGTGCGCTCGACAGTTTCGGACCGAACCGTGAGCAACACATGCAGGCGGTCGATCGGGCGGTGCAAGCGGCGTCGGCGAAGCAACGCGACAAAGCCCGTGGCCAGAAGAGTTTGTTCGGGGGCGATGACGAGGAACCTGAGGAAACCGAAGTCCATTTGCCCGAGGCGGCCGATTGGACGAACAGTCAGAAACTTGCGTACGAACGCGAAGTTCTGGGCTTTTATCTCACGTCACACCCACTCACCGAACACGCGGAGCAACTCAGTCGCTTCGCCACCCACACCGCCGCCGAACTGAAAGATCTGCCCGAGAAAGCAGAAGTGCTGTTGGCGGGCATGGTCTCAGCAATTAAGAAGGCGCAAACGAAAAAGCCCAGCCGCAACGGGAATCAACGGTATGTGAATTTCGATTTCGAAGACGCCGGCGGTGTCGTCCGGTGTATCATGTGGCCGGAGGAGTTTGCCCGCATGGGGCACCTCGTCGAACCCGATGCCATTCGTTTCGTCAAAGGCCGTGTGGATCAACGCAGTCGAGAGCCGAACGTCATCGTCGACCAGATGCTGACAATGGAAGAAGTCGAGCGAACCTTTACCGACAAGTTAGCGGTCAAATTTCAACATGGTTTGCACGACGAACAGGATATGATTCGCGTGCGGGACGTGATTAGCCGACATCCCGGCACATCGGAAGTGGTATTATTGGCCGAGATGCCCGACGAGACCAACCCTGGTCAAAAAATCCGCTATGTGTTGCAAACGCCGGATTCGTTTCGGGTCGGTTGCACGACGGAATTGAAGAATGAACTTGTGGAGGCTATCGGCGAAATGCACTTCAAGTTCCACGCCCAACCAATTCGCAAGGCGGGACAAAGCCAAGGTGTTGGACGATAGCCAACGCAGTGGATTCTTGCAGGAGACGGGATTCATGAACGAGATCAGGACGCCAGAAACAAAACTCGCAGCCTCCGAACATTCTCGTGGGTTCCGTTGGACGATCGCCTTGCTCGTGGTGATTCCGCTGACTGTCGGCGGCGTGCTTTTGAGTGGTGTGGGCCAAGACGATTCGCCTTCAGAGACCGCGGTGCAATTGCAATCCGCAAGCAATCCGCTGTCTGGATCCAAGCAGAAAACGTCCGATGAGGAATATATCAAAGCCCTCATTGGGCGTTGGCAAAGTTCGGAGTCCTATGGCAAGATCACGCTCACGCTGAAACCTGAAGGCAAAGGCACGATGTACGTGGAGTTTTCCACGGTTTACTCACTTCTCGTGGATGACGAACTGCTGATCGACATCACGTGGAAAGTCAAAGATGGACGGTGTGTGTTCACCTCGATTCGCGGTCAGCCGAAAGCCGCTTTTGATTTAGTCACAAAGATCAAAGGGACCGTTCGCGATCAGAAAATTATCAAGGTCACCAAGGATCAGGCGATCTTCTTCGACGATAAACGCAAGAAAACAAACAAAGTTTGGAAGCGTTTGAAGGACAAAAAGAAAACGTAGTTGCCAATATTACTTCAATGCCTTGAGTCCCTTGGCTTGCCGATGTTCGTTCAACTGAGCAAGGGCCACCGGTTCAAGTTTCAGGAACTTCACAAGTTGTGAGGTTGTCGTCCCCATCGAGTTCGCCACATCCGCCACGTTCCACTCGCCGCTCTCAAGTGCATCGAGAACTTCCGCGAGTAATGCCGGGAAATCATCGTGCGAACTGCGAACTTGGATCTTCTGCGAGCGGACCCGCGACGTCCATAACTGGCTTGGTTCCATCCAGTCCTTGCGAACTTGAAGTGCAAATGCGATACGAAGACGAAACAACGCGATCTGCAGGTTTTCACCTTGCGAACGGCGTTCGTTCGCTTCGGCCGAAATGCCGGTGGGTCGGTGATGCAACACGATCGCTGTCTCGACTTTGTTACGATGTTGTCCGCCAGGACCGCCACGTCGGAGACGTTTGACTTCACATTCCGATTGCAATCGGTCGAGTGGAATTTCCGCAGGATGTCGCCACATAAATCAAGTTCCGGTTTGCCGCGTGTGGTTGGGTACGGTACTTTATTGTGTTCGATCGGCCAAACTCTCGAAACCGGAAAGTGCAGTCAATGAAATCTGTAGGAGTCGTGGTTGCTTTGCTATCGCTGGGGGTGTTGTCCGGATGCGGTTCGTCGTCATCCCAATCAGCGGCGGTGATCGGGTGGGTTGTCGCACATGGCGGAAGCGTCACGGTTGCGGGGAAATCACTAGAGATCAAATCGCTCACGGACCTTCCTGAAGGCGCTGTCGAAATTCAGCGGATCAATCTCAATGGGCAAAAACTCACCGACGACGATTTGAAGAACCTATCGGTCCTCAGCGATCTTCAATTCCTCGGGTTGCACGGGGCGCCCATTACCGATGCGGGAATCGATGCCTTGGTGGAAATAGAAAATCTGAAGGAACTCGAACTGTCGGCCACCAACATTACCGATACCGCGCTCACAAAGTTAGCGGCACTGACAAGCTTGGAAAAGCTCACGCTGCACAATACGAAAGTGTCGAAGAAAGCGGTCGAGGAACTTCAGAACAAAGTGCCCGGTTGCCAAGTGATTCGGTGAGTCGGTCGAGCAGCCAGGGGCGGACGATGTGTTACGACTTCGGCGATCGTCCTTTGATCTCATGCAGCAGGCTGGCCCGTTGGTATTTCTCGGGAATGCCGCCAAGGTTTCGATGGGCGATGAGTTCGGCCACAATGCTAACGGCAATTTCCGGCACCGTCTGCGAACCAATATCCAACCCTAACGGTGCATGAACTCGTTCGAGTGCATCCGCGGAAATGTTCTCGGCGAGCAGGTCTTCGAAGATCAGTTTGATCTTGCGATGGGAACCAATCAGCCCCACGTACCGAGCCGATGTTTCCGCCAAATGGTACAACGCTTCTTCGTCGTGGTTGTGGCCACGGGTGACGATAATCGCATAGGTGTCGGGATCGACATCCAAACCCGACAATGCGGTGTCGATGTCTGCAACGATCAACCGCTTTGCTTGTGGGAAGCGTTCGGGATTACAGTATTGTTCGCGGTCGTCGACCACCCAGACATCGAAGTCCGCCGCTGCCGCCAACTTGGCGACTTCCTGCCCGACATGCCCTGCTCCGACGATCAACAGCCGACACCGATCCAAGCGAGGCAAATAGCACACGCCCTTCGCCACGTACGGTCGCGGTCGGTCGGCTAATGACCGCAGATTTTCTTTCGCTTCCGTCGGCAACTCGTTGATGCTGCGACTGGCCACAATCTCACCATTTGCATCGAGCAAGTACCGATCACCGGCCGCATCGGCGGAGTCCGTCTGAAAGACGATCACTTCCGTCGAACCTCGACCGTCCCTTAGAAGTTCCAATTGTCGATCGAAATAACTTAGGTCGTCACCAGGGCGAATGGGATCGACGAGCATCCGCATGCGACCGCCGCAAATCAGGCCGTCGTCCCAACCGTAATCGCTGTCGAGATTGAAGGTGAGAATTTCCCGCTCGCCATGATCGAGCAACCGGAGTGCACGTTGTTTGACCTCGGCTTCCACGCACCCGCCGCCAAGTGTTCCGGTTTGCGAACCGTCGGGAAACACGAGCATAGTGGCTCCCGCTTTTTGCGGCGTTGAACCCCGAGTTTCCACGAGAGCCGTGTAAGCGCAAGGGGAACCCCCACGAACGGAATCAACGAGCGTCTGTAGCAACGTTTCCATCTTCAATCCCAAATCTGCCTGGACCCAAAGAAGGTCATTGAAAGCATTCGAGTTGAAAGTTCCAGTTCGATGCCATTGGCTATGCCAGTGTTTTTCGTCGCCGACGACCGCACCCGCTGCACAGGCGAAGCCAATGGCACCAAATGGTTTTGATTGATCTCAGTACTTATGGTTTGACGTTACAGTTGCAGACCATTTCACCGCAGCCGGGACATCCGCCGCCGTACTTGTCCTGCACGGCTTTCGTCAGATCGATATCGGCAACATTGGCAATGGTGGCCAACCATGCCAGAACATCGGCAAATTCCCGAGCCAATTCCTCGGGCGTGCCCTCTCGGAGAGCCGCCGCAAGTTCGCCGATTTCCTCCATCAACCACATGAACGTGCCCGCCGTGCCACGTTCCACATCCTTCGCGGAATACATCGTCTCGATGAGATCCTGTAACTGCCGCAACGTCATCGGTTCTGTCATAGCTTGTTCACAAGTTGAGTTGTGTGCCACGATTCACAGAGCCGTGGCACACGATCTAGCGGGTAGCCCTACTTTTGACGGATGGCCCACAGGGAATTGAAGGTCCGCAGGTAAATCGTGCCGTTGGAGATGGCGGGCGATGCGGAGATTTCCTCACCGAGATCATTCTGGGCGAGTATCTCAAACTTCGCACCTTCTTTGAGAACGGTAATCACTCCGCCACGAGCGGTGAGGTAAATCTTGCCATCCGCGGCTACGGGCGATGCTCGGTGACGATCGCGAGTCGTGCGGTTTTCTTCAATTTCTTTGCCGGTCTTGGCGTTGAGCACGAGCAAGTTTCCATTCTCACGACAGAGATAGACCAAGCCATCTTTGATGAGCGGTGATGGTACGTCTGGCGTGTTTTGCGGTCGTGTCCACAAATGGTCGGCAGAGTCCGCATCGACCAAACCGCTGGCGGAACCCTTGATGGCGACGACGGGACCATTCTTCGCAGTCGGCACAACAACCATGCCCTCGTTGGCAACTGGAGACGCGACAAATCGCAACGTGGGATGATACCGACGGTTCGGATCGTCTTGCGGATTCAAACCAGCGAGCCGCCAACGTTCCTTGCCATCTTCCAAATTGTACGCGATGGCATAATCGCCGCCATGTGTGACGAGGTACGTGGTTTTTCCGTCATCGTAGAGGGTGGGCGATGCGTAGGAATGTTCGTTTTCCTGCGATGCCCCTGTCACACGACCAGTCTGCCAAATCTCCTCGCCGGTTGCAGCATCGAGCGCGACGACACGGGCTTCCTGCGTGTTCGGTTGGCCTTCGCCGTGGATCAGTTGCAAGTACAGCCGACCTTTGTGGAGAACCGGCGTCGATGCCATGCCGAACTGAATGCGGAATTTGCCGTAGCGATCTTGGAGGTTGAAGGCCCACGCTTCGTTGCCTTCGAAGTCATAGCATGCCAAGTCCCCTTGGCCGAACATGACCCAGACATGTTTGCCATCGGTCGAAGGCGACGGTGATGCGTAGTTCCCTTCGTCGCCACGAACGGTTTGGTTGCCATTGCCGATCATCCGCCGCCATTTCTCTTTGCCATCCGTGCCGATGCACAGCAGCAGGAAATCATTGTCATCGACGGACGTCACGAAAATGTTTTCGCCCCAAATGCATGGGGTGGCTCCCGCTTGGCCCGGTAACGGAAGTTTCCAAGCCACGTTCTTGTCCGGGCTGAATTCGACAGGAAGATTGGTCTCGGCGGAGATCCCGTTATGTGATGGTCCACGCCATGACGGCCAGTTTTCGGCAGTTGCTTGGGACGCGATAACCAGTGCAAAAACGAACGCGGCGAGTGCGGGAATTACGTGTCGGCGGTGACAAACCATCGGCTACACCTCGGCGGAATATGGGGAAGGCAGTATGACAGTTTTCACAGTGTGGCATAGGGGCTATCGCGCGTCAATCAACGCGTGAGGCCGGCCAGCAACACCGCCGTCGCGACGGAAACATTCAACGACTGCACGGGGCCGCGAGGCGAAAGCCGACACATTTCGTCGCAGTTTTCCTTGGTCAGACGACGTAAGCCTTGTTGCTCGTTGCCCACGATCAATAGCCACGGACGCTCGCGATCGACCTCCGAAACGTCTTGCTCGGCGTGTTCCGATGCGCCCAGAATCCATAGGCCGTTGTCGCGGGCCAGTTGCAACGTTCGCGTCAGACTTGGCGGGTTGGCGTACGGTACATATTCGATTCCCCCCGAAGCGGCATCGTAAGCGACGCCCGTCAGCGGAGCCGACTTATGACGGGTGAAAATTAATCCTTCCAACCCGAAGAACGCCGCCGATCGAAAAATCGCACCAAGATTTCGCGGGTCTTGCACTTGATCCAAGGCCAACCAGATCCCTCGACCGTTCGCCCGTTGGCCACCGTTTTCGAACATATTGTCTAGTTCGATTGGATCAAGTTCTTTGACCGTCGCGGTGCCGGCGCCGATTCGCTCCGATTGGTCGCCCTTCGGATTTCGTCGGCCGGCTTGCTCGGGACGTTGCCCGCGTCGAACGGGAACACGAGCAGCGGACGCCGCCTCTGCAACAGCCTCCCAAGCGGTCCCTGGCTGCCGAGAGTGCAGACGAATTTCCATCACAGCGTTCGGCCGCTGTTCCAATGCCGACATCACACTATGCGGGTTGCGAAGTTCGATAGCCACCTTGGTCCCAATCAGTTTTGGACGACACGCGAGTACAGGGAAAACCTTGAGATTCTAAGAACGCGAACGACTCAAACACAACCGCTTCGATCGACGGAATCCAACTTGCGGTCGGTTTTCCTCATGCGGACGATGTGGCAAGCCGTGGGACTTTGGAGGTCTCTGCGACTCACTTTAATTTCAGCGATGCAACTAGCAGTGAATGGTCCGAACCCTCGCGACGAACAATTTTTGCAGCGGTTGTCTGAAAGTGGTCGGTATGAAAGATGTAGTCAATTCGCAAAGTCAAAGGCAGCGGTCGGGTCGGCCAAGTCCATGTCGGATGGTTGTCCGCGTCGTCGTGCACGGCGGCAAATGCGTCAATCATCCCAAGTTCTCGAAGCTGCGTCGGAGCGGTGAATTTGGAGAGACTGTTGAAGTCACCAATGACGATCGTCGGCTTTCGGGGGTCGATCGTTTTGAGAATACGGGCAATCTCGCGTTCGTGCGTCTTTTCGGTTTTTGACAGCATCACCATGGCGTCGCGAAACCCAATGTTCCGAGTGACGCGAAACGGATCGAGATGGACATTCACCAGATGCACGTCCCTCTCAGCGATCTGCAATCGTGCCGAATAAAAACCGAACAAACCCTCGACCGGCGGATGGAATTTGAGATTCGTCAGTTCCGTCTTAGACGCAAACGCCAACCGTTCGGCCGCGAATTGCCCTTGGTGCCCCGAGGCATAAAAGTAGGGATAGGTTCCCCGCAATTGCCTTTGCAGAAAGCCTTCCGACTGGGGAGTCGTTTCTTGAAAACAGATCACATCGGGCTTGGCGGTGGCGATTGCATCCAGAACTTGATCGCCACGCTGATTGCCCCAATTGAGGTTGTAAGTGGCGATGCGAAAGGTTTCTGCATGAGCATCGGAAGTGATGAACATGCTTACGAGAACAAGAACCGTGAGTCGTTTCATGGTTCGACTTTGAAAATTCGGTCCGAAAATTAGGGGACATTCTTGTCTGCCCACGGCCATTATCACGTCCGATGTGGCCTGACCTACAAGATTATCGAAGTCACGTCTAGAATTGTGATCGAAGTGAACCACCAATCACATAGTTTGCAGCCTTTTTGATATGTTGAGGTAGTAGTAAATCAGAGTCTTCCAAGTCTGCGATTGTCCGGCCTACCTTTGCTAGTCGATCCATTGACCTTGTCGATAGTGTATTCGTCTCGATTGCGTTCTTGAAAGCATCGAAACCGTCGTCAGAAAAATTGCAGTATTCTCGGACGTGACCACCTGGAATTGCAGCATTGAAGGGAATGTCAGTCCCGTCAAATCGTTTCGCTTGACGATCCCTCGCCTGCTCGACCTTTCGACGAAGTCGAGGGGAAACTCCTTCCTCAGTTTCTGCAAAACGCTCTTCTGTCGTTAGGGGTTTGATATCAACTTGTAAGTCGATGCGATCTAGCAATGGTCCGCTTATTTTGCTTTGGTACTTCTCTACGTCAGTTGGACGGCAAACACACCGGTCCGTTCCAAAATATCCGCAAGGGCAAGGATTCATTGCCGCAACGAGAGTGAATTGACTTGGAAATTTCAGGGTCGCATCCGAACGGGATATGGTAATCCATCCTTGTTCGATCGGTTGACGCAAGGCTTCAAGCGAGGGTCTAGAAAACTCAGCTAATTCGTCGAGAAAGAGTACGCCTAGGTGTGCCAGCGTGATTTCACCTGGCTGCGGCACTTTGCTACCACCTCCCACGAGTGCTACTTTCGAAGCCGTGTGGTGAATGGTTCTCATTGATCGACGAGTGACGGCCAACGCATCATGCTCGAGTTCACCACATGCAGAATAAATCCGGGTAAGCTCAACTTTCTCGTGATCCCTCAGTCGAGGTAGAATGCCCGGTATTGCACTCGCAATCAGTGACTTTCCCTCACCAGGCGGGCCAATCAGAAGCAGATTGTGGCCACCTGCAGCAGAGATCACTGCGGCATCGCGTGCCAGTTTCTGACCCTTGATCCGTCCAAAATCTACAGCTTTAGGAGTCGCTGAGTCGAACTGAATTGACTGACTTAGTGCATTCTCGAGGCGTTTAGAACCTTGGAAAAAATGGATCACTTCTTCGAGAGTCGAAACAGGAAAGACTCGGCAACCTTCATGTCCTGGTTTGGCCAGAATCAAAGCGCACTCTTTTTCATTGCCGGACGGTACAATAAGCGACTGGCCAGGCTTTGCCTGGAATGACAGTGACAATGCTCCTTTAATACGTCGTACCTCTCCATGAATTCCGATTTCACCGACAATCACAAAGTCACCTTCCTTTTCTTCGGGAAGGTCAGGTAATTGGCCGGCAGCTTGCAACATAATGATAGCGAGTGGCAGATCGAGCCACGTCCCGAACTTCGGGAGATCCGGGGGCACCAAGTTGATTAAGATACCGACATCAGATTGTGGGATGTCAAGTTTTGCAAATGCTCCGCTTATACGTTGAAAGGCTTCGCGAATTGCACCTGTGGCCATACCAGTAATTGTTGTAGCACTAGTTACCGAAACGGGCCCCCTCAAAACTTCAGTAGCGCGTGCTTGAATTTCGATCGGATAACCGTCGAGTCCAAAGAGTATTGCGCTGTTTAGCGTGTGATCGCGTTTTAATAAGTGCCCGAATTTTTGTTGACGGTCTTGAAGCTTTGTCGAGGCCATGTTTCGTATTCGCTGATGTTGAACTTGGGGGCTTTCGTGCTCCGAACTTATCAGCAATAGATTGTCATGAGTCAGTGCATGCGTTTCAAGTGTTCATAGTGGACTGTTGGTGAGAAGGTGGCCTGGTCGACCGGTCAACATTACGTGGATCGCATTGATTATCGGGTGTTGGATCATGTCCACGCAAAGCCGTGGACATGCCACCCTTTTTTCTAAGCCAAATGTGAGATTATGCTAGCCGTCGCCCTACCCTTTGACGACGAAGTTGACGAGTCGTCCTGGGACGGCAATGACTTTGACGACTTGTTTGCCTTCGAGGAAACCTTGGACAGTTTCGTCTTGGGTGGCAGTGGTTTCGAGGGTGGTTTTGTCGGCACCTGTGGGGACATGGATTTTCGCTTTGACTTTGCCGTTGATTTGCACGGGGACTTCAACGGTGTCTTCACGAATTTTCGATTCGTCGAATTTCGGCCATGGTTCGTAAGCCAATGACGTCTCGTGCCCGAACAACTCCCAAAGTTCCTCGGCTAAGTGCGGTGCGAACGGAGCGAGCAACAACACGAACGGCTCCAAGATCGCCCGGGGGCGTTGGTCCATCGCGGTGACGGCGTTGGTGAATTCCATCATTCGGCTAATGGCCGTGTTAAACGACAACCGTTCTATGTCCTCGCCGACTGCTTGAATCGTTTTGTGCAGGATTCGTTCTTGGTCTTCGTTCGGCGGAATGTCTTGCACGGAGGCATTGAGTTTCACTTCGTCGGCCCGTTCGTCGACAATCATCCGCCATGCCCGACCGAGAAAGCGATACACGCCATCCACGCCGGACATGCTCCACGGTTTGTTCTGTTCGAGCGGCCCCATGAACATCTCGTAAAGCCGCAAGGAATCGGCACCGTATTGCGAGACGATATCGTCCGGGTTGATCACGTTCCCCCGCGATTTCGACATCTTGTAGGCGCGACTGTCAACGACGATTTTCGGGTCGTCCACCAATACGAAGTTCTCGCCCTTCTTTTCAACCTGATCACCTTGGAGCGTGACTGCAGTCACCGGCTTGCCCGTGTCGGTCATCACATGTGTGGCGTCGAGTTCTTCGTTTTCGTTTTCACGCACCGCTTTCGCAGAGACCCATTTGCCGTTGGAATCTTGGAAGCCGGTCAACTCGGGAGCACCAAGGATCATCCCTTGATTGACGAGTTTCTGGAACGGTTCGGGCGTGGTGACTTCGCCGCGATCGAACAAGACCTTGTGCCAGAACCGCGAGTACAACAAGTGCAACACCGCGTGCTCGGCACCGCCGATGTAGAGATCGACCGGCAACCAGTATTTTTCTTTCGCAGAATCGATGAATCGCTCGGAGTTCTTCGGGTCGGCGAACCGCAAGTAGTACCAACATGAACCGGCCCACTGCGGCATACTGTTGGTTTCACGCTTGAGTTTCACGCCGTCTTCAGTCGTTGCGTAGAGCCAATCGTTCGGGGCTTTGGACAAGAGCGGATCGGGTGTGCCGGTGGGTTGGAAGTCTTCCATCTCCGGCAATACGACCGGCAATTCACTGTCTTCGACTGCACGCACCAAACCGGTGGGGTTGCCGTCGGCGTCGAGTTCGTGCCAGATCGGGAACGGTTCGCCCCAATACCGCTGCCGACTAAATAACCAATCGCGAAGCCGATAGTTGACGGCTTCCCGGCCCACACCTTGTTCCTGCAAATCGCCCGCGATTCGCTTTTTGAAGTCGTCTGTGGCCATCCCGTCATACGAACCAGAGTTGATCGCATAACCGGTGTCGGTGAACGCCTCATCCAATTCTAAATCGGGGACGTGGACGAAGCCCGCGTTGCTGTCATCCATCGTCAATGTGTCCAACATATTCGTATCTTCGATGGTGACAGATTCGGTGTTGGTCGTGGAGGCGACAACTTGAAGAATCGGCAAGTCGAAGGCTTTCGCGAATTCGAAGTCGCGTTCGTCGTGAGCCGGCACCGCCATGATGGCCCCGGTGCCGTAACTGACAAGCACGTAATCGGCGATCCAGATCGGAATCTGTTCGCCGTTGACCGGGTTTGTCGCATAGCTGCCGGTGAAGACACCGGTTTTTTCTTTGGCCAAATCGGTGCGGTCGAGATCGCTCTTCAAGCCCGCCATGCGACGGTATTCCTCGACATTGGCTTGCTGGTCTTTCGTCGTCAACCGATCGACGGCGGGATGCTCCGGTGCGAGCACCATATAAGTGGCACCGTAAAGTGTGTCAGGGCGGGTTGTGTAGACACGAAGGACTTCGTCATCAGGTGATTTCGGAAAACCGGTCTTCTCACGCTGTTGTTTCCAGGCGTTGAACCCCTCTTCCGATTGGGAACCAATGTAGAAATCGACTTCCGCACCTAAACTTTTGCCAATCCAATTGCGTTGCAACGCTTTGACGGAATCGGGCCAGTCCAAGTCTTCAAGTTCTTCAGACAAACGCTCCGCGTACGCAGTGATGCGAAGCATCCATTGTCGAAGTTTCCGGCGTTCGACAGGGTGATCGCCCCGCTCGCTCTTGCCTTCCGCGGTCACTTCTTCATTCGCGAGCACCGTGCCAAGAGCCGGGCACCAATTGACGGGCGCCTCGTGTTGGTAAGCCAAGCGGTGTGAATCTTGGTACCGCCGTACCGCGGCCTCGCCTGCGGCTTGCACGTCTTCTGGGATGGGCAACTCGGAAATCGGTCGGCCTTTTCCAGTGCGTGTTTTGCCGTCGGGGCCGGTCCATTCGCGATCGGCATCGAACCAAGTGTCGAAAAGTTGCAGAAAAATCCACTGGGTCCAGCGGTAATAATCCGGGTCGGTCGTGGCGAACTCGCGAGACCAATCGTAACTGAACCCTAAACTTTTCAACTGTCGACGGAAGTTGTCGATGTTCTTTTCCGTCGTGACCCGCGGATGTGTGCCGGTCTTGATGGCATGTTGTTCGGCGGGCAGACCGAAGGAGTCCCAGCCCATCGTGTGCAACACGTTCTTGCCCTGCATGCGGGCGTAGCGGCAGACGATATCCGTCGCGGTGTACCCCTCGGGATGCCCCACGTGTAACCCATCACCCGAGGGGTACGGGAACATGTCGAGCACGTATTTTTTCTCGCCATCGGGGATTCCGTCCGGCATTTCGAAGGTGGCGTGTTGATCCCAGTGGGCTTGCCATTTGGGTTCGATCCGGTTGGCATCGTAGCGAGGCATGTTTGAATGAGGGGTTAGGATAGAGGAATTAGAATTTAGGGAAGCTGTCTGACCGAGTTTGCATTGCACCACTCACTCAATCGTCAATGCTCAGTTTAGTGGCGTCGGTGGGCTTTGCAATTCCGACCGGCCTGCGCAGAATGAAGACGCGCTAATTCCTGGGACACAAACTGATTCTCAATAGTTCGGAAGACGATCGATGAACACTGATCAAGCAGCAAATTCGCTGAACCGTCGCCATTTTCTCTCCACCGTCGCCGGCGCTGGTGCGGTAGCCGCATTGGCTCCAAGTGGTGTTACCGCCGCGGAGTCCAAGCCGAAGGCCCATTCGTCGATGAAGCTGTCGTTGGCGGCCTATTCGTTCAATCGGCAACTCCGACCGGGCGGAAGCGACCCGCAGATGACGCTCAGCGATTTCATCGATTTCTGCGCGGGGCTAGGACTCGCAGGCACGGAACTCACGAGTTATTACTTTCCCAAGGAGGTGACGAATGAGTACCTGATGATGCTCAAGAATCGCACGTTCCGGCAAGGCTTGGACATCTCTGGCACGGCCATTGGTAACGACTTCGCCCTGCCCGAGGGGGAATCACGGGAGCTGGAACTTGCGAAAACTCGGCAATGGATTGACTATGCCGCCGCGATGGGAGCCCCCGTCATCCGCATTTTCGCGGGCAAGACTCCCAAGGGGGATAGCGAAGAAGCCGCCATCAAACGTTGTGCGGCGGGGATCAATGAATCTTTGGAATACGCGGCCGAAAAGGGCGTGTTGCTTGCGTTGGAAAACCACGGAGGAATTACCGCCACGCCCGAGCAAATGCTAAGCATCATCGAACAGGTCAACGATTCGCCGTGGTTCGGTGTCAATTTCGACAGCGGCAACTTCCGCACCGACGACCCGTATCGCGACCTTGCCAAAATCGCTCCGCTGGCGGTCAACGCGCAAATCAAGGTGATGGTGTCACCGAACGGCGGTCGCAAGCAGCCGGCCGACTTGCCCCGGATCATCGGCATTTTAAAGGATGCCGGTTACAAGGGTTACGTCGTGCTCGAATTTGAAGAAGCCAATCCTCACGAGGAAATCCCGAAGTACATCGATCAGTTGGCGGAACTCATTCATGCCACGTAGATGATAAAACCCAGCCGACGCCATTTGCTATGGTGTCGGCTGGGGGCCATTTATTCAGACTCGGTATCTTCCGACTTCGCTTCTTCGGAGGAATCAGGCGTGATCCCCATGCTCGGGGCCAATTTGGTTAGCAGTTCTTTGGCAATCTCTTTTCGCTTCGCCGGTGGAGCGGCTTGGAGATCTGCGATGCCTTTTTCCAGAATATCGGCACGTTCGGGATCGGTTTCGCGAACCTGATTGACATGGTACGGGAAGCTAGCAATTTCGCTGCCGAGCGGTTGCCCTTCGGCATAGCGAGTCAGAATTGCCCGCGGTTCGTAGAGGGGATCATTCGAAGCTTTGACCTCGATCTCTTTCTCTTCCACGCCGCCGCCTCCACAACCGAGGAGGAACACCAGCATCAACGCAGAAAACGTAAAAGACAGTAAACGCATTTTAACCTCTTGAGCTGACAACACTATGATTCGAGAATGGTGTGGGTCTTGAAAGAACACAGAGGATGGAAAGGAAAGAGCCGCCAGTCGGAACTAGCGGCCTATTCTCATCCCCATGGGGGATAGAGTCGTTGCGATTCGCTCAATGCTTAGTAATCGCCGACGACTTGCCCATCTTTTCGGTTGCCGAGTCGTTGCCAAGTTAGCAAGTCAACGTTATCGGTGATAAAGCGGACCGAGCCGTCTGCCAAGCAAGCGTTGACACCACCAGGGTGTTGACTTCGTGGTGGAACGATTCCGACGCCCCAGTCGTGAGCCCCACCCGGGCAGCAATCGCCACCCGTGGTTGGATACTTCCAGTTCGGCGGTGCGGCGGCATTGAAAGTTGACTGACCCGCTGCGTACCAAGCCCACATGGTTCCATTGTTGGATTTGAATCCAATCGGGCTACTTAAGGCAGCGCTGCCGATGCTGTCGAGTTCCGCTTGCGTTGGGAATTCTTTATCGGCGACGGCATTGATAGTTCCGTTACCGACATAGAAAAAGTCATAAGGATACTTGCCCGTCGAACCGGTATTTCCGGAGCCGGAAAGAATCTCGGCGGCCATCACGGTGTTGGAGGTTCCGTCCGTGATATCAGCGAGTCTGCGGTCGGTTTGATATGCGATCGCTCCATTGAAGCGATTTCCCGCCCATACCGTGTCAGTGCTACTTCCGGTGCACCATGCATAGTTGGTGCTCGGTCCGTCCCAGCCTTGCGGGTGACTTCCACGTTCCGGGCCGGGAACTGCCGACGGGCAGTGGAAGGCGGCCAAGTCGATGTTCATCGTATTGCCATAAATCCAGCCCCAGTTGGTGATGTTCGCTTCCGCTTGCTCGTACGCGTTGTTCTGTTCCAAGAACGGCAGCAAGTAGTAGTTCGCACTCAGGGCTTCCCAGGCATTGCCACCCACTTGCAGATAGTTGCGAGGAAACTTGCGGTACACGTCGTGATGATTGTGCATCGCAATGCCGAGTTGCTTCAGCTTGTTCTTACACTCGGTCCGGCGGGCGGCTTCTCGCGCCTGTTGAACCGCAGGCAACAGCAAGGCGATGAGAATCGCGATGATCGCGATGACAACGAGCAACTCGATCAACGTGAAACCACGAGATCGTTGCCGGGGGCCTTTCGAAAAATTCATGGTGCTCTCCTCGAGACAAAATGAAACGGTAGAAAGAAAAGGAAATTCCGCAGGCGGTTACGTGGATACTGTTGCCAAAAAGTGGGGGGCAACTTAACGGAAACGCTGCAAATACCGAAGGTTGTCGGCTTTTTTCGGGCTGGAATCGATCTAGCGCTGCTGGTTCGATCGAATATTATCTTATATCATAGGATATTGATCTCTTAAAAAACAATATCGTATTCTTTGAACAGTACCCGCGGAATGGACGGTTGGATTGATTGATTTCGCTCAGATTGTCGAAGCTCAAAAGCGTATTGGACACTTGATCCGTAAGACACCTGTGTTGACGTGCGCCCACATCAATCGGCGTCTCGATGCAGAGTTCGTGTTCAAATGCGAAAACTTTCAGAAGACCGGCGCATTCAAAGCACGCGGTGCCACCAATGCTGTGCAATCCCTTAGTGGCTCTGAAGCTGAGCGTGGCGTTGTGACGCATTCCTCCGGTAACCATGCAGCGGCATTGGCATGGGCAGCAGGTTTGCGAGGGGTATCGGCGTACATCGTAATGCCTTCGAACGCTCCGAAAGTCAAAGTCGCCGCTGTCGAGCACTATGGCGGGAAAATTACATTCTGCGAACCGAACCAGTCGGCTCGGGAAGCAACTTGCCAGCGGATCCAACAAGAAACCGGGGCGATGCTCGTCCATCCCTACGACGATTTACGAATCATCGCGGGCCAAGGAACGGCGGCGTTCGAGTTCCTTGAGGAGTGCCCGGATCTAGACATCGTGATGACCCCGGTCGGAGGCGGTGGCTTGCTTGCGGGGACGTCGATCGTGGCAAAATCGCAACAGCGGCCGATCCAAGTGTGGGCCGGTGAACCACGGAACGTGAATGATGCTGCGGAAAGTCTAAGAACCGGAATTCGACAACCTAGCATCGGTGAACGAAGTATTGCAGATGGTCTCTTGACCGGGTTGGGAGAATTGACATTTCCCGTGATCCGTGAACACGTGGACGAAATTCGCTTGGCCGAGGAAGCCATGATTCGTGACGCACAGCGGCTCATCATGGAACGGATGAAGATTGTCATTGAACCCTCGGCGGCGGTACCGTTGGCCAGTCTCCTGGAGAACTCCGTAGGTATTGCCGGTCGAAAAATTGGCATCATTCTCTCTGGCGGGAACGTCGATCTCTCCGCACTTTGGCAGCCGACACCATGAATGTTTCCCAGACGATTGCCGAAATCGAAAGGATCATACGCAGCGACCCTGCTCGCCGGGGATTGATCGCTTCGGAAGACCGGTTTCCTCCGCTGTGCCCAGGACACTTAGAATTTGCAGCTACAGAATTGGCCAAGAATGGGAAAGCAATCGGAATTGTCACGGGCTATTACGTTCCGCGTGCCAACCCACCTGCCGCTGAAACCGACGGGCCGCTGGGGGCGGCCATGTTGGCCCGGTTTCTATACGACATCGATCGAAAAGTCGATTTAATCACCGACCGATTCTGTGCTCATACGGTTCGTGTCGCGGCGAATGCTTATGGACTACCGGCAGGCGTGGTTCGCATTCTCGAACTGAACTCCGATGGCAAATTGAAATTCGACGGCAACGGTAGGAAACCCGAGTGGTCCCATCTCATCTCCATCGAACGCAGCGGTCCTGCACATACGCCTGAATCGTTCGGCTCCAATGAACGCGGTCGTCAGCGGTTTGCCGAACTTGTGCCTCAAACCTCGTGGGATCGCTGTCACAATATGTTGGGAGGCGTGATCGACGAGTGGACACCGCCACTTTACCGACTATTTGAGGTTGATTCGTCCGACGATCCACGACCCCGCACGATCGGTGTGGGTGATGGCGGCAACGAAATCGGCTTCGGGTCGATAGCCTGGGAAGATCTCGCGAGACGACTACCGCCAACGTCACCTGCGTGCATCCCTTGTCGAGTTTCCACCGATTGGACTATCGTAACTGGAGTCAGCAATTGGGGCGGCTACGGCCTTGCGGCAGCGATGGCCGTGACCCTAGGCGTAGTGGATCGATTACTGCCATTCGATCGCACTCATGAACGACTGGCGTTGGAAACGCTCGTTCGAGAGGGAGCCGCCGTGGATGGGGTCACTGCTCGACCCGAACCAACAGTCGATGGGCTACCGTTCCTGACGTATTTACAACCATGGGAAAGTATTCGAAAGCGACTCGGACTCACAACGGCGTAGCAAAATGACCGGGTCAAATTTGGAGGGAAATTTATGACGGGCTATACAGTACACACAGGATCATCCGAGGACTTCGCGGACGGCTGGGACCGGATCTTCAAGAACAAGAAATCAGACCCCAAAGCCGAAAAACAAAAACCGTCCAAGGCGAAAAAGAAAACGGTGAAAAAGAAGAAGAAAACCAAATGAAAAAGCCGCCCTTAACATCAGGGCGGCAATTGAGTTAGTCGTACAATTCAAGGCTTTGATCAGACAGTTTGGTTGAGTTTGTCAATTTGCTCGTTGATGGTCCACAGGTCGTACAACCAACCAACGAAGAACAAGCCACCGGTGCAAAGGTAGATCAAACCACTGATCCACTTGCCCATGTAGAACCGGTGGGCACCAAGCGTCCCCACGACCGGAACCGATAGCAAAATCCATGCGACGTTGTAGTCGACTGGACCTTCGACGTACCGGTCGTCGGCTTGAGCGTCCATTGACGGAATCAAGAACAAGTCGATCAGCCAACCGATCCCTGCCAGCCCTGCTGTCAGGAACCAGATCGTACCGGTGATTTTCTTACCGTAGTAAAACCGGTGCATCCCCAGGAAGCCAAAGATCCACATAATGTATCCCAGGCTCAGGGAGTGCGTATCTTGGGCCAGCGTCGAACTGCCATAGTTCGTGCCGTTTGTGTGCCGATGATGTGTGGTTAATGAGGACATGGTGTTCCCTCCTGCGAAATTCTCGTAGTTCATCGATCGGATGACAGTTCCGATGTTTGCTTCGACAACTCCAAACGTCGCAGAAACCGTGCCGATCTGAGAATTCAACGAATTTCACTTCCAGGGAACTTAAGCTAAGTTGTTTGTGGTGAATTGTTTGCGCTGAATGGCGTTGCGATTCATGAGGCTATAGCGATCTCGTCCGGTGACAGCTGAGTGAATGAACCTCCCTCAAACTGGTGATTTCTTGACCGGAGTAGTGGTTGTTTGACGTTCGAGGGGGACATGCGGCGAGGAATTTTGGAGTTTTCAGGCTCGAAACACTTTCATTTCACTGGCTTGCGACTACAATCAGCGGCTTGTCTTGGTTCGCCGGATACCTTCAGGGGAAGGTAACCATATTCACAGGCGTGAATTCCAGCGAACTGGTGCGTTGTCGCGGTTCGTCCGTTGGACAACCCAATTGTGGAGTATTACGGAATGAGTCGGATGGATATCCGTCGTCGACGGAAGAAACGAGCACGTCTCAAAAAGAAGCTGAAGTGCCGGTTCATGCCGGATGGCAAGCCAGTACGTCCAGTTTATGTGGACTACAAAGACGTCAAGTTGCTGCGGACTCTGATTGACCGTGAAGGCCGGATTCTGCCGCGTCGTCGAACGGGAACTTCCGCATTGTATCAGCGTGCCGTGCGGACCGCCGTCTTGCGTGCTCGCTTCATCGGTTTGTTGCCTTACGTGCCAGACGAATAAGCCGAAGAATACCGATCGAACTCAAAACACGCGGACGTTTTTTCTACCGGAAACGTCCGCGTTATTGTTTGCGCGAGGGACGATTGAACAGCCCTCGACTCGCTTATTCTGCGGCGTTTTGCTTGTCGTCGGCGTTCTCGAAGGGTTCACCCGGGGTGATCTCGATCGTGGCATTATGAAATTGAAGGTCAACTCGCCCGGATGGGTCCGGTCCGTTCAATGCCAACGGCGATTGCAGCATTGTCGTCGTGTCTTTGAAGATTCGCTCGGTGGTTCTGGTGTCGAACACACGGACCTCGTGTTTGGCGGTGTTGAGGCTTGATGCGAACTGGTGGAACACCGGTCGTTGAAGAACCCAAAACGGTAACAGCTTGGGCTGCGTCAGCGAACTGAGACAATCGGTCTCGATTTCCGTATGGCGAACAACATGCGATTTGCGATCGATCGTTGCCAAGTAGCCGTTTACATAAACCATGCGTTCGCCTTGCACGATCGGACGTGTGATTAGGCTGGCATTTTCGTCCGGGCGGTATTGGTTCGTAAGCAACAAATAACGTTCCGAATTGCGGACGACGGCTACCATCAAAAGTTTGGGCTGTTCGGGAAGAGATTTCTGGATCCATGTTTCTCCGGTAGCCAATCCTAGAATAAAAAACTCTCCGGACCGGTTCAGGACCGCAACTTCATCTGGACTAAACGCCGACACAGCCGCTCCGGGATCGAAGTTTTTACTCCAGCGTGTTTCACCGGTTTCCAAATCGACACAAACCAGTTCCGAGGTCTCCCGGGACTGATTCCACGCCAAACCAAGCTCCCCGAAAACTGCGAACAGGGAATCGGTCGTTACCGAGCGGTCGCTATGAAGTCTTGCTCCGTCCGTTGCACGGAGTGTCCAGATTTCGCCATCGGGCTGGATGAGAAAAATCTTGTCCTCAGTCGATTCAATTTCACAGCCCCGAGGCATATTGCGGTATTGCCATAGAATCTTGCCGGTGTAGCAGTCGGCAGCGCGCACGAACGTGCCTGCCTGATACACAATGACCGAATCGTTTGGCGGTGCGATTCCTCCGAGTGGTCGCCCTTCGTCGTCGGTGTGGTCATGCATTAACCGATGTGGACCCGCATACCGTGCCATACTAAACCGCTGAAGATTGCCGCCTTTGACCTGACCTTTCGGGTCTTCAGCGAAGTCTTCCATCTGGTTTCGTCGCCACAGGATTTGCGGTGTTTCGCGGTCCGCGAGCGTATCGAGAACCATGAATTCCGACCCGAACGACACTAACAGCAAATTCCCGTTGGCAGACACATAGCTCACGTCGTAAATCGGAACTTGCAGGCCGTCCTCATGGACGCGTATTTTCCAACGTGGGCGACCAAATTCGTCACGTGCGATGAGTTCGGACCGTGTCGATGACAATGCGAACGACCAGTCGGCAAAAATTGAACTGGTCGGTCCACGCCATAGGAGCGGAAACTCGGGTTGTGACGCACCATTTGGAGAGAGCTTCGTGGAGAGCTTTCGCCCATGCCACGGGTTTCGGGTAGCCGTCCAAAGTTCCGAGGCGGAATGTTTTTCACGCCACTCTTTCGCGAATTCGGCTCCTGTTGCGTCGGTGGCGAGTCGGATGTCTGCGAACCGGGCGGCAAGTTCGTCGATGAGTTTGCTAGCGGCTTCGGTGTAGCCCGATTCCGTTTGCATCTCGACTAGTTCCAGAGTGGCGGCGGCCACAATTTTGCCATCAGCCGATTGTCGCAGTCGATTCAAAATAGCCGCGTATTCGCTTCGGCAACTTAGTGTACCAGGCTGCTGGAAAACCTGTTGAGTGAAATGATCAGTGAGAGCATCGTGGGGAAGCAATGCAAGCCAGAGTTTCACTTGATTCGCCGACTCAAGCCCTGCTCCAACATCCGCAATCGTTCGGCGAAGGCTGTCACGTTCAGCTTCCGAAAGAACGCTCCAAGCGGAACGAATGCGGGCGGCCAACTGTTGGCGGTCACTAGCCGACCAGGTTCCGCTGACGGAGTCTAACTCCAACGTGAACGTACCGTTTTTGCCGCATTCGATGGCTTTGCGAATGGCTTCGGCGTGCCGACCGAGATTGCTTAGACCATCAATATACGCCAGGATGAATCTTTGCGATTGCTCCGAAGACATTGCCAATTGGGCAAGCAAATTGGCATCGTCTTCATGATTGGCAAAATCAGTTTGCACTCGGCGGATGAAGACGTCTGCCAGTTGTTCGACAGTCGCACCAGAAGGGTTGTTTCTCAGCACATAGCGGAAGTCTTCGACGGCTCCGACGTCGTCACCGAGATGAAGTCGCATGCGTCCTCGACGAAGCCGCGATTCGAGATCATTTGGGTTCTCACGCAGTGCTTGGTTGATTTGTTCTTGTGCTCGCGTTTGGTCCTGGAATCCCAGTGTTCGATCGACGGATTGACAGAACACGCGATTCCCCGTCGCGACAAGATTGCCTGCGAATTCCGGGTCGATGGACGAAATGGCTTGCAGACGTCCTTGAGAGAGCTGGATCGTTGCCAACTGCCCTTTGACGAGCGGAAGATGATAAAAGTCGCCGCTGCGATAGCCGCGTCCGGCGGGTTCGTCGATCGGGATGGGTTCCGACCAAGCGGGCTCCCCTGTCTGAAGTTCATAAGCCATGACAGTGGACTGTCCGACGACAACGACTTCACGCTCGGTCGTGGTTGCGATGAAGAGATCATTCGTACGCGGCAGTTTCCATCGGACCTGGCCATCCCACAGATCGAGACAGTGCAATTCGTTGGAATCACGCGGCGTGAGCAGTACGTGTCCGCCTGCGATAGTGGGCGTGGAATCGATCCAGCGATCGCCGGCGTCGCCCAAACCATCGGTGTTGTCCTCGATCATGATGGCTGGTTGGGCACCGGGAACTCCAAAATTGGTGACGTTCCGTTCGAAGGCGAACTCCGAGCGTTTCTGCGGATACTGATAGCCCCAAAGCAACATGCGACGTGACAAGTCCAACGCGACAACCGCGCCACTCGCGGTCGGGCAAACGAGCACACCTTCAGCACGAGCCGGGCTGATTCCCGCAAACCGCCGAACTCCCGAAGCCAGGATACTCCGACTCGGCTGCACCAAGGTTTGTCGCCATTGCAGACTGCCATCCTCCGCGCTTAAAACGACCAAGGAGATTTCGCCACCGGATTCAGTGAGACAATGAAGTTCGGGTCCCAGCGGCAATGGCGGACCGAGGAAGAAGTGTCCTGCCAACGGATCGCCTTCCCCGATCGGTCCACCGACTTTCCAAGCAATTTGGCCGTCAGCGGAGATGTCGTACGCGACCAGTCGATTCGTGTCGGTCGGTGCTGAGGGGTGAGGTTCGCCACGCAGAGTCAGATGTCGACGCCCGCGAAACCCTTGTTCCTCCGTCGCGTACACACGGGAACCGTCGCTGCTGATTTGTCCGGCGGTGGAATCAAGCCATAACCGTTGCGTCAGATAGTTTTCCAAATCGGAACGGGCATCGCCGTTAATCCGCTTGCGACTTGTGGGGTCGTTGACCAGTTCCAAAAGGGAACGGTCCAACCGTGTCGTTTCCCAGGCGAGTTCTCCCGTGTCGATGTCGAAGGCTTGAAGGTTCGAGAGTGTGGGAACGATGATCAAGTCGTCCACGACGAGCGGGTGCATCGTGGGAATGCCGGACAGTTGGCCGGTTTGACGGTAATAGCGTTTCAAGTAGTCGACATACTGTCGAAGTTCATTGCGATAACGCGGAATCGGTCCGAACAGAGAGTGCGTGAGAAGTGTCGGGCGATTCCAGGCGATATCTGTCGTTGGCAAAACGGAAGGACTACCCGCGGTACGGGATGCATTCCCTCGAAAAAGAAGCCAATTCGAGTTAGCCGACCGGTTGGCTCGCGGTTTCTGGGTGGAACCCGGTGAAACGATTTCGCGATACACATTGGGCAGGTCGGCTGTCGAATACTCACGACCGCCCAGGCGAATTTTCCCTTGCCGAGCAAATTTGACAGCTCGTCGCCACGCCGTTTGACTCTCTTCGGAGTGCCCCGCTTGTGCCCAAGCCGCTGCCAACATGATCGACAACATCGGTTCGAGTCGTTCGGCCCGATCGGGGTGTCGGAGCAAGCACTGCAACTGAATCGCGGCGGCGGCAGGTTCGCCTTGATCAAGAAGCGTCTGACCGAGACGGTAACCGGCTTCGAATCCCGCTTCGGTCGAATCGTATTTCCGGGCCGCATCTTCGAGGGCAGCCCGGTTGCCGGACTTTAGACCACGTTCCAACAACGCTGCCGCGACTTGGCCGTATTGAAGTTCGTAAAGTCTTCGACCTTCTTCCGAAAGTTCAGCGATCATTGCCAACGTGGCGGCTTTCACACTGATGTAATGGTCGGCATCGGCCTCTGCGTCGGGTTGGTAGAATGTGTCGCTGTCTTGGTCGAGTAACGCTTGCAGTCGGGGCAACGCTAAATCGTACTGGGACTTTTCGAGATATTCTCGTGCCCGTCCGAGTAGTTGAGCCGAGTCTCGATCGGTCGTGAATGTGGGGCGATCATTCATTCCCACGCGGTTCGAGGGTTGAAGCGGCTGGGCCCGAAAATTCGGTGGAACGAAGATCGGTTGGTTCGGCGGCTGAACTTGGGCTCGGGCAACGATCGCAGACCAGGCGGCACCCGTCGCAAGCAACGCGATGAAGCATCGCAGCAAGGCTCGGCTACACGAAGTGGTGGCCATCAAACGACTCCGTCGGGTTGGCAATCCGTTGTGGTGGTGATCCATCACAGGCAGGCGAACGCGTCGAGGATAGATCAAAATGGGAGGGCGAACTTTGTCGCAGTCGAACCTCGATCCGCTCCGACTGGTTCATTGTGTCCTACGCTCAATCTTAACGGAGTGAACCGGCCGACTTCAACAGCGACTCTGTCGATTGCCAAATCCGTGAACGACTTTTCGGTTTCGACGAGACCGAATTCGCCATGTACGAAAGGCAACCGCTTGAAGATGCATGACGACCGCTTGCGAGAAGCCAACCGGGGTGGTTCCGGCATCACGTTTCTCTACGGTCGGGAGCATTATCGGTGGTGAATTGTGCCCTACTCTTCGGCATCGAGATCGGGAGAGTAAATCAACTCCTCATGGGCACGCAGAGCAAGAAGTTGTTTCTTCATGCGATTGCGGAGCGTCGTAAATTCCGTAAGGACAGTTCGATAGTCTTCATGGGCAACCTGCAGTTCCCGAGTCGACTGCCCAACGGCGGCGGTTCCTCGTACAAGGCCATTGAGACTCGGAGTGAGTTGCTCCCGAAGGAATCCCAGCAAATCCTGGGATTTTTCTTCGATGCTATGACAAAGTTCGTACAACTTTTTCCGGTCTTCCAGACGTTGAAGCTCGGTCATTTCCTGCAAGCCGAACGATTCGACAACGCCGCTATGAGCACTGTCGCTGACCAATCGCCCGAACGGATCAATCTCCTCGCGGGAGACTTCTTGGTTAGCTTTGGCTTTAGCGAGCCCCTGTTTCGCGGCTTCGAAGTTGGGGCGAAGTTCCAACGCTTTCTGGTAACTTTCGATTGCTTTCCGGAGGTTCTTCATCTCAATGAGGCAGTTAGCCAAGTTGAGATAGGCATCGGCGTTTAAAGGATCGATCCGGACAGCTTGTTGATACGCGGACACCGCCATCGCGATCTGACCGATGTTCTTTTGGGCGATCCCGAGGTTATAGAAGCCGACGCTGGTCTTCTCGCGTTGCACCCCTTTACGCAGGGCGCTAACCGCGAGTTCGTACTCACCCAAACGGTTGTAGACCGCCCCCAAATTGGTAAACGCCTTCCCGTTCTGAGGATCCAATTCGGTGATACGTTGAAACGCTTCAACCGCCTTGGGGTAGTTTTTCAACATGTATTGAGCGGTACCCAGACCATCCAGTAGCTTGATCTGATCAGGCTCGAGTCCCAAACCCGCCTCGAAGAAGCGAACGGCTTCGTCGAGCTTTCTGGCTTTGAGCCTTGCCCGGCCTTCACGGAGACAGCTTTCAGCAGTCGGTGCGTTACTCATGGCCGATTAAAACTCCCAACGCGGTTGGTTTTCAGTCGAAAACGACGATGTGACTACAGCTCTTTCAGCGCGACCAGCTTGGAATGCTCGCCGGGTTGGAAGGCAATTTTTCGCTCGCAGGCCAACCAGCCCAGTCCCTGCATCACTAGGTCTCGCGGGGCATCGATGTCGCGAGCCAACTTGCTGAGCGTAACCGGTTGATGTTGGTGAAGATACTCCCAAACCAACCCCGCAACAACTCCGACGCTCTCTACCTGTTGGCCAACGATTGTGGACATGATTCCCTCACTCCTACCGAAAAACGTTTCTTAGATTGTATCGGTGGTGTTACATGTGATGCAAAGGCATTCTACAGCATCCTTGGACCAATGTTGAGCGCGACGACCCTCTGGGGTGATTTTGCTACTGAATTTCAACCGGGCGAAACGATGTTTGCCCGTCTACTGCAACTCCGCAACGGCACAGCCGTGAACTCTCGGCCAAGTTTCAATGAGCCCAAAATGGTTGCGGAGAATCTTCGATGAACAGACTCGCTGTGATGGCATCAAGTACAGGCCGGGAGGCTTCGAAATCTGAGTCGGCTGCTTGAAACCAGACCAAGGCCGTCCGATTCCCGACCGAGAACACGCGTAAGCCGACTCTGGTGACGAACTCGTACTGAACGAAGTACAACTCGCGGGCCAGATGATCGACCTCCAAAACAGAATCGGTCACCGTTTCTACTTCGAGATCGGGGTATTCCTCCTCGTAAGCTGCAATCGCGGTCTTGAGGACCCGGTCCGGGGCGGGGCGTTTCGCCAATAGGGTAATCGCCCACAAACTTGTGTTGTCGCTCTGGATCGTAATGGTCAGGTCATCACCGGCGGCCTGTTCATCGAGTTGCCAATCAGCGGGATATTCGAGACGAATATCATGATCTTGATATGTGTTCATGAGTCGGTACAGATGTTCGAAGTTGCAGGGAGGCGGACTCTTTCCGAATTGTCGATACGTTATCGCTTCCGTGCAACCCCTGCGATTTGCGGCTTGAGAGTGACGATCAGGGTTGAGTCCAACTGCCTTTCGGAGTAGTCTGGATTCTAGGTCTGGAGAGTTTGGAAACCACTCTCACAGACCACCGAGATTAATTTGGTCGCTGTCATAAGTGCTGTGAGAGAGTTAAGTCTTTCCGTGGTATTTACTTATGATCGGATTGTGCCCGTTCTTGCGGATTCAGCCAGTCCCGACCCCCCTTCGGCTTCGAAGTGTTTCCATTCCGCGGTAGAGGTAATGTTCATGGCTTCCACACGAGCGCAAGATGTTGCAGAGGTTCTTTTTGAACTCAAGCGAGCAGACAAATTCGCCACTTACAGTGCAATCGCTTCGCGAGCAGGATTTAGCGCCGGTGCAAATGGTCGAACGGTGGTCACGACGCTGAAGACCGTCCGTCGGGACTGGTCCCACTTACAGTGGTGGCGAGCAATCCACGACAATGGCCTGATCGAAAAAGGGTCCGAGCACGAAGACAAACTGCGGGAATGCGGCTTGGAATTGGAAGACGCAAGCGACAAGGAAGATGCGTTGACGATCGCGTCTCTTGAAGACCACCTGATGCGGTGGGAAGACGAAGAGACAGCCGCCGAGACCGCATAGTTTTGCGGGCGCTTGGAAACGTTCATTTCTGCTGAAGTGCCAACGCGGTCGGTGTGTCGAATTCGGTGTGGAATTGGGAAGGTGTGCCTTCCGCAATGAGTTCTCCGCCTGCATCGCCACCGACCGGACCAAGTTCCACTAGCCAATCCGCTTGGCGAACAACATGGAGGTGATGCTCGCATACGAGCACCGTATGCCCGGCTTGAACGAGACGTTCGAACACGGACAACAATCGTTCTACATCTGCAGGGTGCAAACCGGCAGATGGTTCATCCAAGACGAACAGTGTCGGTTCGTGGTTTTCACGGGCGAGTTCGGTGGCCAATCGGATACGTTGACATTCGCCGCCGGAGAGCGTGTTCGTCGATTGCCCCAATGTGAGATACCCGAGTCCCACTTCCTGAAACACCGTCAGAATTCGTACGATTCGCGGAAAATTCTGGAAGATGTCGATCGCGTCGTCGACGGTCAATTCCAGAATGTCGCTGGCATTTCGCCCGCCATAATGGACAGCAAGGGTCTGAGGATTGAAACGTTGACCATCGCAAACCGCACAAGGTAGTTCGAGATCCGGGAGGACATGGCGATCGACCTTCTCGATGCCTAACCCCTTACACGCCGGACATTGCCCTGCCTTGTCGGTGAAGCTGAACCGCTTGGCCAGAAATCCCCGAACACGCGCCTCCCGTGTTTTCGCCAGCACACGGCGAATCTCATCCCAGACACCGCTGAACGTCGCCGGGTTCGAGCGTGCGGATTGCCCGAGAGACGATTGGTCGATTTTCAACACGCGTTGCAGCGGTTCGACTCCCGAGAGTTTACGAAATTGTAGGGATGTCTTGGTTGCGGAATCGTGGTTGAGTTGAGCCGAGACGGCAGGCACGAGTGTGTCTAGCACAAGCGAACTTTTCCCCGATCCGCTAACACCAACAATCGCCGTCAGGCATCCCTGCGGAAAGCGGAGTGTGACGTTCTTCAAATTGTTTCGTGTTACGCCAGACAGTTCTATCCAACAGGATTTCTCGAGATCACGTTGCGGGAGCGGCAACTC
The DNA here is from genome assembly GCF_984380535.1 of Thalassoroseus sp. Taxonomy (NCBI): domain Bacteria; kingdom Pseudomonadati; phylum Planctomycetota; class Planctomycetia; order Planctomycetales; family Planctomycetaceae; genus Thalassoroseus; species Thalassoroseus sp. The sequence goes on from NZ_CFHRBF010000018.1 coordinate 192,132, forward strand.
GCGTGCAGATACTTTGAGGAAACGGGCGGATGGTGCATTTTCGTTTTTGGCGATGTCCTCGGGCGTTCCTGAAGCGACCAATTGCCCGCCTTCGTTGCCCGCACCGGGGCCAATTTCGATCAAATGGTCGGCGGCACGCATCACCCGCGCATCATGTTCGACAACAACCACCGTGTTTCCACGATCTCGCAATTCCTTGAGTGTCGCGATCAACCGATTGGTGTCACTCGCATGCAGACCCGCGGTTGGTTCGTCGAGGATGTGGCACACACCGACCAACCCGGCACCCAAACCGCCCGCCAATCGGGCCCGTTGCAGTTCACCGCCGGAGAGTGTCGGAGCAGCTCGATCAAGTGAAAGATAACCGGCTCCCAACCGCTCAAGAAACGATAACCGCGTGAGCAACTCGGGACGTGTGCGGCGAATCACCGCGGCGACATCGGTGCGAAACTCATCCGGCTTCCACGAGTTCACCAGTTCAATCGCCTCGGCAATCGATCGGGATTGAAACGCAGCAATCGAAACATCGGCGAGAGTCACGGCTCGCGAGAACGCATTTAGGCGTGTGCCGGCACAATCGGTGCATGGAAGTTCGTCGCCGTTTTGCTCGAAAAACCCCAGTCCCTCGCACTCAGGACATGCACCGCGATGACTGTTGAAATTGAACGATTGCGGCGTCAGTTCGGGAAAGTCCCGATTGCAATTTGGGCAGCGAAATTGCGTCGTCATCGGGTAGTCGGTCCAAGTTCGATCGTCGTTCTGCCGACTGACAAGACACCGCCCTTCTCCATGACGAAGTGCCAGATCCACCGACTCCCGCAATCGCGATTCGAAACCCTCTTTGACGATCAATCGATCCACGACCGCATCGACCTGCGAAACTTCGGTGGTCTGACAGTCAGCGACATCGACAACGTCGTTCCCAATTCGGACCCGTACGAAACCGGCTTTGTTGATTTGCTCGATGACACTCGGATCATCCTCGGACTTCGGAATCGGCCACGGAGCTAGCACCATGAGTTTCGTGCGGGGCTCCCATGCGGAAATCTCGTCCACGATTTGCCGGGAAGTTTGTCGAGAGACCACCACGCCACAGTCTGGACAATGCGCAGTCCCGGCATACGCATAGAGAAGTCGTAAAAAATCCGCGACTTCTGTCAGTGTCGCCAGCGTGCTGCGTCGATTCGGTGATGGCCCCCCTTGCCGGACGCAAAGTGTGGGTGGCAGTCCTGTGATGTGCTCGACCGGCGGTCGGGGCAATTGTGGGAGTGGTTGCCGACGCCCAACCATCAAACTTTCCAGGTAACGGCGTTGACCTTCCGCGAACAGCGTATCGAACGCCAACGAACTCTTTCCGCTGCCACTGACGCCCGAAATCACAACGAATCGATCACGCGGAATCTTCACCGTCAAGTTTTTCAGGTTGTGGGTCTCCGCGTTCTGAATATCGATATTTTCGGTCGCCGATTCGGTTCTTGGGGGTTCCTTCGTGGTCATGGAGTTCATCTTGAAAAAGTCCGTTTGATACGCGATTCACCGCTTGCGGTTGATCCGTCAAACCAGCAGGCGTGTTGAGATTTCTCACATTACAACAAGCTTCGAATAGATGAAACCGCGTGCCAAGTTCGAATCGGCCCAACATGATTGCTACAGAAAACTTGCGACAAGCGATCGGGACCGATAATATGTGAATGTTTTGAGTGCTTAGTTTTTATCACCCCATACGAGGCCGCACTGAATCGACCATGGACAAGTCGACCGATATTCGAATCGTTGAAGCCGTCTTGGAGTTTAAACCGGTTCCGTTTCGAACGCCGCTGAAATTCGGTGGGCGAATCATCGATCGCACGGAAACGATCGAGGTGCAGGTCACCGTGGAAACCCGCGACGGTCAGATGGCCAACGGTTTTGGCAGCATGCCGTTGGGCAACGTCTGGGCGTGGCCATCTAAGGAACTGACCGACGAACAAACGGCGAAAGTCGTACGGCAGTTCGCCGAGGAAGTGATCGAACTCGGCAACAGCTACCCGGAGTATGGTCACCCGATCGACCTTACGTTCCACTTGTCCGCGGAGTATCACCACCTCGGAAAGACACTGCCAGGACGACTCGGTTTACCCGAACCGATGCCCGAATTGGCCCAGTTGGTGGCGGCGAGTCCGTTTGATGCGGCGTTGCACGATGCGTTTGGTCGCGTGCACGACATGAACTGTTTCCGCATGCTGTCCGACGAGTTCATGACGTTCGACTTGTCGGAATATCTCGACGAGCAATTCGCCGGGGAGTTCCTCGACAAATACACGCTCGAGCAACCCAAAGATCGGCTGCCAATTTATCACCTTGTCGGAGCGGCGGACCCGTTAACCGAGGGCGATATCGAAAGCCGCCTCAACGATGGACTGCCCGAAACGCTCAGCGAGTGGATTCAAGCCGACGGCCTGACGCATCTCAAAATTAAACTCGCAGGGGATAATCTCGACTGGGACCTGGATCGCGTGCTCACCGTCGATCGCATTGCGAGTGAAACCCAGGCGGCCCGTGGTGTGAGCGATTGGCATTACTCACTCGATTTCAACGAGAAGTGCGAGAACGTCGAGTATGTGCTCGAATTCCTGAATCGATTGAAGGAACAAACCTCCGACGGTTTCGATCGGATTCAGTACATCGAACAGCCCACGAATCGCGATCTGAAAGCGAACCCGCAGAACACAATGCACGAGGCGGCGAAGATCAAGCCGGTCGTGATTGACGAATCGCTCGTCGATTACGATTCGCTCTTGCTCGCTCGCGAACTGGGTTACTCCGGTGTGGCGTTGAAGGCGTGCAAGGGACAAACCGATTCCCTGTTGCTGGCAGCGGCCGCTCAGAAATTTGACATGTTCTTGTGCGTGCAGGATTTGACCTGCCCTGGCTTTTCGTTCCTACAGTCTGCATCACTCGCCGCTCACATTCCGGCGGTGGCAGCGATCGAAGGTAATGGTCGACAGTACTGCCCGGCAGCGAACAAGAGTTGGACCAAGCGGTTCCCGGGAATGTTCAAAATCACCGACGGCACCGTTCACACAGGCAGTCTCGACGGCATCGGTTTGGGATTCTAATTCCCGTCTCCAAACCGTGTGCGGTCTTGAACAGTGTGCCACGGCTCTGTGAGCCGTTTTTTTCTGCATTGTTATCTAGCACGGCTCACAGAGCCGTGGCACCCGAGCACCGGTTGTGTGGCATGTCCACGGCTTCGCGTGGACATGATTCGTTATTCGAACATCCCTAGCCCATGCCCACACCGGGCTGTGGGCATGCCACCCAATTTCTCTCAACCTCGACTGTTCCATGGAGTAACTTTCGCGTGAGAAGTTTCGCACGCAACTGACCCGTCTACGACTGTTTGACTCTCCTGGTCTAAAAATACCCGCGTCGGTGCATTTCCAGGTTCTGGTAATTCATGAATGCCAGATAGCCAAATAGAAACGCGGGATAGCGGCGTTCTTGGCTGATGAAGAACACGGCGGCGATAATGCCGGTGGCGATTCCGAGTTTGAACGTCAATTCGCGTCCATCTCGGTAACGGTATTTCTCCAGCAGCGTTCCCGCAATCTGACCGCCGTCCAGCGGAAATACCGGCAGCAAATTGATCAGGCCCCAATACAAATTAATGTACTTGAGCTGGAAAATCGCATCGTACCACCACATCGTATAAGCGCTGCGGTATCCGTTGGTGATGGTTTCCTGAGCCAACGCTGCGTTGATCTGGTCTTGAAAGAGATGTTCGCCTAGCACCACGAGTCCGTACAGCAGAAATCCGGCCCAAGGTCCGGCGAACAAAACGACAATGTTTTTGCCTGGGGTCCAATTCGGTTGCTCGGGGAAGGCGGCATAGCCTCCGAAGTGGTACAGCCACACCTGCGGACGCCAACCAAACGCCAACCCCGCGATTGCGTGTCCTAATTCATGAACGAGAATCGAAATAAAGACACAGCCCATCCACGTGAGCAGCAAGTCAGGTCGATTCGGCATCGTGCCACGATAACCCATCAGCACTGTGACGAGCCAAAACCAAGGCACGACACGAACCGGAATTGGTCCAAGTCGAAAGTACAAATCGAATGCCGTCGGACGGGCTTGCCCGAACATAGTTTTCTCCAGCTGACTGCAAATAAGGCCCAAGCCGGGCTGTGTCGATGAACTTTACTCAGCAGGCGAGAAAGTGGCAAACCGGATCTTCCTGCGACTGGTTGGACATTTACCAACCACGCGGCAAAAATGGAGGTGCTTTGCCAGTCCCTGATTCAAATACGAGGCCAATCGTGCTGCGTTCGCTTGCCAGTTTGCTCCTAATCGGTTTGTTGACCTTGGCACCGCAAAATGCCCAGGCCAACACGGAAGTGATTGAAATTCAATCCGGCGACCGAGTTGTTTTCCTCGGTGGAACGTTGATCGAACGCGAACAACGCTACTCGGAATGGGAAGCCGATTTGACGACGATGCATGCGAACAAAGACGTCACTTTTCGCAATCTCGGTTGGAGTGGCGACACCGTTTGGGCGGAATCGCGTGGCATTTTCGATCCGCCGGGTGTTGGCTATCGTCGAATGATCGAACAAATCCACGAACTTCAGCCGACAATCGTCATCATCTGTTACGGAAACACCGAAGCATTAGCCGGAGAAGACAAACTTCCTGCATTCCTTAAGCAGTACGCGAAACTTCTAGACGACATCCAGGCGGTTACGCAAACGAAGACGAGTTTTGTGTTGCTTTCGCCGATTCTGCAGTGTCCCGTTATTGCTCCGCAAACCGTTGTCGACTTCAACAACCGCCTGATCGCATACTATGCGAAAGGCATCCAAAAAATGGCTGATGAACGGCAGATTCCCTTTATCTCCCAGTTGGACTTGTTGGCCAAGTACCAAGACGTGGACGGAACCAACCGGGCAACGGATGATGGGATTATTCCAAACCAAGAAGGCTACCGACTCAGTGCTCAAACCGTTTGGGGGGCCAGCGACGATGCGGTGCAGAACGAAAAACTCCGCGAAGCAATCGTGCGAAAGAATCAATACTACTTCCAGCAATGGCGACCGCAAAACATCACCTACCTGACCGGGTTCCGCAAGCACGAGCAAGGGCAAAACGCGGCGGAGTTAGCTGAGTTCAATGCGTTGATTGCAACTCAAGAGAAGCGAATCAACGAGCTCAAGTCGCAGGACTGACGGGTTGCATCTTCACCTCGTGAATATCAGGGGACTACCTCGATGGCTCAGCCTTGGGTCGCCATCCAGCGCAATCCGCGTTCCGGCTCGGGGCCGCGTCGGCAAGTGTTGTTGGAACTTATCAACCGTTTGAAGTTTCACGGTATTCGGCCGCGGCTGTATTCCCAGCGGGAGAAGCTGACCGAACGGTTGGAAATCGAGCGTCACCGCGATGATTTGGTCTGTCTCGTCGGAGCCGGAGGCGACGGCACCGCGGATGATTTGATCAACCGTTTTCCTGGTTTGCCCTTAGCCGTCTTGCCACTCGGCACGGAGAATCTGCTCGCCAAGTATCTCAAAGTCCCGCGTTCCGGCAAGTTCGTTGCAGATATGATCGCTGCGGGTCACACCCGGCATTTCGACCTCGCGACGATCGGCGAGCGACGTTTCGCACTGATGGCTGGTTTCGGGTTTGATGCCGACATCGTTCATCGTTTGCACGAGCAACGGGGCGGGCACATTACGCATCTCAGTTATATCGGTCCCATCTTCCAGGTGTTCCGTCGCTATCGGTTTCCTGAGATGCGATTCTTCGTCGATGATGCGACGACCCCGCTGAAAGCGTCACTGGCGATGATTGTGAATCTTCCCTCTTACGCAATGGGATTGCCCTTGGCGGCGAATGCCGATGGCCATGACGGACTGCTGGATATCCGTTTGTTTCGTCCACGATCACGTCGGCAACTAGTGAGTATGCTGCTGAGTGTGGTCCGGCGGTGTCACGAGAATCGACCCGACGTGGAATGTATTCGGGCAACCAGTGTTCGCATCGAATGTGACGAACCGGTCCCGGTCCAGGTCGATGGCGATCCCGCTGGGACCGCACCGACCGAAGTCCGAGTTCTGCCCTCGGCACTCAAAGCATTTGTGCCGGCATCCTGAAAAAGGAACTCGATTAGAGCGAACCTTTGGACGAGGGCACACCGGGTTGACGTGGGTCAATTGTCACGGCTTGTCGCATCGCTCGGGCGGTCGCTTTAAACAAGGCCTCGGCAATGTGATGACTATTTGCCCCGTGGTGCAATACAAGATGCAAATTCATCAACGCATTCGATGAAACGGCTTGCCAAAATTCACGGACAAGTTCGGTGTCGAACTCCCCGACCTTTTCCGTGGGGAACTCCGTCTTCCACACGAATAGCATTCGCCCGCTGAAATCGAGAGCCGACGTGACGAGCGTTTCCTCCATGGGCAACGTCATGCTGCCATACCGTGTGACACCGCGTTTGTCGCCAAGTGCCTCCCGCAATGCCTGCCCGAGACAAATTCCGACATCTTCCACTGTGTGATGCGCATCGATGTGCAAATCACCTTGGGCATGCACCGTCAGATCGAACAGACCATGCTTGGAAAACAGCGTCAGCATGTGATCGAAAAACCCGACCCCCGTACGGATATCGGATTTCCCGGTGCCGTCGAGATCGAGTTCTAGGGTGATCTGAGTTTCAGCGGTTTCGCGATGAATGCGAGCGGATCGAGTCATAATGAAAATGGTCTTACGGTAACGTCTTAGAGTTTTTGCAAAGCCGCCAACACATCCGTCGTGCGAGACCGTCCCGCATGAGTCTTACTGACTTTTGCGAAGCGGACTTTTCCATCGCTGTCGATAACAAAGGTCGACGGATATGCGGTTTCCCTCGGGGCATCCCAGCGGAGATTGTATTGGTTGGTCATGACGTAATCGGGATCGATCACCAAATGAAAATTCTTGGGTAGCGTTTTCCCGGAAATGAACTCATCCGCCCGACCGGCAAGTTTGTCCGCCGGTCCGGGGTAGACCAGCACCACGGTTGCATCGTGTTCGGCGAATTCGTCGGCTTTGTTCAGGAACTGCGTGACTTGGCGACTACAAATCGGACATTGATAACCGGGCCAACCTCGAAGCATGAGGACCACAACCGGCCCGTCTTTTCGCAGCTTGGCCAGTTGAACCGATTCACTCTGCAAGTTCTTCAGCGAAAAATCTTTGGCGGTCTCACCGACTTGCGGAGGTTGTGCAGTGTCTTTATCGGCGGCCAACGGCATACCGATGCAACTGAAAAGCACAGCAATACAAGCCAGCAATCGAATAGGTTTTGCACGCATCATGACTGCTCCGTGTTTGGGGGCGATTCCGCTTACGCTTTCATTATGGCGATCGACGTTGCATCATGCCATATACACAGAGTCTGGAATTCAGGTCGTCTTTTCATTCAGCAAGGTCGACGTGACGGCGACGACGGATCAACGCACCTTCCCCAAAGTCGAGCCAGAGCCAACCGGCGATCGCGAAGAAACGCCGCGTTTGCCGATCGCACCACCACAGCCCAGCGAATCACCGGAGACGGAACACTCTTGGTGGGGACTTCGTCGCGGCGATATCGTCGTCGGTTTGGTCTTGGTTGTTGTGTGTCTGACATTGACCGCTTGGCACTGGGCGCGGCTGAGCGGTTGGGGGCTGCGGGAGATCGAGATTGATCGACCGGTGGAATTGGTCTTTGAATATCGTTTGGACATCAATTCCGCCACCTGGGTTGAGTGGATGCAACTCCCCGGCATCGGCGAAACATTGGCTCGGCGAATCGTTGAAGATCGCGAAGAACACGGGCCTTTCGAGTCGGTTGAGGATGTTCAACGTGTCAAAGGCGTGGGTGTGAAGACACTGGCGAAGTTGCAACCGTGGCTGACGGTGAACTCACACTCGGTTGAATCGTCGGCCTTTGAGTTCGAACCGCGGGAGTGACCCGACCGGCACGGTCGAGACTTCGGGTTGAAAATTGAGCCGGTCTTTGATGGTTCGGGAAACACGCCCGACGAGTGTATCCACGTTAGCCTCGGGAGTGGGTTCAATTTCCAATTTGAGTTGATGCATCGAACGGACTTCGCGGACTTCGATGCGGTACTCCGCGATGGTGTCGAACTCTCGCAGGATGGCTTCCAAACTCGATGGGAAGACATTGTTCCCGCGGATTGTGACCATGTCGTCTGCCCGTCCGAGGATGCCGCCTTCCAAATGAATACAGTTGCACCCACTTTCGGAGGGGCCTT
>NZ_CFHRBF010000019.1:0-198648 GCF_984380535.1 Thalassoroseus sp.
TTTCTCACGAAAACCAAGATCCAATATAGTCGCTTGCAAGATACAAGGCTGGGTCGTGACCCAGCTTTTCGATCGGGTTAACCGTTCGCCTTGAATCCGCCTTCATTCCCGATGAAAAAATCTTGCGAGAAACCATCTATCCAAGTGAATTTCCTTTGAGTATATTTCATGGAGATGTTGTTGCAATCTGATCGATCGGGTCGGCCGTGTTAGTGTTTTTTCAAACTTTAGCATGCATTCTCTCCACTGTTGTTGTTCCAACAACGACCTGTGCCGACAGTTCCCGGGACGTATGTCGTCATGAGCGTCTGACGTTTGCGTTGACGCAGACTTCCGCTATCGACGACGAATCAGCACGCGCGATTTCTCAGCAGGGCACACCGACGGAACACGCGTTTCGTCAGGACAATGGCCGGCCGTCAGGTCATGATTTTCGGTTGTCGACGGGTGCGGCTTCGTTCGAGCAAACTTACCTCACGAAGCATTGCCGTCTTCCTAGTTGTGGTGTCCATCACGTCGTCAGTTGGATGGCGTTGGTGGGACTCTCTGTGCAGGTTCTCTTCTGTGTATGGCGTAATTAGCCAGCGTCTAGGCTCGTATTGATTCTGCATGCTTTCGCGAGCCCGATCGAATTCACAGTATTCGATCATTCTTACACATGACGTGATGCGTTAAGCGATTCGACAAGGAACTCGCGGTGATGCTATGCGCTGTACGTTTCGATCGATTTTCGATCGGCGTGTTTGAGCGGCGTCACGTCTTGCATCTCTGCCCTCAGAACAGTTCACACCATACATTTAGGAATACTTACAATGTCTTATCGAAAAACAGTTAGTCGATACATGGAGAAGCAAACGCAGCCTAATCAGGCCTTGGTAAAACCAACGAGGCTTTTGAGTGTTGACGACTTGCTTCAGGAAGTTGACAAACTGCTAATGGCAGGTTCTCCCCATCGCGCGTTGGAACTCATTTCGCAATCGAAGTTACAATCTCCACGGGTTGTCAATGCCACTGGTGTGTGCCAGCTTCGTCTAGGAAATGCTCAATCAGCGGTTGATATTTATCGTCGGCTATTAGTTACCGGAGGCATCTTTTTACGCCCCGATGCACCGATCATCTTCAAAGTCAACTTTGCAGTTGCACTTCTGATGAGTGACAATCTGCCCGGGTTCTATAGCACGCTAGCTGAACTCCATGCAGACAATGATCCCGCCGTCATTAAAGTCAGAGCTGGCTTTAACGCTTGGAAACGGAAGCTAACATTTTGGCAGCGAGTATTGTTCTCGTGCGGTGTTCAACCCCAAGTTCCTATCGACCTCGGTTTTCCCCCTGGTGACTTAGCGTGATGCGAGACAGTCGCCATAGATTAGGATATGTTCCAAGCAAAGACTGGAACTAATCAACCAACTCAACTTGAAATGCAAGACCGTCACAACACATCTATTTCTCACCGATGCAGAACAGACTCTTTTCTGTTCGTAGGAAGAGTTGTCCTTGGCTGATGGCGGGGGATGCGGACAGGGGTTCGCCCAGTTTGTTTTTGGCGATGAGTTCAAACTCCGGGCCGGGTTTGACGACCCAGGTGATGCCGTCGTCGTCGGGGAAGTAGGCAAGACCGTTCGCGGTGACAGCGGAAGCGCTGTGACGGCGACCGAGACGGTTGAGCCAGAGACGTTTGCCGGTGTCGGCATCGTAACAGGACGCGATGCCGTTGTCGGAGACGATCACAAAATACGGCCCGACCGCGACCGGTGAGGGCACGTACGAAACACCGGTGCGTTCATGGTGCCAACGAATGTGTGTATCGGTGATGTTGCCGGTGCCGGTGGGGTCAATGGTTAAAATGTGTTTGTCGGGGAAGCCGCCGGTGACGAACAAGAGTCCTTCGTTCATGACGACAGACGCAACAAATTGGCTGGTGGGGCCATCGACGATCCACAATTGTTTGCCAGTACGCGGATTGTAACCGGCGACACACTCACTGCCGGAGAGCATGAGTTGCGGCTCACCTTCGATTTCCCGGATTAGCGGCGTGCAATAACTTCGCACGCCGTTCTCGCGTTCGGTTTTCCAGACGGTTTCACCGGTGTGCTTGTTGAGAGCGACAATGTACGCTGGTCCGTCGTGGTCGCCGTTGACGATCACCAAATCCTCGAACAGCACCGGACTGCTGGAAAACCCGTGAGCACTGATGAACGACCCCGGTTTGACTTTCCACTTGAGTTCGCCTTCAAAGTCATAAGCGGCAACGACCATCTCTCCCGGCGTGATTGGTCGCGGCGTGCCGACGTTCGGCGCGGGTACGGTGTGGCCATCGACTTCCAAAAACGAAACGTAAACCAAATTTCCATCGGTCGCCGGTGTGCTGGATGCGTAACTGTTGAGGTGATGAATCGTCTCGAGCGGTGCCTGTAAAACCGTGCGTCGCCAGAGTTCCTGGCCGGTTCTGCGGTTGAGACACAGGAGCACGCGGGCTTTCTTGTCGGCGTCGGCACCCAGGAGAAACACCCGGTTCTCCCAGACGATGGGTGAGGAGTGTCCGGCGGTGGTCTCTAAGGGAACATGCCAGGCGATGTTTTTGGTGACTCCGTCAGGATCGAATTCCCACTCGGTCGGGATATTCGTTTCCGGACTGCTGCCGTCACCGTGCGGTCCACGCCACCCGGGCCAATTTTCGGCGGATGCGGTTGCGGATAGAATCACGATTGCCGCAAGAATTCGCATATCAAACCGCATCGGCGTCCCCCTTGGAATCGAAGTTCGTTGATGTCTCGATGGTACCGATCAGTTCAGCGAATTGCGAACAGCTTGTGACACACTGCCGATTCTTGTGAACGGAATTGTGGGCCGTTTGCGATTCACTCGTGATCGAACTATCCTGACGCGAAAATCTTTGAGGAAAATCAGATGACTTACGATGTATACGGTGTTGGCAACGCCTTAGTGGATATCCAAGCTCGCATTAGCGATGAAACCTTGCATGAACTGCAGTTCGGCAAAGGGCTGATGACGCTTGTCGATGAAGATACGCAGCAAAAGGTGCTGGCAGCCATCAAAGGTGTGGATGTCACGCGATGTGCGGGCGGGTCGGCAGCGAACACGATCGTTGGTATTGCGGACTTCGGTGGCAGCGCGGCCTACGCGGGGAAAGTTTCCGACGACGAAAACGGCACGTTCTTTTTGGAAGACATGCGACGGTTGGGCGTGCGAATCGAAGTTCCGCCGGGTTCGGGGAACAGCGGCACGTGTGTGATTCTCATCACGCCTGATGCTCAGCGGACGATGCTCACACACTTGGGGGTTTCGTCGACACTCGGCCCGAGTGACATCAGCGAAGACGAAATCAAGAAGGCAAAGTATGTGTACGTCGAAGGTTATTTGTTCGGCAGTGCCGATAACCGAGCGGCCGCGTTGAAGGCCATCGAACTGGCGAAGAAGAACGACGTGAAAGTCGCGTTTACCGTATCCGACCCGTTTCTGATCACGCATCATCGTGACGAGTTTATTGAACTCATCGAAGGACCGGTCGACCTGTTGTTCTGCAACTTGGAAGAGGCCCGCGCTCTGACGACGATGACCGATCCCATCGAATGTGCCCGCGAGATTCATCGACACGCCGAGAATGTGGCTCTCACGCTGGGTGAGGATGGATCGATTCTAATGCACAAAGGCCAAGCGATTCCGATCGAAAGTGCGGAAGTCAAAGCGATCGACACCACCGGAGCGGGCGACATGTATGCTGCGGGTGTGCTCTATGGCATTACAAATGGCCTGACATGGAAGCAAGCTGGGCATCTCGCCTCGCAAGCGGCCGGTCGAATTGTAAGCCAGCTCGGAGCCCGGATGGAACGCAAGTTCACCGCCGAAGAACTCCAGGCCTTGAGAGATTAACCCCAGACAGGTAGGGTAACAGACCCGTCTCGAATCTTGAAAAGCTTGTGGACGCCCACTACTCTACACGTCTATGAATACCGATCACAAAAATATCCCGTTGCCGGGCGATGACGATTCCTGGGATTCTCTTGCGGAGAATCTGTTTGGGATTGATATGTCCTCTCAAATCGAAGCCGACGACGACGACGTCGCGTTGGACTTTGAGGACGTCGATGATGACGAAGACGACGATGAAATGCTTCGTCGCCGTCGTCGCCGCCGCAAAGGGCGGGACGAGGAGTCCGCAGACGACGAGACCACCGAAGTGACTGCGGTTGAAGAAACCGCCGAATCCGAGGAAACGGAAGTCGTTGTCTCCGCCAAGGCCCAACAGCCGCAACGTGCCTCGTTTGACGACGACGATGACGATGACTTCGGTGATTTCGGAGCGGAGTTAGGTCTCGACGACGAATTCGGGGCCGTCGGTTTCGACGACGACGATGAGGAAGAGGACTTCGAAGACGACGTGGACGATGAGGAAGAGTCCGCCGAAGTCGTCGAGAGCGAACCCGTTGCGGAAGTCGTGGAAGAGGAAGACGACGACGAATTGGACCTGTCCGGATTCGGTGATTTCAACGAAGAAGAGGAACAACCGAAGCCCGCGAAACCCCAGAAGAAGTCCCGTCCTGCTGCGAAAGCCAAAGTCCCGGAAGTTGCTGAGGACGAATCGGACGATGACGAGTCCGACGAAGAAGAGAACAAAGCCGACGACGGTTATTGGGATGCGTTGAACGATTTCGACTGGGATTCGGACGACAACGAATCCAAACCAGCACGCCGCCCACGTCGTCGACGCGGCGGCCAAGACGAACCGGAGCAAGAAGCTCGGGAAGAGTCGCGAAGCAAAGCGTCGTCGCAGTCCAAGTCAGACGATGATTCGGATTCTGACTCCGACGAGGAGGAACGCCCTCGTCGTCGTCGTCGCCGTCGTCGTCGTTCTTCGCGACGAGACGACAAACCGGTGACCGTTACCGAATCAGACGAATCCGCCGAAGACGCCAGTGCCGATCAGGAAGACAGCGATAGCGACGAACCGGAAGAATCGGGTGGTCGTCGCCGTCGTCGTCGCCGACCGGATCGTTCGTCGAGACGTCGTGGTCGTGGTGATCGTCAGGCCAAACAGGAAGAAGCGGAATCGGATGACGATGCCGTGGAATCGTTGGACGATGCTGACTTCGGTGGCTTTGGTAGCGGTTTGGATGAGTCGAGTGGGTCAAAGTCGTCCGATGCCTTTGATGACGATGATTCGTCCGACGACGAAGAAGAACGCCCGCGTCGTCGTCGCCGGCGTCGTTCCTCGCGACGCTCGAGCAGCCGACCGAGTGAGGAAAGCAAATCGACACCTTCACCTCGTGCCGCCGACACGGCGGACGCGGATGATGACGACGATGACAGTGACGAAATCAGCGGTCAGGACTCCAAACGACCACAAGTTCCGACTTGGTCCGACGCGATTGCATGTCTTACCCGACGCGAACCGAAGCCGAAATCATCCGGTGGGGGTTCCAACTCCGGTCGGTCGCGAGGCGGCAACCGCCGAAATCGTCGCTAAGACAGTTTCCGAGGTTTCGTCGCGGGTTCTGTTGCGTATTGGCTAGAAAACACAGATTCTTCGATTGTTATCCACGAAAAAAAGAAGACCGGAAACCGGTCTTCTTTTTTTGTATCTGACGATCGACAAAACGATCGGGCCCGACGGAATTCCATCCGCCGGGCTACTTTTGTTATGCGTTTTCGGTACCCAGCCCTTGTTGGTCTGAGGTGGCGGCGTTTTGTTTGTCTCCGCGAACCAACGACCATTTGAGAAGGGGTGGCGTGACCATGGTGGTCACCATGACCATCACGACAATGGCCGAGTTCGTATCGGGACTGATGACCGCTTCGCGTACGAGTTCACCATTCTCCTGAGTGGTCACGAACAACGCCGCTCCCACGCCGGCGAAAATCAGGCCGACTTCGCCACGGGGAATCATCCCGAGACCGACAGCCATCTTGTTGAGTCCTTTTTCCATCACGCCCAGCGAGCAGACTTGTTTGCCGAGGATCGCCATGACCGTCAACGCACTCGCCAGCAGCCACACGGACGGCTTCGAGAAACTCGCCAAGTCAACTTGGGAACCGGTGTAGACGAAGAAGATCGGCACCAGCAACGCGGTCAACGGTGCCAGGGCTTCTTCGAGTTCGTGATCTTCCCGCGCGTTGAGTTCGCGGTACTGCGCTCGTTCCAAGATCAGACCGGCAGCAAACGCGCCGACGATCGGTTCCAAGCCCACCAACGATGCCAAGTACGCGAAGCCGAAGCAAATCACGAGAGCAACGGCTACCAACATTCCGTGTCCGCGTAGATAGCAGGCCGCTTTGAAGAGTGGACGGGTGACGAGGAACGCCCCGAGCACGACCGCGGTGACGAGGAACCCGCAGGCTTTACCGATCACGATAAGGACATCCATCGTCCCAAATTCGCCGCCCGCTCCGGCGGAACCTTGGGAGGAAATGATCCCGACGACAACCGTCAGAATCACGAGTCCCAGCACGTCGTCGATGACGGCGGCACCGAGAATGATTTGCGATTCCCGTTGTTTGCTCCGCCCGAGGTCTTTCAACACCCGCGCGGTGATGCCCACACTGGTAGCACACAGCGTCGCTCCGAGGAACATGTGGACATAGTAGGGTTCATTGGGCAGCAAGATTGCTCCCACACCCCAACCGAGGAGCAACGGAGCCGCCACCCCTAGAACTGCGACCAACAAAGACGACACGCCGACCGACATCATCTCTCGCACGGTCGATTCCAAACCGACTTCAAACAGCAGCAGAATCACGCCAATCTGCGAGAGAATCTTGAGAATCGCGGCCGGGTTGTAGAAAACATCGTCATGGGTGAAGTTGGCCGGGATGCTGTCCGGGTCAAATTCGGGCACGTGAAACATCACTTCCAACAACGGCGAACCGGTGAGGAACAGGAAATTTCCCAGGATAATCCCGACAGAAAGTTCGCCCAACACGGCTGGCATGCTAAAGCGTTCGAAGAGATCACCACCGAGTTTGGCGAGCACGAGGATCAGAACGATCCCCAAGAGCACCGGCGTCACCGGGTTGGTGTGTCCGTGTTCCTCGTGTTCTTCGTGCGGTGCCGCACCGTCATGATGTTCCGCATCGCCGGCTTCGCCTTCCACGACTTCTGCCGCCAACGCAGACTTGGTCTGCCAAGGCGCATCGCTGAACAGGCCGCTATCGTGGGCCAACGAAACACCGAACAATAACATGAGCCAGAAACACACCGATCGAAAACCTCCGAGAAGGTCAATCAGTGAAGTTCGGCGACGATATGGACATCGAGACAAGGCGGGATCACGGGGCGGTGATGGAGACAAGTTTCAACCCTCCCTGGGCAAAACGATAGAAGTAAGTCGCCAAACGGAAACGAGCCGGAAACGCCGGTACTATAGTGATTTCCGCACGGTAGGCAAACAACAGTCCGGGGGAGATTTTCATCGACCGTCGAAATCAATCTCCGAGAATTCACATTGAGACGACCCTGAACGTGGGTTAGATTGAACAGAACGCCGGTCAATTTGCTGAAACCGAACGGATACCACGCACAGTTTTTCTACCTCAGGGAGATCGATCATGGCTTCGTTGTGGACCGAATTGCAAAGTCTATATTCCCGTAGCCAACGACGGAGCAAACGCCGTGGACTGGCGAGATTGATCGAAACCTGTGAAGAGCGGGTGTTACTTTCGGGGGCACCGCTCAACAATGTTGTCGATTCGCCAATCGCTCCACCGGCGATCAATGGTTTCGAACAAAGTGCCATGGGCGATTTCGACGGCGACGGAGAGGAAGACGATTTCTTTGCTTGGAATGGTGCCAGTGGGGCCAATCGGTTTGTGCTTCGCGGGGCGAACAATCAGTTCTTCTTCACAACCAACGCGATTGCACCAGGAGCGATCAACGGGCGTGATTTTGTTCATGTGGTCGCGGGTGTTTATGACGGCAACGGCACGACCGACCTATTCTTCTGGAACCCGACGAGCGGTCGCAATCGGTTGGCTCATATCAACACGACGGCCAATGTCGTGAGTGCGACGGTCGAAACCGAGGTGGTGCCCACCGGCGCGATCAATGGGAACGATTTTCAACAGATCACCACGGGCGAATACAACGACGGCGGGGCGAACGAAGTCTTTTTCTGGAATCCAACGAACGGACGAAACCGGTTCGCTGTGTTCGACGTCGTCACTGCCGGGCAGGATACCGACTTGGACCGGATCGAGACCGATTTCATCGATCCTCGCGGCATCAACGGAAACGAATTTCGATTGGTGCGGGCGGGCAACTTCTCGCCGGAGGATCCTCAGGCGGCCTTCGACAACGATGAACTCGTGTTCGTGAACCTGACCACGGGTGACGTCCGCGTATTTGAGGTGGAAACCGTACCGGGACCAAGTGGTCCCCTGGTGAAAAAGACCCCGTTCGATGATGCCGTCAATCCGGCTGCGTTCAATGGCGATGCGTTCCAGCACGTTGTGGTTGGTGACTACAACAACGATGGCTTCGATGATGTGTTCTTGTGGAATCAATTCACCGGTCAGAACCGCATCGGGTTTGCCGATCCCAATGCGGACACACCGACCTTGAATGTCGATTCCGACTGCGTTCCACCGGGAGCCGTCAACGGGAATTCGTACTCCAGCGTTATTAACGTGGAGAACACAACCGCTGCCGACAGTTTGTTCTTCGTGTCACTCAACACGGGGCTGAATCGATTGGTGGCCGCTTAGATTGAAGTCGGGATTAGGATTTGGGAGTTAGGATTTAGGCAGGGCAATCCTTGTTGTTGCTAGCTTGAAGCTAACTCCTATTTTCTCGCTTCGGTTACCATTCTCGGCCGACTTTCCAGCGGTAGTTCAGGACACGCCGACCGTCGAGTTGTTCGGCGCGGATCCAGAATTCGTTGCCGAAGTAGCGGTCGGCGTTCGGTAACGTAAAGAGTTTGGTGCCGGTGCCGCGACCGAGTTTGGTCATCAAGGCTCGTTCGCGTTTGGTGCCAGGAACGAACAGGCTGCATTCGAAATCGAGTACCGTTTCGGGTTCGATGTTGTTTCTCAGTTCGAGTTCCACTTCCAATTGACCGTTCGCTAGTTTGCGGTCCACCACATGAATTTCAACATCACCTAAGCCAATCGTATAAGGGCGGAAAACGCGGAATCGATAGAGCCGATCGGCTTCAAGTTCGAAATCTAATGCCGTCCATTGCGGCCCAAGCGTGACCAGCAACGGCAACGTGACAATCATGGACTTCCGAAAACTCTCACCCGCCCCGAGTTGAAACGGGATGGTGCCGGGTTCGATTTCCCATTCCGAGGGACCGAGAACCGTGACCGTGCCACGCACGCCTTGCGGGAACGGGTTGCGTCCGATGATGGCGTCCTGATGCATTCCAGTTTCACTCGGTAATCGACCGGCCGCAAATTGAATCGCGAGTCGCCATTTGGCAATCGGTGCCGAACAACCACGAACGATCAACGGCATTGGGCCCACCGGCAGTCGTTGTCGACCGCTTTCGGAATCCGAGCGAATCTTGACAGGTTGACTCCAAGCGTTCATCGCATCGATGTGGGTCGACTCGCCAAGATACATCTCCTCGATCACGGGTTCTTCGTTCCAAATGATGCAAACGACATCGCCTTGCGGACGTTCGAAGACATGATTTTTGCTGCCGTATGGCATTTGCAGCGAACCTAAGTAAGTCGCTCCTTGCAGTGCCAACGCGGTTGTTCGCCAAGGGAGGTAGAGTTGCGTCGGCGAACCGTCCGGGTGCAACAAACCAGTGTCGGCATCGACCACGTCACCGAAGAAGATACGCTCCGCCTGAGAAATCTTGGCGGCGACCATCTGTCGCACGAGGTCGGCCGCACGTTCGTCGATTGTGGAGACTTCCGCCGGCAACGGTCGCAATGTCAGCCAACGCGGATTCCGAGTGAGTTTCGTCTTCTCCGGCCAATCTGCCGACTGCCCGACGACCGCATCGCCGGTTTTTGCACGCTGACGATTTCCAAGGGCCAAGAACACGCCGTCGAGCGGTGCATTTGGCGGAGGCGAGGCGGAATCCCAGGGAATGCCTAATTGAATTTCACCGCTGAGCACTCCAAATTGCTCGCGAACTGCAACCGTTGTTTCCGCGAGATTGGCGAGCCCTTCAAAGCTGGCATCGTGATCGGTTCCCAATTGCCAATGACGGATGATGGTTGAATAGCGAGCGGCGATCGGTTCGAGATACGGCCACCAGGTGCTCGGTTTCTGGCGGAACAAGTCACTCACGCCCGCCCAGTTCCCGGCGAATTTTCGGGCCAATTCGGGTGGGGGATCACTGAGAACTCCCACCGGAGTGATGCGGTTCGTTCTTAAATCAGAGAGAAAATTCGTCAAAGTCGTGTTGCCCTGGGCACCGCCTTTGTTGGCTGTCGACCAGATCGGAAATTTCAGCCAATGAATTCCCGCTTTCTGAAGCGTGAGGAGAATGTTGGTCATTTGCGATTCGGGAATGGCCTCCGCGAAAGACCACCCGAACTCGCTTCGCGTGTCGGGATCGGTTAAGTCGAGCACTAACAACACTGTCTCAAAATCGGCGATTGTCAGTTGATTCGATTTAAGAACCGCTTGGACACGGTAATAACCGTATGCCGGCGGGTTGATGGTCCACGTGTGATCGGGCATCCAATCGTCTGCAACTTCTCCTGAAGGATCAGTCGGCAGTGCAAATTCGTGCGTTTCGAGAACTTTTTCGTCGCGATCCAACAATTGCAGGTCGAGCGTATAATTCGCCGGTTGTTCGAGCCATGCGACTGGAATTGGTGAGAGTCCCGGCAGGTTCGGAATGATTTGCGAGGGCAGCGGGTCTAGTCCACTGATCGAAGCCGTCAGACGGATCGGGCGATCTCGGCCGACGAGATGGGTTAGAGCATCGTCCTTGAACGTGAGACGAGGTCTTTGCACAAGTGCCAGATGGTCGAACCAAGCGCGTCCCGCGAGATCGACTTGCTTGCCAGTCGCCAGATGACAGCCGAATACGACAAACCGCACATCGTCTTTTGGTTCCAACGGCCCCAACCGGATGGGGATCCAATCGGCATGGGTGCCCGAGACCGGTGTGCCGAGCCACCGTTGCACACGCTGTCGTTTGTGGTTGAGAAACGAGACCGAGATCAAAGCAGCATCGTTCTGCAAACTTTCGGTGCGGATGAATCCGGTGAAGACGTATGTGTGATGTGGGTCGATTTTCTGCGGGGGCGAATACAAGATCGCCTGCCCGCCGTTGGAGTGGATGCACAAACTCCGCGTGCCAAGCACCGCGGGAGACGTGCTATCGATTCCGATTGGTACGTAGTGCGGAAACTCTGGACCGCGTCGGCGTGTCCAGTCGTCCGGGAGTTCGTCGTAGTCGAGGTCTTCGTTGGCTTCGAACGAATACGAGACAACTCGGTTGAAGGTTGGCGATGGCCCGACCGATCCGGCTGGCGTGTTCGCCGAGACCGTCGCCAGAATAATCCAACTACACCACGCCATGCCAAGTTCTCAAGTCGCAAACGATCCGGGTCTGTCCCCGTCGCAACCGACCGGGATTCTCACTGAATGAGATCGGCCACGTCTGGCCGTTCCGTTCAGGATTTGCCGGTTGCGAATGGTTACAAGGATCGGTGCGGCTATCGGCGTCGCATGGGTTCTTCCGATCAATGACAACAGTTCTCAGAACGCCCAACCGGCTCCGAGCGACATACCGAGAAAGCCCAGGTCGCCGGTCGGCATGGCATCGATCCAGGACTGGCTCTCAATTGCTGTTCGTGCAAAGAAGGTGCTTCCGCCGAAGCATTCGCACGGATGGGACCACTCGATACCAGATTGCAAATCGACAACCGGCACGATGCGGTCATAGCTGTTATGACGGAACGAGATTTGGTTGCCCGCGCCCGTTTGGCCACCCACGTTCTCTTGAGATTCCCCATACAACACCGAGAACCGCCCGGAAGCGAAAATGGCCCAGTTTGTGGTCCAGAGGCGTTTGCGTCCGAGAAGTGACACCGTCGGACCAGCCCCGCGGAAACTGTAGTTTTGATCGGACAACCCCGTGCGAACCCCAGCACCCGTGAAAGTGGCGAACGTGACATCTTCATGAAGATCGGCGAACCGAGCACCCACCGATGCGGTAAACGCGTATCGAGCGTTGTCGCGGTGGTATGTGCCTTCCGCGTCAAAGACGTTGAGTTCCAGGTTCTGTCCTGCGACGTAACGTTGACCCGGACCAGCCGACACCGGAATAATCGTGCGGCCAAGGTTCGTGCTGAAGTTGTCGAGCTGTTGACCTCGACGAGCGACAGCAGATTCGTCCGCGTCGGCATCGAATTCCCAATACCGCAAGCGACCGCCAAACCCGTCGCCGCCGGAGTATCCCAAGGTGTACCGTGTGCTGTATTCCAAGCCCCAGTCGAAATCGACCGGCCGAATCGCCATCGTTCCGCCCGAAGGCTGCGTCGTGACGACCGCTTCATTGGAACTGAAATACGGTTTCATAATGACGGCTTCATACCCGAAGTAATACCCGCCAAAGACCAAACCATTTCCAGCGAGAGGACTTCCAGGCGGTGGGGGTCCGGGGAGGAATGGATCGACGGAGGGTTGAATCACCGTCGACGGCGGTAACGGTTGCCCGCCAAACGCGGGATTGCCGAAATTGGGCTCGGTCAGAAACGGTCCGCCAGCGGGTGGCCCGAAGGCTTCGGGTCCGGTCAAGACGGGGCCGGATTGAAACGTGGGGGTGGTGCCATCGCCTTGAATGACGATCGGTGCTTGAAACCCTGGACTTTGCCCCCGAAACACGGTGACAACCTGGGTCTCGGAATGTGGAGTCGTCTGAGGAGCGTCACCGACTGGCGGTGCGGACAGCAGCCCCATAAGGCAGAGAATGGACGCATTCACGGCTGGTCCTACCCTTGCGAGAATTGAGAGAGATTGTGAATCGTTGAGAGTTTTTCACCACCCGCCGTCACAAATTACGATGAGCCAAGCTCCCGCAAAACGCGGAGGCTGAAACATCAATTTGAGATGACGGTTGGTTGAGTTCGACAGCTGTGAGTAACAGCAGAGAGATGTCGGGCCGGGATTTTGCACAACTTCGCAAATGAGTCAACACCAACTCTTGAGTGAAGTTTTTTGATTCCCAATATTTTTCAGAATTCCGCTCTCAGGAATTTCATGATTTTGCTTCACGAAGATCGAAATCCCTGAAGGATCGCGCGCAATCAATTGTTGCCATGCGTGCCACTGCTGGCTCGTCCAGCGGTGTTTCCAGTGAGTTACAATTTGTGGACGGCTCGCACTGCTAGGCAAGCTAGCAGTGGCACAAAACTCACCCGTGAGGGTTGATCGCACTGGCGAGACGCCAGTGGCACACGAGAACGCCGTGCTTTTCGGGGAATCCGTGAGTCGTAGGGTGCGTCGTGACGCACCGCAGTACCGGGGGGAATCAAAGTGCGTCGCGACGCGTCATCGCACCGAACGCAACCAGAACTTCGACAAGATTTAGTCCGACATGGTGAGTGGTGTACGAACGATTCATGACGACCGCCGAAACAGTGTGCCACGGCTCTGTGAGCCGTGCTTCGCGGGGAATGTGCGAGGGTCAATCGCACTGGCGAGACGCCTAGAGATCATTTCAATTTGGATTGGAGTGCGGTCAGTTCTGGTTTGACATCCTGAAGTGATGGATCGTTGGCAAGTTCTTTCAAACGTACCATCGTTTCCTGACGATTTGCCGAACTCAATCGCGGCAGGATTTTGGGAAGTGTTTCGCTGAGATAATCGATTAAGCGACGACGTTCTTCAACCCCATAGACCGACGTCTCGCTCAGTGTGAGAAGGCTTCCGGCGACGACGGTCGCGAGGCCGGTTCGCATTTGTTCCAGTCCTTGCATTCTGATCTTGTAGTCCGGCGCGTTGGCATCGAGTGTTGGCACGAATTGCTCGACAAGCTCCCCGATGACGACCATCGTTCGTAATTGAAATCCGGCAAACTCGATGAAAGAACTTGCTCCGACATTGCCCTGATTATACGCCGTCATGTACAGCTTTGAGATTTGGTTACTTGCTTGCAAAAGTGCAAAGGCGTCACCGATTCGCTGTGGCAATGGAATCGACGTACTGCGATGAAAATCTAAGTTCTCAGGGGAAACGAGCTTCGCGAATACTTCTCCCGATTGTTCGTTACGGAATTCTGGCAAAGCTTGTGGGTTGGTCTGATAAATCGAATGAAGGACAGTTGCTGCACGCGTCAGGTCGGTGCCAATCCAGGTTCGTTCTGGCGACGGCATCCCGGCGTCAATGTAGTCCGTCGTTGTTAGGGAATGATCTTCCTTAGTCAACGCATGTTGTGATACATCAGACGCATCCAAACCATTCTCGGATGTGTTGCTTTCGAGCAATTCCTCAGACGGTGGCGAACCGCTGTTGCATCCGCAGGCGACAGCAAACGGAAGAAGCCCCAAGATCCAAACTCGAATGACACTACACGGCATTGAAATCGGCTTTCTGTCAACGTATTCATGAGAACTGCAGCGGTCCGGGAGTCGCTAGAAACACTGCTGGACGAGCCAGCAGTGGCACCCTTTAACGCTGACAGATGCGGAATCGTATGTGACTCACCCGACAACTTATATGATTCGATGATAAGCCCTTACCGGCAATCTTGAAACACGGTGCTTGTCTGGATCCCGCTGGCCAGTCGCCATTTGAGCATGACTTCGGTGAGTTCTTGTCTCTTCACTTGATGGGCGGGGCTGTCCCAGAGGTTGTGGATTTCGTCGGGGTCGGTTTCCAGGTCGAAGAGTTGGCCATCAGTGTGATCGACGAAGTTAACGAGTTTCCAACGCTCGCTCCGCACCATCGACATAAACGCCGTGCCGGTGAGGATGCCATCGCGGGCGTGTTCGGCGAAGACGTATTCTCGTGGCGTCCACGGTTTGCCCTCGAGTGCGGGCAGCAGCGATTTCGCTTCCATCGTCGGTGGCGGAGTCAAACCGGCTAACTCCAGAATCGCCGGGCCGATATCCATTTGTTGGCAAAGTCCGTCGATGCGTTTCCCGGCGGCGAAGCGGTTCGGCGACCACACAACGAGCGGCATCCGCATGATGGTGTCGTACATCGTCCATTTCTGACTGTGCCCGTGATCGGTCAGACAGTCGCCATGATCCGAGGTGAAAATCACGACCGAGTTCTCGAGATAACCCTTTGCCTCGAGAGCATCCATGATCTGCCCGACTTGCTGGTCGATCAGTTCCACATTCGCCAGATAGTACGCCCGCTGCCGGTGTCGGTCTTCGCGGGACGGATTAAGTTGATGCACGACGGAATCGTGATCAACTTCCGTGTTGTGTTCCCGTAGCTCTTTGAACGCCGCCGGTTGCCCAGCGAGTTCCTCCTCGGTGACATCCAACAACGGCAAATCCCTCGCCATATACTTCTGCGCAAGTTCGGGCGTGGGATCGTACGGCGGATGCGGGCCGGGGAATCCGATTTCCAAGAACAACGGACGATCGTCACGCGGTTTCGTACGAATCCACCAGGTCGCGAAATCACCGACGAAGTTGTCCGGCTGCATGTCGGGATCGAGTTCCCAGTCGAACGCCCCGAGACAATCTCGGTAGTCCGGCCGTTGTCGATAGAGTTCGCGTTGTTGTTTGACGAGACCCCGCGCACGCAGGGCTTTGTCCCACTCGTCGAAGTACCACCGTTCTTCGAGGTAGCGGTCCTTGTTCTCGACGACATACCGCTCGGTGAACCCCAAGGGCGTGTCGTACGGATACGTGTGCATCTTGCCGACATTCACGGTGCGGTAGCCGCTGTCTCGCAGGTCTTCAATCCACGAGTGCCGCCACCGGTCTGCATTCTTGAGGATGCCGGTTGTATGCGGGTAATAGCCGGTGAACAAACTCGCCCGCGATGGTGCACAAGACGGGGCACTGATATGACAATTTGTGAACGTCGTGCCTTCGTTGACCAAGCGGTCGATGTTCGGCGTATCGACGTAGTCCGCCCCGAGCGAACGAATGGTATCGAACCGTTGCTGATCGGTAATGATAAAAATGATATTTGGTCGGTGATCCGTCATGGCGAGGCATCCCATCGGTAGCATGTTCGGTGAGTCATGACGATACCGATGATCGGTACGGACAACAACCGAGGGATAGGGGTTAGGATTTAGGGGCTAGGGATTAGGGCAGAGGAGTTGAGGTTTGATTATCTCCTTCCTCCCGAAATCCTAACCCCTAGTCCCGATCCCCCATGGACTCCTAGTCCCTAACCCCTACTGTTTTGCACTTTCCTTGCCCCTGACCTATAACATCACGTTCTGCGTTTGACCCATCGAGGAATGGAGCCGATGACTGACACTTCCCAAGCTGCCCAAAACCCCCTGTTGGCCACGTCTGGTTTGCCGGAGTATGACAAGATCGAACCGCGACACGTCGCGCCCGCGGCCGACATCGTCCTGACGGAAGCGGAATTGCGGTTGGGCGAGATCGAAAAGAATCTGTTGCCGACGTGGGAAGGGTGCATCGAACCGCTGGATGCCAACAGCATCCGCTTTCAGTGGGCACAGAGTCCCTTGGGGCATTTGCTCGGCGTGAAAAATTCGCCGGAACTTCGCGATGCCTGGGAAGCGGTGCGACCGCGGTATGTCGAATACGGGTTGCGACTTGGGCAAAGTCAGCCGGTTTTTGAGGCGTTACAAGCCATCCGTGACGGTGAAGCGTGGAACCAACTCGACGGTCCGCAGCAACGCATTGTCGAGAACGAACTTCGCGGCATGAAACTTTCCGGTATCGGTTTGGAAGGTGAGAAACGCGAGCGGTTCAACGAGATCGCGAATGAACTGTCCAAGTTGGCGACGGATTTCTCGAACCACGTGCTCGATGCGACCAAAGCCTTCGCGATGGTGCTGACTCATCCCGAAGACGTCGAAGGCATGCCCGCCAGTAGCCTGGAAGCCGCTGCCGATTCGTTCAACAAGACGAAAGAAGACGGCCAAACTAAGGCAACGCCCGAAGCCGGTCCGTGGCGGTTCACGTTGGACATCCCCAGCTACATGCCCTTCATGAAACACGCCCCGAAAAGCCAACTTCGCGAACGGATGTACCGAGCGTTCATGACGCGAGCATCGGAAGGCGACACCGACAACACCCCGCTGATCGATCAAATTCTGAAACTCCGCCGCGAGCAAGCCGAGTTGCTGGGCTTCAAGACATATGCGGAAGTCAGCCTCTCCCGCAAGATGGCACCTAGCGTGAGCGATGTCGAGGAAATGTTCGAAACTCTCCGCACCGCTTCCTACGAGCACGGCAAACAAGAATTGGCCGAAGTCCAAGCGATTGCCAAGAAGAACGGCGTGAAGGGCGAACTCAATTTATGGGACATCCCGTACTGGTCGGAACGTCTGCGGGAGCAGAAATTCCAGTTCACTGATGAGGAACTCCGCCCGTACTTCTCACTCGAACGCGTGTTGGACGGACTGTTCGAACTCTGTCACGACCTCTTCGGCATCACGGTCAAACCTGCCGATGGTGAAGCTCCGGTGTGGCATCCGGATGTGCGTTTTTTCCATATCAACAACGAAGACGGCGAACACATCGCGTCGTTCTATCTCGATCCGTATTCCCGTCCCGAGAACAAACAGGGCGGGGCGTGGATGGATGTGTGTCTCGGTCGCCGCCGCGACCCGGTCACTGGCGAATTGCAACTGCCGGTCGCGCATCTCGTGTGCAACTCGACGCCGCCGGTTGGCGACAAACCGAGTTTGATGACCTTCCGTGAAGTCGAAACACTGTTCCACGAGTTCGGCCACGGTTTACAGCACATGATGACCACCGTCGACTACAGCGATGCCGCCGGCATCAATGGCGTCGAGTGGGACGCGGTCGAATTGCCGAGCCAGTTTATGGAGAACTGGTGCTATCACAAACCGACGCTACTCGGCATGACAAAACATTGGCAAACCGGCGAACCGTTGCCGGAGAAGTTGTTCGAGAAAATTTGCCAAGCCCGCACGTTCCAAGCTGGTTTGTTCATGCTTCGACAACTCAATCTCGGCATGACCGATATGCAGTTGCATCACGAGTACGACCCGAACGGCAGCGAAACCGTGTTCGACGTGCAACACCGCGTTGCTGAGAAAACGTCACTCATTCCGCCACTGCCGGAAGATCGCTTCTTGTGTGCGTTCTCGCACATTTTCGCGGGCGGGTATGCGGCTGGTTATTACAGTTACAAATGGGCGGAAGTTCTCAGTGCCGATGCCTTCAGTGCCTTCGAAGAAGCCGGCCTGGACAACGATGCCGCCATCCGCGAAACCGGTCGACGCTTCCGAGACACCGTGCTTTCCAAAGGCGGCGGCGAACACCCGATGGACATCTTCAAAGATTTCCGCGGCCGCGAGCCCAGCCCCGAAGCGTTGCTACGTCACAACGGATTGGTCTAGTAGATAGAATCGTAGTGTGCCAAGGCTCTGTGAGCCGTGCCACCCGAATCCGAAGCAAATGGCATGACTACCTACACCGACATTGCCAAGATGATCGACCATGCTCTGCTCAAACCGTCATTGACGGCCGACGAGATGGAAGCAGGCATCGACTTGGCGTTGGAGTACAACGTCGCGAGTGTGTGCATTCTACCGTACTATCTGAAGCGGTGTGCCGAGCGGTTGGCGGGTAGCACGGTGAAGCCGTCGACCGTCATCGGCTTTCCGCTGGGGGGCCACACAACTTCGGTGAAAATCGCCGAAGCGGAACAAGCCATTGCGGACGGTTGCATTGAGTTGGACATGGTCGTCAACATCTCTCAGGTTGTCAGCGGACAGTGGAGCGATGTGCAAACCGAGATTCAATCGATCGTCGATCTCGCGCATGCATCCGATCGCAAGGTGAAAGTCATCTTCGAGAATTGCTACCTCAAAGACGCCCACAAAATCCGTCTCTGCGAAATCTGTAGCGAAGCGGACGCGGATTGGGTGAAAACCTCCACCGGCTTCGGCAGCGGTGGGGCGACTGAAACTGATTTGAAACTCATGCGAAAGCACGCCGCCGAGCACGTGCAAGTCAAAGCCTCCGGCGGAATTCGCGATCTCGACACCGTCCTTGCCTTCCGAGAACTTGGCGTCACCCGCTGCGGAGCCAGCGGCACCCAAGCGATTCTCGACGAGTGTCGTGGGCGGTTTTCATCGTGATTCACCCGTCGCGTTCTGTTGCAGTGAACGAAATCACAGATGACCGTCGCCTGCCCTGCGCGTAGACTTCGCCGCTCGATCGGGGAGCGCTCTTGGTGATTTCCCCGAACTCGCGAAGGTTTTGACGGAAAGCAACAGACATGGAAGTTCCCACGGAATTTGTCCAGAAACTGTATCAAGCCCTGCAACAATTCGGAGCGGGAATTGCGATCGTGCTCGCAGCGATTGGTGTGTACATTGCGGCATCACGGGGACTGCAAGCCGTGCAAAAACGGCAACACCTGCCGGATCGGTTGGTCTCAACGTTGCGAAGAATTCTACGGTGGGGCATCGTCTTGGCCACAGTCATTCTCATGCTGCAAGCGTTTGGTTTATTGCAAAGCGTAGTGGCTGCCGTGACTGGTGTGTTGGCATTAGTCGCAATTGGGTTCGTCGCTGTGTGGAGTGTCCTCAGTAATACGTTGTGTTCCCTAATTCTCATCATCACCCGCCCATTCCGCGTGGGTGATACGCTCACGTTCCCTCCCGATACTTGGGGCGGAAAAGTGGTCAACTTCAATATGCTGTTCACAACTTTGGAAACCGAAGACGGCTCGTTCCTGCAAGTGCCGAACAACACATTCTTTCAACGCCCGATGCTACGAAGCAAAGGCCAGGAACAAATCATGCTCGGGGAGCAACTCTACCGACGACAAAACGCTAGCGTCGGACAGGAATCCGGTCACGAAGAACACGCAAATACCGAATTGTTCCCGGTAGGCGTCAGCTAGCAATTATTGCGACGAAAGCTGCTCCTTCAAGAACTCCGCAAATGCTTTGTCTTGGACTTGGGCTTTGGTGCGGAAGTAGATTTTTACGGTGTCTTGGCCGCGTGAACCGGAAACGATTTCCCGGTTGTGGCCAAATTTCAACACTCGACCCAATGGCACCGAACCGCTGGGGCAATAGAGTTCGATCTCGACGGCTTTCGGGCGTTTCGTGTGGACGCGCACCCAGGGTGCGCCATTGCGACGATAGTTGACCAGCATCTTGGTCGACCAATCCGGTTCGGCATCAGGGGCGACGTTCTCCAGCACATCGAACAGCGTGTCCACGACGTCAGCGTCCCACATTACTTTGCCTTTGAGCATGCTCTTCCGCATCACATGCCAACGCCTACCCAGCACCTTCCAGGGCGAAATGTCTTCGGGACTGACTTTCTCGACGTCCCCTTGCGCAAAGTACGCATCGCATGCATCAGCTAGGAACTCGCGAAACTCCGGTGTTTCGACTTCCTTCAACCAGTGGACCGCCAGTTGAATCTCTTGCCACGGTCCTTTGAGATTCTTCACCTTCACACGCGGCTCACGACCATAGATTGGCAGTTCTTCGATGTCATCGAGCGGTGCCAGCTGCAGTTTCTCTTGCAAGTCCGCCTCGGTGAAGCTGCGTTTCTTGACGCGGAATTTGAGTTTGAGCAACCACTCCTCACCGGTCAATGCATGCAGAAACCATCCGCCTTGTTTCTGTGCACTTTGCACCTCGATCACGCTGCGGTGATTCCACTTGATCGGTGCGAACCGTTCATCTGCCTCCAAGAAATCAGTCACCGTCGCAAGCGCATTCCCATCCCAACGGCAGGGCGTGCCGTTATGTCCGATACGGTCTTGCGTGTGCCACTGCCGCCCGTCGGTTTCCCAAGGCATTTTCGTCGATTTGCCGACGGCTTTGATGTCCAAATCGCCGTCGCGTTTCTTACGAGCCTTCTTCGCATTGAACACTTCACGATCGGCCCGTTGTCCGGTCGCCAAAATGGATTGCAACACCGCCCCGGTATGCGAGGGATGCAGTGACTTGTCGTTTGAAGTTGCTACCTGCTCCGCATGAGCCGCGACATCTTCGGGCGTACCCTGTGTGACGATAAACCCGCCACCGCGTCCCGCTTCCGGACCGAGATCGATAATCCAATCGGCCGTCTTGATGACATCCAAATTGTGTTCAATCACCACCACGCTGTTGCCAAGTTCGACGAGGCTGTTCAGAACTTTCAGCAGCTTGGCGATGTCGTCGAAATGTAAGCCGGTCGTGGGTTCGTCAAGTACATACAACGTGCGACCCGTGTTCGGTCGGGCTAATTCCGATGCCAATTTCACCCGCTGCGCTTCGCCACCGGAGAGTGTGGGAGCGGGCTGACCAAGCGTAAGATAATCCAAGCCGATCGCGCACAATGTCTCTAAGAAACCGCGAATCTTGGGGATATTCTCGAAGACATCGCGAGCTTTGCCGATCGGCATTTCGAGCACGTCCGCAATCGTGTGACCCCGGTATTTCACCGCGAGTGTCTCATGGTTGTAGCGTTTGCCACGACACGTCTCGCACTCGACCCACACATCGGGGAGGAAGTGCATTTCGATACATTTTTGCCCATTGCCTTCGCAGTCTTCACACCGTCCGCCCTTGCGATTGAAACTAAACCGGGCCGGCCGATACCCACGCACTTTCGCCTCCGGCAACTGTGCGAACAAGTTGCGAATCGGCTCGAACACACCCGTGTACGTTGCCGGGTTGGAAGCCGGCGTGTTGCCGAGTGGTTGTTGATCGACCGTGATGATCTTGTTGATCGCCTCCAAACCACGCAGCTCATCGAACGGAGCCGGTTGCACGTTGGACCGATGCAACAATCGCGAAAGTGCCTTGGAGAGCGTGTCCTCGATCAGCGTGCTTTTGCCCGATCCGGAAACCCCGGTCACACAAGTAAACGTGCCAAGCGGGATTCGCAAATCGACATGCCGCAAATTGTGATGCCGCGCCCCAAGCACCTCCAACCACCCGCCACCCGGCGGTTCGATTTTGCTCCAGTCCGATTCTTCCTCAACACTCGGCATTCGTCGCGTTTTGGGGATCGAGATGACCTTCTTGTCTGAAAGATACTCCCCAGTGAGCGTTTTGCGTTTGGCGATTTGCTTCGGCGTGCCCTCACCAGTTACGCTTCCGCCGTACCGTCCCGCACCCGGTCCGAAGTCGTAAAGTCGATCCGCCGCGTCGAGCACTTCACGATCATGCTCAACGAGCACCAACGTATTTCCGAGATCTCGAAGTTTCTGGAGCGCTCCCAATAATCGGCGGTTGTCACGCGGGTGCAATCCGATTGTCGGTTCATCGAGCACATACAACACTCCGGTGAGTGCCCGACCGATTTGCCCCGCCAACCGGATGCGTTGGGCTTCGCCGCCGGAAAGTGTCGGCAACGGACGCGAAAGCGTGAGGTAGTCCAATCCGACTTCCACCAGGAACGACAACCGACTCGTCGCTTCGGCCAACAAATCGCCTGCGATCTTCTTCTCGGACGTGGAAAACTTGATCGACTCCAAAAATCGCAACGCTTCGTCCAACGGCAAATCGCAAAGTTGCTGGAGCGTTTTTCCACTTAACCGAACGGCGGCGGCATCGTCCCGGAGTCGGCTGCCATCACATGCCATGCAAGGAACTTCGCCTGTCATGCCGTGCAACATGGCGCGATACACATACGAAACCCGCGAAGCTTCCTCGATTGCCGGATACAACCCCTTATACTGAAACCGGAATGCCGGACCGACCGCTTTGGTGCTCTTGAATGAGAACCAACGGTCCCCGCTGCCATGCAGCACCACTCGTTGATGCGATGGATCGAGTTGGTTAAACGCCACATCCAGCGGAATGCCCAACTCGCTGGCCATTCCGTCCAGCATCGCCGCGAAGAGTTGACTTGTCGCCGGATCGGGCCATGCCGCAATCGCGGCTTCTTTGAGACTCGCGTGGGGATCGGAAATCAACGCGGCCAAGTTCGTGCCTTGTTGTGTGCCCAAACCCTCGCACGTCGGACACCAGCCAAGATAGCTGTTGAAACTGAAATTGTGCGGCGTGAGTTCCTCGAAACTTCGCCCGCATTCGCCACATGCGTACTGCAAACTAAAGCGTTCGACAGTCCAATCGGGTTCAGGACGATCGGCATCAATGGTCGCGACGCGAATCGTTCCCGCACCCATCTCGAAAGCCGACTCCACGCTGTCAGCCACTCGCCCGCGTTTGCCGGCATCGATTGTTACGCGGTCCACGACCACATCAACTTCGTGCTTGCGGCGTCGGTCCATTGCGGGAATGTCATCGAGTTGATGCGTCTCGCCATTGATCCGCACCCGTCGCAACCCCTGTGCTTGCAACCGTTCCCACAGCGATTCGTACTTCTGACCGACACGGACTTCCTGCGGGGCCAGAATGAGCAACTTCGTGCCCGCCGGTAACTGCATCAGCTTGTCGATCACCTGGTCCGTCGTCTGGGTTTCGATCGGAATTTCACACCCCGGACAGAAGGGCGTCCCGAGTCGGGCGTAGAGGATGCGGAGATAATCATAAATCTCTGTGACCGTTCCGACCGTCGATCGCGGCGTGTGGCCGGTTGTTTTTTGTTCGATCGCAATTGCCGGTGAGAGACCATGGATGTGCTCGACCCGTGGCTTCGGCATTTGACCAAGGAACTGACGCGCGTAGGCCGACAAACTCTCTACGTAACGGCGTTGCCCCTCGGCGTAGAGCGTGTCCATGGCGAGTGAGCTCTTGCCACTCCCGCTTGGTCCGCAGAAGACGCTCATTTTGTCGCGGGGGATTGTGAGATCGATGTCTTGCAGATTGTGCTGAGCCGCCCCTCGAACGACGATCTCCCGCGAAGACTTCCCATTCGCTGAGCCGTTGGTCGCCGCAACCGACTGCCACCGCGATCCTTGGCCTTTTGCTTGTTTGCGTTCTTTCATGCCGAGGAACGGTCGAAGTGCCTGCCCGGTGTAGGAGTCGGCACATTCGGCAATCACTTCCGGCGGTCCCTCGGCCACAATCCGGCCGCCACCTTCGCCACCTTCGGGACCTAAATCGATGACCCAATCTGCCGTCTTGACGACATCGAGATTATGTTCCACAACAAGTACGGTATTCCCCGCATCGGCAAAGTCATGTAGAACTTTAAGCAGCATTTCAATGTCGGCAAAGTGTAGGCCCGTTGTTGGCTCATCGAGCAAATACAACGTCTGCCCGGTGGAACGCTTACCGAGTTCCCGTGCAAGTTTGATCCGTTGTGCCTCACCGCCGGACAAAGTTGGTGATGGTTGTCCGAGCTTCAAATAGTCGAGTCCGACATCGTGCAACGTTTGGAGAAGTCTTGCGATCTTAGGATGATTCTCAAAGTGTGTGAGCGCTGCTTGCACGTCGAGATCTAGTACATCAGAGATGCTGAGACCTTTATAGCGAACTTCAAGGGTTTCTTTATTGAAACGTCGCCCATTACAAATCTCGCATGTAACCCAAACGTCGGCAAGAAAATCCATTTCGAGTTTTCGCGATCCATAGCCTTCACACGCTTCACAGCGACCGCTCGGCGTGTTGAAACTAAACCTTCCGGGTTTATAACCTCGAATTCGCGAGTCGGGGAGTTGTGTATAGAGGGTGCGAATTTCGTCGAGCAATTTGACATAAGTTGCCGGGTTCGAACGTGGTGTGCGGCCGATGGGTGATTGGTCAATATCAATCGCTTTGTCTAAGTGTTTAAGTCCATCGACACTCGCATGTTGCCCAGGTGTGCCATTACCTTTGTTAAGATCGCGATTGAGAACTTCCCAAAGAATGTTATTTGTGAGAGAGCTTTTGCCGCTTCCACTCACACCAGTCACGCAAATGAATGTGCCTAGCGGAAACCGAACATCGACTTTTTTCAGATTGTTATGAGCTGCCCCTTTGATGGTAAGCCATTGATCCGTTGGTTGACGTCGCTCACTAGGAATTTCAATCTTGCGTTTGCCGGAGAGGAATTGACCGGTCACGCTTTTTCGCGACTTCTTGACTTTCGTCAAAGAGCCTTCCGCAACTACATTTCCGCCACGAATTCCTGGGCCGGGACCGAAATCAACGATGTGATCAGCCGCCCGCATGGTGTCTTCATCGTGCTCGACGACGATGACTGTATTACCTTGATCGCGTAAGTCTTGCAGGCTTTCGAGCAGCATGACATTATCACGCGGATGCAAACCGATGGATGGTTCATCCAAAATATAAACGACACCCACAAGACCACAACCGATTTGTCCTGCGAGTCGAATACGTTGCGTTTCGCCGCCAGAAAGTGTCGGCGCAGTCCGGTCGAGCGCGAGATAATCTAATCCGCATCGCAACAGAAAACTAAGCCGACCGCGAATTTCTTTGATGGCTTCTTCTGCAATTGAGGCAGCTGTGGAATCTAAGTCTAAACCTTCAAAGAACTCAGCGGCATCCGCGATACTTAGACGACAGACGTCCGGTAATGAAAGTGACGGTTGAATATTAGGGTTTGATGCACTGGCGTGTTTGCCGAAGGACTTGCTAGTCGTGGTTATTAGAACATGGCGTGCTTGGGCATTGAGCCTTGCGCCTTGACAAGTTGTGCAGGCGGAAAACGCCATATACTTTTCAAGTTGCTTGCGACGCATCGGGTTACGTGCTTTGCGATATGCGTCTAGCAATTCAGTGACATAACCATCCCACTCGCCACCATGTTTCCAGATGCCGCCGCGATGTCGCCAGCTATACGTGATATTCCGGCCCGGCATACCATAGAGGAACAAGTCTTGGGCTTCTTGGGGGAGTTCCGCCCATTTGGTTTTGAGAAACGCACCACTCTTAAGATTGAGATCTGTTTCAATCGCATTCGCGACGCCTTTGAAAATATGTTTCCGCCAGCGTCCAACTTCAGACATTTTGCCGAGGAGTGGGAAGGCACCTTTTTGGATCGATAGTTGTTCATCCGGGACTAGCAATTCCGGAACGAAGTCATGTCGCATTCCTAGGCCGTTACAGTCCAGGCACATCCCGAGCGGGCTGTTGAAACTAAAGAGTTGCGGACTAGGGACTTCATAACTTGTGCCGCAGCCAGCACAACTGTAGTCGATGCTATATAGTCGCTCCGCGTGTGTGGATGATGCCTGAAGTGCTTGCGCCTCCTCGGGAAGTTCATTGTCGGTTGGCACTGGTGATGTCGTATCGTCCGCCATGCTGACGAGGAGTGTACCGCCGGAGAGTTTGAGGGCGTTTTCGATCGCTTCCGCAACACGGGCTCGGCTGCTTTTTCCGGCGGTGAGGCGATCGACGATGACTTCGATCGAATGCCGCATTTGGCGATCTAACCCAAGATCTTGCGTGAGTTGCACAACTTCTCCGTCGACACGAGCGCGGAGAAATCCTTGTTTGAGCAAGTCTTCGAATAGGTCTTTGAACTCGCCTTTTTGTTGTCGTACGATCGGTGCGAGGACTTGGTATTTTGTTCCCCCTGGCAGACGGAGGATGTTTTCGAGAATCGCCTCTGCGGTTTGTGCAGTGATGACTTGGCCGCAGTTCGGGCAATGACCTTGTCCGACTCGGGCGAATAGCACGCGGAGATAATCATAAATCTCCGTGATCGTGCCGACGGTGCTGCGTGGGTTCCGACTGGATGTCTTCTGTTGGATGGAGATCGACGGTGCCAGCCCCGCGACGGTGTCCACTTCGGGTTTCGGCATTTGGCCGAGAAACTGGCGGGCGTACGAGGACAGACTTTCGACGTACCGGCGTTGTCCTTCGGCGTAGAGTGTGTCGAACGCGAGAGAACTTTTTCCGCTGCCGCTGACCCCGGTCATGCAGATCAGCTTCCCGCGAGGCAACGTAAGATCGACATTGCGCAGGTTATGCTCGCGGGCACCGCGGATGATGATATCGGATTGAGACATGAATATTGCTTGCAAGGAAGGTCAGCAAATGGAGCGATTGGGCAAATTTTAGGCACGCGTCAATTCGGGCAACAACTGAACAGCAGTCGGGAATTTTATTCGGGAAGCGGCAGGAGCAATTTCGTGTCAGCCACGAAGATCTCCCAATCAGGCCTTTCCCGACCGGTCATCAGCGGTAAGATACACGCGTCGGGAGAGGTTCCCGGCCTTCGCTGATTTTCCAATTCCCCCGTTTTTTCGCGAACATGTGGTCCGCGGATGCTCTCCTGCCTGCAAAGTGCCTCGCACACCTTCCTTGATGGCTACCAGCCAACGACGAGTTGTCATGACGACCGAACCTGACCCTCCCAATTTAAATAATCACGTAAACGTAGAAC
Source organism: Thalassoroseus sp. (assembly GCF_984380535.1). NCBI lineage: Bacteria > Pseudomonadati > Planctomycetota > Planctomycetia > Planctomycetales > Planctomycetaceae > Thalassoroseus > Thalassoroseus sp. The sequence goes on from NZ_CFHRBF010000019.1 coordinate 27,322, forward strand.
GGAAATCGATTTACGACAGGATCTTCTGGCTGACATACGCGGCGAACGTGATGTTGGTGACGGCGAATGCTCTAACATTCCGCTTTGCGGATTTCGTCAAGTATTTAGGCGGGTCCGAAGAGACGACCGGTGCGATCGCTGGAGCGGCGTTGTTAGGGGCGTTGGTTGCGCGATGGGTATTGGGGCAGGGGATTGACCGCTACGGCACACGGATTCTGTGGCCGTTAGGTAGCGTGTTGTTCATTGTCAGTATGGGTTTGTTCGTCTTCGTGGACCAACTGGACTCATGGATTTATGTGGCTCGCACCGGGTATGCGGTGGGAATCGCCATGATGTTCACCTGCTCTATGGTGCATGTGCAGAACCGTGTGCCTGCGGAACGACGAACCGAAGTCATCGGCAACCTGGGAAGTAGCGGGTTTGTCGGAATGATTTGCGGGGCTCAACTGGGTGACTTGATTTTGGCCCTCGTCGAAACCGGGCGAATGCAGTATGTCGTGCTGTTCGGTGCGACGGTTGTGCTCGGAACGATTTATTTGGGGTTGGTTCTTGCGATCACGCGGCGAGATGTCCACGCTCGGCCACGAGTAACACCGGCGGCTCATGCGTTGCTGTTCCGCTACTGGCCCGGTGCTGTCGTGTTGGTGGCGCTGATGATGGGGACTGCCCTGACTGTGACCACGGTGTTCCTCACCCGATATGTGAACCACTTGGGTTTGGCTCATGGGTTCGGTGCGTTCTTCACTGGCTATGCGATCGCAGCGTTTTCGTTTCGGTTGTTGGCTGCGAGGTGGAGTCGGTCGATCGGTCGGCACCGTATGATTCTTCTGGGGTTGTGCGGTCATGCGGCGGGCTTTTCGATCTTGCCGTTCATGACAGCCGACTGGATGTTCCTCATACCGGCTGCGTGTTCTGGGTTCGGTCACGCGTTGTTGTTCCCTGCGGTGGTGTCGTTGGGGGCGGGTGCGTTTCCGAAGCGATATCGCGGCACGGGCACCACAATTACCTTAGGTTTCTTCGACCTGGGGATGGCGGTGTCGGCACCGTTCTTGGGGCGGATTATCGATCAGTTCGATAGCGTCGGTTTTACGCCGATGTTCTACACCGCTGCGGGTATGATGGTTACAGTGGCTACGTTTTATGCACTGACAGCCGGGCGATATCCCGATGTCGATGCCGTGCAACCGAGCGAGCGACAAACAGTTCGAGATGGTCTGCCGCGAGTGGAAACAACTCCTCATTCGCCGGCCCGACCCGAGCCGATTCCTGCGTTGTGTTCCGCTCACCACGAAGATTAACCGCAAACCATCGAACGCAAAGATCCCCGATCGAGTGACAACCGTTGCCACATGCGACCGGGGATCCGTCGGCGGGTTTCGTGTGATTTCAGGCAAGATGAGGGCATCACGCCAACTTAGCGGTACCAACCGTAGCCAGAGTGGTAGTGGCCGTTCGTGTAAGGCGTTGTTGGCCGATGGGCTCCGTAGTTATTCGGCGTGTTGTAGCCGCCGTGGTACGGGTAGTTGTTGTAACGTGGATTCCCGTAAGGGGTGCGGTACTGCGTGTTGTACGGCTGGCGATACTGAGTGGTGTAACAGTCGTTATAGTTCGCTTGCGGAGCGTGATACGTGTTGTATCCGTAGCCGCTGTTGTAATAACTGGTTTGGAATTCGCGATCATGGTCGGCTTTTGCGGAGTCGGTTGCGAATGTAGCGGTTCCTAATCCGACGACAGCCATTGCGATGAAGTGTTTCATTGAACAATCCTTTTTGAGTTTTCGAGTCATTCATCTGGCTGCGTTGTTTGCAACCTGACACCCTAGGAATGATCAACTTCGCGCGCCATCCGACAGCCTTCGTCAGAAAAACTTTTCAGATTCACCGACCAATAGAAAAAGCCACCGGGCATTGACCCGATGGCTTTTCTTTTTGATGTGCGAGGAACTGTACCGACGTGAGACAAGGTCTAGTCGGAATCGGTGCGGAATGGAGACGCTGGTAGTCCTTCCTTGTTCATCAGGTTGGGCTCGGCGAGTTTGTGGAAACCGAAGCGGACGAATTTTGGTTCTTTGACTTCGTCGCTCCAGACCACAACGGTGTCGCCGTCGATTTTCGCGTGAGCATCGACGAAGCCTCCGTCTTCACCGGCGACTTGGAACCAGGTCAGTTCCTCGCCGTCACGACTGGCCAAACCGCTGCCAACATGATCGAACATCACGCGGATTTTGCCGTCTTCGGTTCTCGTCGATTTGTACAACGGGCCGGAGTACACCAAGTCGTCTTGACCGTAAGTCTTGGCGAGTGCCCACAAAGCAAGGCGTTTGCCGACGTCTTGCTTGTTGCGGGGGTGAATGTCTTTGAGGTTGGCGACGTCGGTCGTGACGACCATCCCCGTGTTCGGGATTTTCAGAGACGCGGTTTGGCCTTCCCATGCTTTCGCCAGGATCGTGGGGTCTTCGGTACCGTATTGATACGGAGCCAACTGCACGAACAGGAACGGCATTTCGGGATTGTGGAAGACTTCCCGCCAACCTTTGATGAGGGCTTCCATCTTGTCCCGGTAATGGGCACCGTCATGGCGATTCGATTCGCCTTGGTACCAGATGGCACCACGGAAAGCGAACGGCACGAGTCCTTTGATCATGCCGTTATAAAGCATGGTCGGGTCTTGATGGCTATACTTGCCATTCGGGTCGCGTTTTTTGACTTGCTTGGCGATCGACTGAGTTTTTTCGACGGCTTCGAAACCGACAACTGGCGTCCACGGTTCGATCCGCGTACCACCCCAGGCGGATTCAATTAAGCCAATCGGGATATCGAGTTCTTTGTGGAGGTGTCGCCCGAAGAAGTAACCGACAGCGGTAAACCCGGGAATCGTTTTGGGCGAGCAGGGTTGCCATTGGGCTTCGATATCGTCGATCGGTGTGGCCGACGGTCGCCGAGGAGCTTTGAACAAGCGAATGTTCGGGTAGTTGGCGGCGGCGATTTCTTCCTTCGGATTGTCCGAGTTCGAAACCGACCATTCCATATTGGACTGACCCGAACACAACCAGACTTCCCCGACGAGGATGTCGGATAATGCAAAGGATTCCGAGTTGGAACCTTTTACGGTGATTTCGTGCGGTCCACCGGCTTTTTGGGCGGGCAGCGAAAGTTTCCATCGCCCTTCATCGTCCGCAGTGGCTTTCGCGGTGTCGTGATCGAGCGATACGTGAACGACTTCCCCCGGATCCGCCCAACCCCACACTGGCAATTCGGCATCAAGTTGCAAAACCATGTGACTGCCAAAAATCTTCGGCAATCGAACTTCCGCCCCAGCAACGGAGCCCAATGCCCCGACCAAAGCCAACCCCGCCAGCACCGTTCGCAGATGCCCATTCATTCGCTGCATGATCTCTCCTCAATTTCAAGTAGTTCAGTGAGAGCGACTATTGAGACTCGAGACCAGCATACTCCTCCGAAGGACAAGCATCAACGAAGGTTAATGCCATTCATTCGCCTAGGCATTGACGCCCATACCACAGCCGATACCATGACCCGGCAGACCGTACATATGTTGCAATCACGAGGAACAGCGGATGAGTGTAATCGTCGTCACCGGCGGAGCCGGTTTTCTGGGCAGCCATCTTTGCGATCGTCTCATCGAACGCGGAGACGAAGTTGTTTGCGTCGATAATTTCTTCACCGGTCGCAAACAGAATATCAAGCACCTCATCGGTCATCCGCAGTTCGAACTCATTCGGCATGACATCGTGCACCCTCTGTATTTGGAGTGCGATCAGATCTACAACCTGGCATGTCCCGCATCGCCAGTGGCGTATCAGTACAATGCGATCAAAACGATCAAAACCAGTACTGTGGGTATGGTGAACGTGCTGGGGTTGGCGAAGCGGTGTCGAGCGCGAATTTTGCACGCCTCCACCAGCGAAGTCTACGGCGACCCGGAAGTCCATCCGCAAACTGAAGATTATTGGGGTCACGTCAATCCGCTCGGTCCGCGAAGTTGCTACGACGAAGGCAAACGTGTCGCGGAGAGTCTGTGCATGAACTACCATCTTTCGCACGGCTTGGAAGTTCGACTGATCCGCATCTTTAACACGTATGGTCCGCGAATGGACCCGAACGACGGCCGCGTGATTTCCAACTTCATCACGCAAGCTCTACGAGGCGAACCGCTCACGATTTACGGTGACGGCAGCCAAACGCGATCGTTCTGTTATGTGGACGATCTCATCGCGGGCATGATGAAACTGATGGACAACGACGAACACACCGGCCCGTTCAATATTGGCAACCCCGTCGAAAATTCGATGTTGGAACTCGCGGAGAAGGTGCTCAAGGAAACCCAGTCGAAGAGCGAACTTCAGAACCTCGAACTTCCCGCCGACGACCCGAAACAACGCTGCCCGAACATCGAGAAAGCCAAGAACCTCTTGGGCTGGGAACCGAAAGTGCCGCTAGAAACGGGGCTAAAGAGCACTGTTGCCTACTATCGGGAACAACTCGGCGTGTGAGACCAGCTTTTCGTGGGTGCGTGAAGCGAGGAAGCTGCATTTGCGAGATCGCAAATAACACAACCTATTCCAGTAAAAGAGGTTGTGTGCCACTGCAGGGAATTGCATCGATTTAGCGTCGTGGGTGGCATGCCCACGGCTTTGCGTGGGCATGATTGGACATTCAAACATCCCTGGCCCATGCCCACCCCAAACGGTGGGCATGCCACTCAAGTGTAAACCGCATTGAATGTGACGTAGTATTGTCTTTAGTGCATGCAATTTCTTGCAGTGACACCCGCCATCTTTGACAAATGCGATTCCCTAGCAGGAACGCGAAACGCACCAAATCGAGTCAGCATTGATGACATCGTGCGTTGCGTCCGTCTCTTCGCATGATCACCCGAGGTCTCATCGCGTTGTCATCGGCTACGATGCCGCACGTCGATTGCCCGCTGCGTGTGGGTGGGCCAACTCGTACGTTTCCCGCAAGCGAGTTGTGCTGACGTGCGTGTAGATTTGCGTGGTCGTCAGGCTTTTATGGCCGAGCAACTCTTGCACGCTGCGTAAGTCGGCTCCACCGTCAAGCAGATGAGTGGCGAAGCTGTGTCGGAGCGTGTGTGGCGACGTCAGCGAATTCAGCCCGGTTTGCAGCAGATATTTATCGAGCATCCGCCGCACGCTGCGATCGGTCAGTCGTTTCCCGAAACGGTTGAGGAACAGGGCGTCCCGCTCGCTCGCCGCCAAACTCTGTGCCGGTTCGCGGACTTCCAAATATCGGTCCAACGCCCGAGCCGCATAACTGCCGATCGGGGCAACACGTTCCTTGCGACCTTTTCCGAGAACACGCAGCACATCGGCGTCGCGGTCCCAGTTGGAAACATTCAGCGAGACCAATTCACTCACACGCAGACCCGCGGAGTACGTTGTCTCCAAGATCGCCCGGTCACGCAGTCCATCCGGTGTGTTCGCCGCCGGTGCTTCCAGAAGTTGCCCGATTTGCTCGGTCGTCAGGAAGTGGGGCAACTTTCGACCCGCACGTGGAGTCCGCAATGCTTTCGCGGGGTTCGTCTCACACAGGCCTTCCCGCACGCAGAAGGTAAAGAAGCTCCGCAAACACGCTAACCGCCGGGCGACCGTGCTTCGTGCATATTGGCATTCATGCAGAAACGTCACGTAGGTTCGCAGGAGTTGCGTGGTGACTTCCGCCGGTGGAAAGAGACCGCCGTGGTATTCCTCGAAGAACTCGCACAGGCTCCGCAGATCATCGGTGTACGACTTAATCGTCAACGCGGACGAGTTTCGCTCGATTCGCAAATACCGCGCGAAGAGATCAATCGCTTCATCCATGGGCCAGATGTGAGGGGTTAGGCGTGAGGAGTGAGGCGATAGTACTGCGGTTGCGAGGAGCATTGAGGCTCTTAACGCCTCACGCTTGACTCCTCACGCCTCACATCAGAAATCACTCCGCATACGGTCCGGCGTTGGCTTCCGCTTCGCGTTCTTGCCGGAGTCGTCGCACCTTTTGGCTGAGGATGGCGGCATCGTACCAGGTGAAACTCAATTCATGATCGGCGGCACATTTGCCGAGTTGCTGCAGGACCGTGGAATGGCTCTCGTCATCGTAGAGAAACACATAGCGTTCGGATTCCTTCACGAGCGCTAACACGTTCATTCCTTGCTGCATCGTCTTCAGCCTTCCTGGGCGACCACCGTATTCAACTGGTTCAGAAGGGGTTATCGACCAAGATCGCCAAGAACCGTTGCCGAATTTTGGCCGGAATGAACAGACTGAACCGAGTCGCTGCCAAGAATCGTGCAATCGGTACAACCGCTTCGTTCCAGCGATCGGAAACCACACGTGACACACGTATCGCTCTCGAAGATCAACGTTGCTTTCGATGGGCGAAGACGGCCCGTCGTCGTGTTTCGCCGCCGTGGAGCATCAGCATTTCGTCGATCATCAAGCGAGCGGTGAACTGCAGGAAATCGTCGCTGCGGTGCAAGTACGCTTCCCATCCGCCACTTCGAAGATCACCACTCAGTTCGACGTAATCCCGCAATGCAGCCGTGAGTGCCGCATCGGCTCCGTCGAAAATACGGGCGTAGGACATGAGCGGACGTGTTGTGTCGACAGGTGTGACCGGGGGCAGCGGCGTTTCGTCCCATGTGACGAACTCATCCGGTGATTGCCCACGCACAATCTCTTCAGAACATGATTCCCCGGGCGAGTTTGGTTCCGCGGGAGAAAACAAATCCGGAACCGCAGGCATGATGCCCTGATGAGGTGACCCGTCGTATAAATCCTGATGCCGACCATAGCGACGCCCCGGTTTTGTCGGACCATCACAGGAGCCATCTGACAAGGTGGGCAAGATGATTGGCGGCGGGAACAGCGGGGCACGGGCACGCGGATCGGTCGGCAAACCCGGCGAGAACGACCACTCGTAAGGCGAATACCAAGCCACTCGCAACCCGACACGTGGCGGATAGTACGCGTCATACGCCGTAATTGCACCCACCACGACCGCGTCGACATCCAGGATCTTCGCCAACTTCAACGCATCAGCCGGGCTGTTCAGGTTGAGATTGTGATCCTGCATTGCCGCATCGGTGACACCGACGGGGACCACTTCGAATCCCGGTGTGCGTTGAAGTTCCGTGAAGTAAGCTTCGGCGAATCGGTGACCGTCAGCCGACGGTTCCGTGCTGAGATTGAAGAACGGCACGACCGCCACCCGCGACAAGCCGGGAATCGGGTTCGACACGCCGACCTCGACCGTCGAGCAACCGACGAACAACAACGCCAAAAAAATGCAACAAGTGGACCGAATCACAACACCCCCCGATGAGCCAATTCTCCGTATCAGAAGAATCGGCATAATCGGTAGGGTGGCTTGAGGATTGTCCGTGGTCCGTTGTGAGTCGTCAGTTGCGAAGCACGTTGACGAGAACTTCCAACAACATCAATCAACTACGGGCGACCAGCGTAGATCAAAACGCGTGGACCGTTGCGTTCGTCGCGATGTTCGGCGACATCAACGTCAGTCATGCCACACTCTTTGAGCAATCGCACTAAGTCTTCCACGTGCAACCACTTGGCGTGATCGAGCATCCCGGCGAACGGGGCATCGCGGCCGTGTTCCCGGTAGCGGAAGTAGCGATAGCCTTCGTACTCGTCGAGTTCTTTGTCTTCCGGGGCGACGTGTGTGTCGAGCATCACCATCTTCTTAGTCTGCGAGAGATACTCCCGCAAATGCCCGACCGGATCGCTTAAGTGGTACAGCACGCCGACATGGTGCAGCACATCGCATTCCGCGGAAAACCGCGTCGGCAGCCCTTCTTCCAAGTCGTGAAGTTCGACTTGAACATTCTTTTCATTGAACGCCCAACAACGAACCATCGTCTTCACACAGTGCTCGATCCGCGAATCGACCGCGATCACATGCTTGGCTCGTTCACACAAAGCCACCGTATGCAGTCCTTCGAAACAACCGACTTCGAAGACCGTCGCATCAGTCATATCGACCCGTTCCGCGAGACTAACAATGCGGTGATCGGGCATTTCCGCCGGGATGATGCGTTTCTTTTTGTTATGCCGATTGCCGAAGCGACGACCTTTCGAATCGACAGTCCACGCACTCCAAGGCAGCAACTTGTTCAAACGTTGAAGTTCATCGTCGGAAAGTGGGTCGATTTGGTGAATCGCCACTCGTCCTTCTTCGTGGCCATCGAACTGAAACTCTTCTTCGACGGGTTCCGGTTCGGGTTCTGGCTTGGTTTCGGTCGGCGTCTCGGTCGCCAACGCAGCCGCCAAGTCCTTCTCGGACTTGTCAAGCTTTTCCTCGACGGCAGTCGCTAACTCCGAATCCGAGCTTTTCCCAAAGCGACGAAGCAAACTCTTCATGACACCAAGCCCCACCATCCATGTGGCCAAAAATCAAGTGGTCCAAACGATGAGGGACCAGTACTGAAAAAGCCAAAGTGTGTAAACCCCGATTTGTACGCTCCCGGTAACACTCGACGAAAATTCGATCGTTGTTTCAGTCGAACACGCTTCCGGAAACGTCAACTCAATGAAGTCGACTCGATCCTTTTACGAGCGTTGGTTTTTCTTGCAGGTTGGATCTTGGGGGACGCCTTTGCCGACGGTATCGACGGGGTGGGTGAATAGATATCGCCAGACGTCTTCGTGCAGATATTTGCCGGTTTTGCTGTCTTTCTTTGCGCTGCGTCCTGGCACGACGGAACTGTGAGCGCGGCGGGCATCGCCGTTGACGTCGAAATCGGTGATCAGTCGCCGCGTGTTGCCGTAGGGGGCTTTCGTCTCGTCGACATTCACAATCGGGCCGAACTTGTGCATGCCGATCAGTTCCCAACTGCGGCAGTAATGGTCGCCGGTCCAACCGCCATCGAGCACATGCGAAAATCCGAAATAACGGTTCTCGGGTGTGGCGGACGGCAAGGATTGCCAAGATTGATACTGGTCCCGTGGCCCACAGAAAGCGACAACGCGGCTGACCTTCTGAAACTTGGCAAACCGAGCGGCCGTCGTGGAACCGTGTGAACTGCCGGCGACGATGACATCATCCCATCGAAGACCTTGGCCGTCTTTCGTTAGAAAGTAGTCCCACTTGCCCTGCGGGTTTTCTTTCGCCAACCATTTTACGAACTGGTAGGCTCGTTCCATCATGCCGTCTGGTTTGGGGATGTCGACTTCATCGCTGAAATCCTGACCGGTTGCGGCTTCCAAGCGGATGTTGCCACGACAGTGTTCGCCGACCGGATTCTCCCGACAACAAATCGAAAACCAGCGATTGGCGTACTGCACCTGGATCGCGTGCAAGCCGTAGGAGTTCACGCGATCGAACAACTGTTGATTGTGCCCCATCAACCAAATCACCAATTTGCCGCGAGGCTTCACACGTGTGTCGACCGACGCGTGCTCGATGTCCGCCGGTTTGCCGTCCTTGCCATCAATCAGAAAGTCGATTTCCGGATGTGCTTTCACACGCGGATCAATCTGACTGGCGCGGGCCGTCAGTTTGTACTGCTGCGATTTGGAATCGGAAAACGTCAGCCTTGATTGAGCCATCGAGTTCGTGGCGATCGACGACACAAACAACAAAGTAGCGACGGAAGCGAACAATTGACGTGACTTGAACAAGGTCGAGAACTCCTAGGGTTTTTATCGGGGTCGCTATCGAAAGACAGCATGTTCCCTACATCATAGACGACAATCGCTGCTGACAAAACGAACCTCCTTAGTAGGCATGTGTTTACGCTGCGCCCAACCCTCCGCAAACCTTCCGGAAAGGTTTCCAAAAGGCGGAGAATCCGAAACGTCAGAAGCTATTGCATTTGAAACGCGAAACCGAAATAATTGGTTCCCACGCGAGAGTGGCGGAATTGGCAGACGCGCTAGATTTAGGATCTAGTGATCAATCGCCCGAAGTCGTTCAGTTGCAGTCTTTTACGGCGACTCCTGACGACAGTTTGACCAGCCACGCGACCAAAACGCCCGGATTGCAACGTGTGGTCGATGCGTGGCCGAATCTTTCGGATGAGACGAAAGCGGCGATCCTTCGATTGATCGACGCTGATTGACCCAAGAAGAATTATGTCCCGATAACGGCGTTGCACACAGGGCATGAGCGATATCGAGATCTGAGCCGATTGGTTCGTGATTTCATTCCCTTACTGTCCCAGCAACCGGTGCAGAATAGACCATCTTCGCCTTCAAACTGATAGCATCCCCACTTCGTGCCGATCGGTTTTTCTTGAGGCTCCTGCTGTGCTTTGAGCGTTGCATTTTCCTCCCTGAGGGCTGCGATTGTCTCTTTTAGCGTAATGGCTTCCAATTTCAGGTCTGCGAGTTCGTTGGCAAGGTCGGCAAGCAGATTCTTAAATTCGGCTTCTTCGATGTTCTTCGAAATCTCACGAAGCCGTTTGACCAACGAAACTGTATGGGACAGTGAAGCAACAAAATCCATAACGACCCTACCCGGCAAGAGTTCCCCAAAACCGTGCGATTCCGACGATACTTCACATTGGATTTCGATTGCAATGGGTCAGTCACCCGGTTTCCCACTCGACGCGTCGCGAGACTCGTTTCGACAGCGGCCTACGAAAGACTCTCGTAGTACCGATCGAACGACTCCCGCGTGATGCGAACCCACCGGCCATTTTTTCCGATCCGCTTCGACTCAAGCGTCCCATCCTCAACGAGCCGATCAACGGTTCGCCGGGTGATTTGCAATGCGTCCATGACTTGGCGAGACGTCATCAGCAAGACCGTACTGTCTTCTGATTTCGACATTCTTCGTGAAGTTTGCGGTCGAACTCGCTCTTTCGCCCGAAGCGTCTCATCCACAATCTGAGCAATGAGCGGCCGCAGTTCTTCCAAGTCAGCGGTGATTTGCAGCATGGCGGGTCTCCTTTTTTCACGCGTGCCAGATCCGTTGCGTCTCCACCCACTCGTCGAGGTCCTTCTTTCTGTACTTCACCCTTCGACCAAACGAATAGTACGGAAGATGCTTCGTTCCATTCGATGCCCAATTACTGAGCGTGGTCGGTGTCACGCCCAGGTACGCGGCAGCTTCCTCTCGGGTCAACCAATCCACTTGGGCGGCCTTCTTGGTTTCGGGCTCTCTCGGGCTGGTTGGTACTGCCTGGGAAATCTCTAAGATCGTCTCGGCAACGACGGCTTTCACGAGCAGACGGAGCTCCTCGGCTGATATGACGACGTTCGACATGGGTGCTCGTCCCTCAATGCTCAATGGGTTTCATGGCCATTTCGAGCGATCGCTTGCAAACAACCGTCTCCCGCTGCCCAGGCTTCTTACCCAACCGCAGCTTTTTCCGCTTGCGCATGCGGTAGATCGTTGAATCCGAGACCCTGAGCAATTCCATCGCATCGGAGATACTGACGTGCCCATCAACGCAGAACGTGAATCCCCACCAGCGATCAGCTTCTGACCTCTTTGTTCGTTTTGCCATGGAATCCAACTTCCTTGGATCTACGCGGCGGCGTTCTGTTCCCGCTCCGCCAAATAATCCTGCAACTGCTGTAGCGTGTATCGAACCCGCCTACCGACGACACGGCAATGCGAGATTCGTCCACGTAAGCGTTCATCTCGCAGCTGCGTGCGTGTAAAACTTAGCAAGTCTGCAGCTTCTTGCTCGGTGAACGAAATCTTCCCGCCGGCGTTGAAGGGTGTCATTTCACGAAGCACTTCTGCAACGATTTGCTGAACCAGTGGGCGAAGTTCTTCGATGTCGGCAGTGATGTGAAACATGGACGCGGCCCCATGGCTTCCCGGCGAATCGCTGACAGGTCTCCTTACTCGGCCGGGGAAGATATCGACAAGTGCTCAACCTGAAAAGATCAACATTTGGTGTTCGCTGGTTGCGCTCTCGGTCGCTGGTGAGATAGCCGTTAGACTGACCGGCATCGGCAAACAAATTGGTGACGTCACCTGGAGATTGCCAATCTCAAACGGTTTGCTGTTGCCTGGAGCACGTTGATCTAGAGTTTTGAGCGAATAACTTTCCACTTTAAGTACGATCTATCGACACAACGGACATGCATTGCCGGTCGATTTGAGTAGGTCGACAGAACGCTGGTGATCTAGAAGTCGATCGTATACAAAGCCGCCTGCGGTGAACTCTAATTTAATTGTGCCTGCGCAGGCGAGGTTTCGACTGTTTCCACGATCAGTAAGATCTGCACTACCTGAAGATTGGCAAGGGTGCAATTGCGGCTGCAATACTCCAGGACGCAAAAATTCAAGATCATATACCCCGCCATTGCACTGTCGAGTAAACTGAGTACAGGCGACCACTGTTCCTCGTTTGGTTAACGCCTTCACGACCTCCTCACGCGGGTGTCCATGAGTATTGCTGGTGCCGACCGAGATAATCGCTACCTGGCTAGATATCGCTTGGTCAAAGAACCAATCAAGTTCTTGCTGTGAGCCAAAGAATCTACCACCATGATGGGGTACCGAGAAAGCGTCGCAGTCAACCTGTCCGTGTCTTCGGTGGATCTCCCTCCATTGAGAGAGATCAGAATCGGCCGCAAACACTACACGCCTACCATCCCTCTCTAACACTAATACCGCGCTAGTTGGGTTTTGGTCCTGCTTGATCTGAGCCTGCAGGTTTTCCATTGCATCCGGCGACCAGACGCTCAATTCCGCGCCTAGAGTCAAATCGCTCCAGAAAGGTTGTGGCTGTTCTGATAATTCCAGTCGAACAATGTTCTTCTTCGAGATAACCCCCTGAGAATAAAAGTCGGATAGTCGAGCCCAAAAGTTGCTTTCAAGAAACTGATGGTCCTGAACGAAACCTATCCGCTCGATTCGGTCCCTATATTCTCCCAAGACTGCAGCAGCCCCTCCCATATGATCATCGTGACTATGAGATACTAGCAGCCCATCAAGGAAGTCGATATTCATTCGCTTCAGGAAGTGGAGAATTGTTCCACCGGAACGTCCACCGCAGTCAATGACAATGGCTCGACGACCTCCAAGCAAGACTACCTGTGAGGATCCCTGCGCAACGTCGAGAAAGAAAACTTCCAACTGATTTTCCTTCGTTGCCTTATATGATGCTACCAGTCTGTTTTTGGAAGTGTGCTGCTTGAACCAATGGAATCCAGAAGCATAGCTTCATCTTTTTTTGATAAACGCGAGGGTTCTGGACGTCGTTCAATGCTAACAATGCGGATCAACCGAAATGAAAGTGGGTCACGTTCCACGACCGCCTCAACAGGCTGATTGGGCTTGTATGTCACGAAGTCGGGACAATTGACTTGGTCCAGACTAATAGATTCAATTTCACCGCTTTCCCAGTGAATCTTAGAGGGATATGGCCGGACATCCCAGCGAACTCGGCCGAACTGATGCGTTTGAATTGGCGTCTGATTGCGATACGTTGGAACGTCAATTCTCGACGAAATCACTTTCCATTTTTGGAGATCATTAGCTGACATCTCGAACGGTCTTTTTGTCATTAAGTCTTGGCATGCGCTGTGAACTGAAATCAACCAGTCACGCTTTGCTTCGTTGTACGTTGCTCCTCTACCAATGAATTGAGGACTAAAACCCTCAACTAAGAACTCTCCAGCTACCGGGATGTAGCGAGACTGAACTGGCTTCTGAAGCGGGTAGCTGACACCGGCAATTCGAAGTTCAGAAAGTGACGAATGAATTGCGTCCGACGCAAAAATATTTTGCCCCCACTCATTTCTCACTTCGGTGACATAGGCCGATGACGGGGCTGGTATAGGACAGTCAATTGCCACGAAGGGCATCTCAAGCCTCGCTAGATTCTTGAATGGGTTCAAAAAGTTTTAAGGTTTTCTCAGAGAACGAATTGATAAAGCAATCCCACATGTAGTCATGGGCCGTGTTCAGTCGCTTCCAAACTGCTGATGGGTCAAGAGTGTCAATGCCCCTGGACAGCTTATGCCATTCCATCTGGAATCGAAAAATCCCTGTTCCAGAGGATGGCAAACTCTGGAGACGAACAAAAAGTGGTCCATCATCGATTGGGCAAACCACCTCGAAGGACTGAGAAAAATTGAACATTGGCCCGAAGGGATCCTCTGGAATCTCCATCGAATAAAGAAAGTAATCCCGCAAGTCTATCTTATCATTTTCGGGAACAGGTATCTCAATTACATCCAGATAATGGAGCACTGCGTTTGTAATCTTCACGGGGCGGAATTTATTGATGTAATCGAGGAGCTTTGGTTCAGTCGCCGTCCGAACTTTCTGGTACCCAGGAATTTCTAGCGAATTTTTAAGCATGTGGTACGAGATCTGATCGTCGTTAATCTGAAAGGCACGAGACCTCGCCTCATTCCATAGACGAACATGTTTCAGTTTCACGTCTCTGTTCACAACCTTCGGCAGGCGATTGGAGGCTTGCTCTTCCGTCTGAATCTGCACCTCATGTTCGACGTCGCGGTTCGGGAAATCCTCTTTATACTGAACAGCAAATGCCTGAACAAGTTCGGGGTCGAACCCCCGCTTATTGTCGTTAGGTTGAAATTCGATGGAGATCCAGACTTCAATGACAGGCGGTTTGCGAAACTTCATTGCTCTGTTTCTTGAAATGGTAACTGGTCGCTTTAAGCGGCAACCGCTTTCATGCTCCTGTTTCGCCAAACTTCGGTAAAACTCCTTATTTCCTTTAATTCTAACGTAGGTGAGCAAAAAAGGCACCGCAGCGGTAAAAATGCTGAATCCGGTACATTCCATCTGTCAAGACAAATCGGGAACGTATCCAAACACCTTCCTCGCTGGCAAAGGCTCGATTCTCGGCCGCTGCTCGCCCCGCCTGGCTACCGATTTTCCAACCCCCTAAGCGTTTTTCAAAAAAACTTGCCGAGATGGAACATTCTCGTCTTCTCACCTCTTCTGGTGTCGTGCGATCCTGCCCAAGTACATTGGTCGATAGGGTTTTCTCATGCCAGATGAAATCGAATGCAGTGCTTTGGTAACTGCCAGTGAAATTGCCGGGATTCTCGGTGTATCTCGCAAAACGGTTAACACCTGGGAACGAACCGGGCGAATGCCAAAAGCAATACGGGCGAGCCGTCACGGCTGGCGACGATGGCGTTGGTCAACCATTTTAAAATGGCTTAATGAACAGGAGTGCAGAGATGGCTAATGGCGAACAAACGGTGTTGAACGTGGTCGAGGCCGCTGGAGTCGACGGGTTGATCAAATCTCAACTGACCAACCAGACGCCGAGCCTGTCAGCAGAGCAGCGAGATGCCGCCATTGAGAGGTTGATCCTGCAAAACCAAGTTCGCACTTCGGAATCTTCGACGGGCGGCCGCCCTTCCACGAAGCTGATTGCAACGAAGTTTGCCGAATTAGATGCCGTCACGATCGACGAGCCTGATCCGGTTACGGCTGATGATGCGCTTGGGCAATTTGCCAGTGAGGTCTTTCGCCGGTTTGGCCCACATCAATTGGCTGTGATTTTCAAAGCTCTTCTGCGAGATGGCCACGTCGCAACGGCCCGGTTGCTGGTTGAACTCGGGAAGCGTTACGCCAAAAACCGGATTGAAGAACGGCAATTTGATCAAATTAACCGGCACATTGACGCCCACGTACGTATCCAGGCGGCCGAAGCGGAGTCGAAACGGCAAGCCACCCTCGACGAAGAGACCCGGCAGCGTGAAGCTGCTGAACGTCGCCAGAAGGAAGCCCAAGAGGCCGCCGACGATGCCGAGAGGGATGCCGCTGAGGCCGTCGAGAAAGCCCGCCAAGCTCGCGAGTCCGCTCAGCAACTGGTCCAGACCGTAAATTAGACTGGAGTCGTTCTATGAGTTCTGAAGAAGCAATCTCGGCTAGCGGGTTTGGTGGTCTCGGTGGAACGGTCGCTCAAGCAGCATCGCCGTTGGCCGGTGCGTTTAGTGGCGGTTTCGGTATTGGCGGTATGTTGGCGGGTGCCGTCAAAGCCACGGCGGTCGGGTTGGCGACAAAAGCCGTTGTCGAGCGGATAGCTCCAATGGTTGTCGATCGGGGCGGAATCAGCGGTGCGTTCCCAGGCAAACGCCTGGAGGCCGAAGCTCGCGACGATTTGAGCCAAGCCCGTGTCGCACGCGCCGAAGCACGGAAGCGGATCAATGAAGCTGAGTCGCAACAACTTGGCCGAATGACAACTGGCGAACGGAACCGCATTGCTGCGGAACCTGCTCGTCGTGTGGAGGCCGAGGCGATCAATAACGACGAAACTCAGATCCTTGATCAACTTCTGCGTCAGGAATCTGATCTTGTTGACACTCTGAAGTCGCTGGAAACCGAAGTCGAGGCCAACCGCAAGGAAGCATTTAGCTATCGTCAGGAGGCCGAAAGCACCCGCCAAGCGGGTATGGAAAAAGGATCGGCTCTCGATTCGCTGGCAGACGAGATTGAAGCACGCCAGAAAAAAGCGGAGTCACACGCCGAGCGTTACGAACGCCGCTCTAACGAGGCTCGTGATGCTGGCAACCAGACGCTTGCCGACGATTTGAGCCAGAAGGCCGAGACCGCCCGGGCATTGGCCGCAAATGACCGGTCAACGCAGTCGGAACATCGTGTTCAGGCCGCAAGTGTTCGTCACGATGCTCGCCAACGTGCCGCCGAATTGGAAGGCAAGGCCGAGCAAATAGAGCAATCGTTTTCGGAGAAACAGGCCCAGCATGGGCGGGTCGGTGATGAATTGGCCAACACCCGCCAGCAGATTCCCGAAGCGAAAGAACGTAGTCAAGAAGCTGTGCTCCGCAAATTGACCGTGGAACGCGAGAGAGCCACGGAAGCCGAGGAACGCGCTGCTGAGTCGGTCATTGAGCTACGCCGCGAGTTTGAGGAAGCTTCGAAAGCGTTCGAAATCGCGACCCGGGACATGGCGGAATCCCGGCGTGACATAGATCGGCATTCTGTGTTCGGTGCGGAGTCCGACGCGGACAAACAGCGGTCTGCCCAAGAGCGACTCGTCGAATCGAAGGATCGAAAACGTGCCGCCCAGCAACGCCGTGATGCGGCCGAGGGTTCGTTGAACGTCGCCGAGACAACCCGTCAGGATTCTCAAAGTCGTCGACGACAAGCTACGGAAGCATTGAATCGAGAATCTGGTCTGGCCGAAAAAGTCCAGTCTGCGAAAACGGCTTACGACTTGGCTCGCCAAAATGCTCGGGGGGCCGCGGGTCGAGCGGCGGTCAGTGCAGGTGCAGCCCGTGCCGGAATGGCGGCTGGTATCGCGACGGCTGGGCTAGCATTGTTGGCGACGGTGGCCGAAAAAACCGCATCCGCCCTCGATGGCATGGCTGAGAAAGCCGACGGCCTCGGTGCAGAAACTACACGAGCCAAAGCTGAGGCTGAGGTTCGCGATATACAGCGGCAAATGGTTCGTGCGAACCGGATCGATTCAGAAACAGCCGAATTTGTCAGTCTTCAATCGAGGTTGGTCAATGCTGTGGAAGACCTAAAAGCGGAAGTTCTCCGTGTAGCGGCACAACTCCTTTTGCCAGTAATGAACGAATTCGTTAAGCAAATTGAAGGATTTGTGCCGGGCGTCCAGAGTTTAGAAGAGGCCGAACGGCTGAAAGCGTTCGAAGACAAAGAAGCATGGAAGCAAGCTCTAGATATTGGCGGGCAGATTAGTTGGTTGCTCTCGAAACTCGGCGAAGATGAGGTCAACAAGAACGATCTGAACGTCAGCGATGTGATCGACAGTCTTCGTAAGAATCGCCCAGACACATTCGACGGACCATATCAGCAGGGTAATCCGAATGGTCCCCAAGACCCACCTTAAACAAACGCAAGGAGCATCCGATGGTAGAACCCATACCTTCCGATTTCATTCCTGAACGAGTCTTTCCCGAAGATTTCGATCCGGAGGGGCTGTTCGAGCCGGATGACAACCGTCCGACGCTCGGGTGTGACAACGCCGTTCAATACCTCGATCTAAGTAATTGGGACGTGGTGCGAACCGCACTAACTGAAAGGCTCCGTCTGACGAGCTCAGCACCGTCCGATGACCTTGACGCCGCTCTCGACGAACTCGTAGACGCAACTCGATTTATCGAATCCGGCATGCGGCGACAAGTCCAACGAAAATTCGCACTCAAATCACCTCGGAACTGAGACCCACCATGACCAATCTGACTTCTCCGCACGCAATCATTTACAACGGCTTTCGCTTCGCCGGTCCGCGAGTCTCAACCAGCTTGAGAATTACGCCGGTTCGCGATGCGTCCGAGCGGGTCGTGATCGCCGACCGCGTGGATTTGTTGGTGAGGGCTTATGT
The DNA here is from genome assembly GCF_984380535.1 of Thalassoroseus sp. Lineage (NCBI taxonomy): Bacteria > Pseudomonadati > Planctomycetota > Planctomycetia > Planctomycetales > Planctomycetaceae > Thalassoroseus > Thalassoroseus sp. The sequence goes on from NZ_CFHRBF010000019.1 coordinate 45,623, forward strand.
GACCTTCGATGAGAATGGTCAGCTGGGAATGACTTCACAGAGTCAGACGACCGACACGATTGTCAAGCAGATGCAGTCTAAGCTCTTGCAAGATGGCAAGCCACTAACCGTCACGGGCTTAGGCTACGGCGATGTGACGATTAACAGTGATATCGCTTGGGGACCGAAAACAACAGAGCTTTCGATCAAACCTGTTGGTCGTGAATTCGCGATGGAGATCGATTGGGCGGTTCAATATCAGGTGAAACGGTGCGGCGACAGCTATGAACTCAACGGTCAGGTAGGCGACTTAAAGAGTTTGTCGTACTCGGCAACGTATTCGATCAACGATCGCGGTCTGACTTCGAGAACAATTGCAGGTGTTCTTGAGATCGTCAATGCTAGCCGGTCCGGCGACACACCCGACCAGACCGCCGATCAGTATCGGAACAAAATGAAGGTGGTCGTGCCCGAGGGTTTCCGTCGTGCTCGACAAAATTGGGTGCTTGCTGAGAACAAATCGGCACTACAATTCACTATCACCGACGAGGAGCTTCCCAGCGAGCATGGCTATCCGCCGGGTGTCACGAGCATCCGCATGAGCCATCAAGTTTCGATGGGTGCTAAAGGTGGCTACCGGAAATCGCAGCAGAGCATTACAGGATCGGTTTCGGTCGCGAAAGGCTTTCCTCTCGCACTGGCATGGGACCGGATTCTGTTGGCAATGAAGTCTCGCATCGACAAGATTGCCGGGAATACCATTATCGTGGAGTTGACTGTCAACGAATCGATTTTCGACCACTCGTTCTCGTTTGCGATGTCGTTTTTCACGATGCCAAAAGATACAACTTCGACGAAACCCTTGCTAGGCACGATGATCAAGGACTCTCGGCTATTTTCCAGCTTCAAGGGTGTGTTGGATTGGAACACTTATGCTCAGGCTATGTCGCGGACCGTTTGGAGCGATCGCGGACTAGCCGGGCTGCACTTCAAAGCAAATAGTGACAAACTAATTTCTGTATGCCAGCAAGGCACAGTCAAGGTCACCGACGGAACTAAAAAAGACTTGGCGGAAGCGTTGGGGGGAAGTCTCGCGAACGAGTGCCCGAGCAAGAAAGAGAGCTATATTTTTTGGCAACAAGACTTTGAGATTCTTGACGACAGCGGATCGAACGCACTCCGAGAAATGCCGACTGGCAAGGTGGGAACGCAGCGTCAAGTCGGCGGTGGCCCTGGCCAAGCAATCGGCGAGTCCGTCGAGGGCATTGACAACCAAGGTTTGAATCCTCGACTGAAGAGGAAGGGCAAGATTGTTGTTCAGGATAAGGGACAGCATACGCTTACGCTTCAAGTCACGGGCGAAGCGATCCGGTTGTGTTTTCCCGTTGAGATTCCGCAAGTTTTGAAGGCGTGGGGCGAGAAAGCGGAATTGTCCCCACGGACTTTTAAGCAGAAAGAACGCACGGAGAACCTCGCCGGGCTTCTTGCTCACTGGCGGGCTTGGAAAGCTAGTTACATTGTTGCCTTCGATGATGAGGAGAGTCTGAAAAAAGCTCTCGAGCTTGGCATCGAAGGCATGACGCTAGCAACAGAAGATGACCCGACAGGAGTCGGCAAGATTGGTGCAGCAAAAGGGGCTTAGTTTGAACAGTCAACGACTGTCACAGTGTCGTCGTGTACGTGCGGGTCAAAGGCAGTGCAATCAAAGGCTGGGGTTGGCTTTGACATTGCCTGATTTTGCGACTGTCAAGATCCCACAAATCAAACTGACCAAATTGAACAAGCCGGCTATTATATCTAAGGTTCCGTACAGAGACGCTTTGCTTTTGAGTTGGTCCGCATCCAGGGAATCGATCTTTGAGTGATTGAGCAATTCGCAAAGACCAAGTGCGAACATTGGCACCCCGATTACCGCACCGATAACTGTTGAAACGTAAAGAAGGCCGAACGCCAAATTGGCTACCCCTGCAACAAGCATTTGAGTTGAGATGGCCCGTCTTGTCGATTCGTCGACTACGGCTTGAGTTGACTGAACCCACGATGAATAGTCGCTCACTGGTTCGTTGCAGTACGGACAAACGCGTGAGTTAGGCGGAATATTCTCCGCGCACGCATCGCAAGGGACAAGTTGTCGTGATGCGGAACGGGAAGACAGTGTTCCTTGCCGTGACGGGGGCGGGGGCGGGCTTGCGAAGAGCCCCTTCACTTTTCCAGCTTCGACCCAATCTTGGAGGCCATCGTACCAGACAAAATCTCGGTGGGTCACTTTTCCGTTGGCCACAGCCTGCTTCAGTTGATCGTCAGAGAGCGGTCCGCGGCGCTTGCCATTTCGCGAAACATACCAAGACTTTCCCACCATCTCGTCCCTTCAAGTGTCTAAGGCAATACTCAATTTCGAAGTGTACACTAGATCCAGTGAGGCTGCCAGCGAGTGTAGTGGCAGGTGGTTCTTGACCGCCGGGCGTTACTCTGCGATCATTGCATTGCACTAGCTTTGCAGCGAACCGAAACAGGTACCCCTAAATGAACTCGCGGAATCTGACAGTACGGCTGCCCGACGACTTCCACGCGGAACTCGATCGACTGGTGGAGGAAAACGGCGCGAAACGATCAACGGTCGTAAAAGCGTGTCTTCTAGCAATGTTTCGCCGTAAGTCGATACCGAAGCAATTGCTGATCGATGCAGAATCGCCGATTGGGAACCCTGAGTGGACCGAAGGAAGCGAACAGGCTTCTGCGGCTGGAAAAGTTGGCGGAAAACTCGCTGGAAACGGTCGGAAACGAAGCGAGTAGCCGGGAAAATCCCACTTTCAAAAAACTAATGCAATGCACTTGACTAGTGCCTTGCATTTGCCTAAAGTGATCACTAGTGGCATGCCGATGAGTTCATTCGCGACGACTGATCATCGAAGCGACACCGACCTTGAACAAAGGTGATGACAGTGAGTACCAACCAGTTGACAGTCGAATCCGTGACATGCTGGAAGTGCGGTGGCAAAGGCCAAATTGAAGCGTTCGGCCACTACGCCAATGGCGTTTGTTTTCAATGCAAAGGCTCTGGCGTCGCACGGAACAACACGGAAGCCGAGCAAGCCAAGCTGAGCGAATCGACGCGGCGAAAAGCCAATTGGATTCTGGCGAGCACCGAAGCGAGCTATGCCGGACTGAGCTATGGCAAGCTGCTGAAAATTCGCAACTTCTCCCATGGTGGTTTTGGATTACAAGAAGCGTATCCGACGCTTCGCGATCATTGGTTCGCTGTTGGTGAACCGGCTTTTCAGGCCGCTCAGGAAGACCGACTCGCCTGGCTCGAATCGTGTTCCCTGGATAATTGACTACAAACACTTCTCGCGGCCGGCAATGTCGCTGGCCGTTTCACACAACCGACCTTGAACGAAGGTGGCGGACATGGCAACAGCAACAGAAAAACGTGGCTTGGCAGGTGCAGCAACGAAGCTTCCGACGCCACGACTTAAACCGGCTCGTGAGCGAATCACAGCAATCTCGCTGAATTGCGAAATCTGTGATGGAGCCGGTTACTGCGAACGGGATGATCGGGAATTTCGCGAATGGGAATCGCTCGTTTATCATGCGATGCAGAAAGGCTTTTCAACAGTCGACGCTCGCCAGTACGCGATCGATAACGGTGGGATTCAGCCTGTTGGTCCGGTCGAATGGCAATGCGATTGTTGCGACGGTATTGGACGTCTCAGTCTTAGTTCGTTGACTCGTCGTGAACTTCGTCGGCTACTAGAATCGGTTCACTCGGAGTTCCATCGGCGCGACGCCGAAGCAAGAACTGCGTGATCTGTTGAGTTGATTTTGAACACATTGCCGACCAGTCTTCAACTGGCCGGCTTTTTTCTTAGGAGACGAATGTGATGAAAGTCCTGTCAGTTCAGCAACCGTATGCTGACTTAATCCTCTCTGGCCGGAAACCGGTGGAGAATCGAACATGGCGGACGAAGCATCGCGGCCGGCTTTACATTCACGCTTCAAAATGGGCATCCAAGACTGCCGAGCGGGAGTGGACCAGTCAGTCGGATTATGTCGGCAACGGACTCACGCAAGCAATCATAGGCCATGTCGAGCTCGTTGATATCGTCGCCTTCGATCTACTTCTGTCATACCGTCGAGGTTGTCCAAAAGAGATCTGTAAGATCGCAGACCGATGGACCGAGGACCAAATCCAACATGCGATCGGTCCCGAATGCTGGATCCTGACCAATCCAGTTTGGTTGAACGAAGCGATCGCCGGGATCCAAGGTCGACTTAACGTGTGGACGTTCGAAGTGTGAGTCTGACACTTCCGATGAAAAGATTCCAAATCGGTTGTTGAAACACCCAACGATCAATCATCGGATTCGCATGCAGAATCACAGGCACTACGAATAAACTCGTTTAGCGACACGCCCTGCGAATCAGCCTGCACTCGCCAGCGGTCCCACTGGGCTGGCAATGCCAACACGTTTCGAGGCACCATCTTTTCATCACCGATAGGCTTCCGCCCAGATCCAGGCCGAGGCCCACCGCGTCCGTCCTTGGACTTTTTTTTCGGCATGACGTCATAAACCAGCGTTGACATAGAAAATCTCCCTCGCTATTTTGATTGAATGCTACTCCAATCAAAATGCAACGGAGGTTAAACCTGATTGGTTCAGGTTATTTCATAAGTTGAGCGGCAGGGGTTGAGTTTGGCGACTGTCCCTTACCGCTCGTTGTCCCCGTTTTAGGGAGATGCCAATGTACCAGGATACCCCGGTATGTGGCAAGCCGCGTCTCGACGTGGCCACGAAAGACGTACGGATTTCCCCGAGTGCCAAGCAGTTGCAATGCTGGCGAAGATCGAATCCCGGCAAACCTCTTCGTCGGATCGAATCGCATGCGATCGCAAGCTATCTCTCACCGCATGGACTCTCCGCTGATGAGATTCTTTTGCTACCGGTCGAACTTGGCCTGACGCTGCTCGAAGAATCTCGGTTTTACGGTCGAGACGAAGTTCGCATCGCTCCCCCCGTCGACCACGATGATACTTTACCTGAACGCAACGAGATTGGCGATACGTTCGACACGAGGATCGGCCCGGAGCAAGTTGAGGCGATGCGAGCCGACGCCGTCTGGGAAAACAACCTCGCCGAGATTCAAATTGCATTAGCGAGGCTCGACCGTGACCGTCAGACTCGCAAGGCTCGAAAGGAGGCGAGCCGATGAAGCAGCAAACCCTTTTTCCTGTCCCAAAACCTGATATTAAAGTCGATCGCCGGACCGTTCGATTGGTCAAGCGGACTCGGCTCGCATTTGTCCGGCTGTGCGATTTGGTGGAAAATGCGGACGATTTGGAACTCCCCGCATGGTTCCTAAAACTGGTGCGTCGCCTTCGGCAAGACTTGAGCGACCTGCGGAATGCGACCGATCCAGAACCGGCTTGGCAGTTGCGACTCGCGTTTATGCACGCTACGAAAGCCGAACGGAAACAGCGGCGAAAACGTCAAGAATCCCGACGGCCATCAAAGGGTGCCCAGCAGCGAATACGTGGGCGGTTGCTTTCGAATTGGGACGGTCGTTGCCGATACTGTCGGAAGCCGACGAACGCACCAACTTTGGATCATGTCATCCCGGTTTCTAAAGGCGGGTCGAACACCGACGACAATGCTGTCATTGCGTGTGATGCATGCAATCAGGTCAAAGCCGATCGAAGCCCGCAAGAGTGGGCGAACGACATTCTTGGACGTCCGCATCGGCGGCGATGGACCGTAAACCTCAAGTTTTGGAAAGGAACCCAATGACGACTTGTTGCCAGTGCGAAAGCATTCCGTTGGTCAAGACCGAATGACTCCCCCAGAAGTGACAGAATTTCTCGGTACAACCGAAGGTCGGTTACAGGTATGGAGATCCACGGGGGGCATGAAGTCCCCTGGGTGAAGCTTGGCCAGGAGGCTTTGTACCTCCGTTCGGAACTCCAAAAGTACATAAATGATCGGCGGTTGAAGCAAGTTTCACTGCGGGCATGATGTCTTGAAAGTTCGTTCCGTCGCTCACTCGGGTGGCGGGGCGTTCTTTGGTACCCTGAACTTAACACCGCTGCCGTAGCGGTGACGGATTTCTCGGGACAAATGGAGGTCAATGCGATGAGTTACATCAAAACCAAGGAAGCGGCGGCAAGGCTTGGCATCACTTCTGCGCAAGTCACGCGGTTGTGCAGGGCTAGTGAGTTGGTTGGCATCGATGTGAGTGAGCGGCTCGGCGTTGGTCGTCCCACTTACCGCATCTGCCTTGACTCGATCGAAGCGTTCGAACGTCGCCGGCAAATGGGCGTGAAACCAACACCAAAGCCCAAAACTCGTCGGCGGCCTAGACCACCGGTAATAAAAGAGTACGTCTAAGGTTTTCCGACCTGCGAAAACCGACAACAACAATGTTTTCTCTGACAGCCATCTTCAGCGCGTGATCCGACGCGGCGGCTTTTCCCAGTTTCCACTGGGATTCCGCCGCGTTTTTTCATGCACGGACGGTTCAAAAAGAATCTTCGGATTCCCGGGAAAAAGTTTGAAGATTCCTATTGGGGAGGGCTTTTGGGTCTGTGCGATACTGCAAAAACGCTAGGGCGAACCTAGCACCATACGCTTCATTTTTTGGAGGTGAAAGTGACTCCGACTCTTGAACCAATCACCGGCGGCACTGCTTACCCGCTGGAGGTCTTTTTCCGGATGACCGGTTGGGGCCGCGACTCATTGCGTCAAGCACGACGCAAAGGCTTGCGTGTGCGATATGCCGGCGGGCGTGGCTTCGTCATGGGTGCCGATTTCTTGAAGTATCTCGATGAACATGGCGAGGATGAATACCCGAGTCAGCAACGAGGCGAAACCGATGGTCAATGAACTTAAACCTGGTGACCGGCTTGCTGTCGATGCGAAAGAAGCCGCCGCCTTACTAGGAATTTCCGAGCGGCATTTCCGAGACCTGAATTCCGCCGGTCGAGTGCCGGAACCGATCAAGTTAGGCAAATCGCCTCGATGGTCCGTCGACGAGTTGCGGGCGTGGCTTGCAGCTGGCGGCCCTGCTCGGGAACGGTGGGACGCTGTCAAGAAATCACCTTCACGGTGATCGAGTTCGTGCGAAGTTTGTCGCCCATTCCGGGGGGGCTCGGGCGGAAACCAGTAAACCATAAATGCGAAAACGCCCGCAACCGGGGTGATGCGGACGTCTTCAATTTTCGAGCAGCGGGCAAGCTGTCTGGAGAATATGGTAAGTCAAACCAAACGAGGAATCAACGGGGATTCGCTCAATGAGCGGGTTCAGGCATTGAATTCAAGATGGGCCAAAGAACCCAAAGCACTATCAACTAGCCTAGCGACTCCGTCGCAACGGATGGTACTAGTCCAGGTGTGGGGTGGCGGCTACGAGGTCTATCCGATCGTCGGCATAGTGGCGAGTTTGTGCGAAGGCGACTCCTACCCCGAACTAGCGGCGGTTTATGTCAATGAAGTTGGCGAACTGACGCTAGCCGATCATCGCTATCAGGCCGAGTTGCCGTGCGGCGAACTAGCCGAATTGGTCGTCTGCACTTGGCCAATTGAAGATGACGCCGAACGCTTGCAACCGAAAATTGACGAATTGACCGAAGCGGCCCTCTCAATGTGGGAGGTGTCGGCATGAGCATTACAGAAGCAATACAAGCACTTCACGAAGTTGAACCAACGGCGAACGAAAAGAAACCGTCAACGTCAGACTACCACCAATTCGAAGCTGACATTCTGTCGGCGCTCAACATTCGCGACGAGGCCGAACGGCTTGGAGTCAAGTTTGCCTCCGGCAAAGAGAATGTCAACGGTTGGTTGTCGTGCTATTCAATCGACCGTGACGAGAAGAATCCTTCAGCAGCAATCAACGTCGGTGCTAATGGGCATCGAGGGCAGTACACCGATCGAGGAACCGGCGACAAGGCCATCTCGTTTTTTGAGTTCGCCGCGCAGCACGGTCACTTCGCCGACTGGCGAGACGCACGGAAACATTTTGCGGAAGTGGCTGGTGTTCCGTTCCCAACAGTTGAGCAAGACGAGATCGACGAACAAGCGTTAGACCATCGTCATGAAGTCTATACTGAATTCCTGGACTCGCTGACGCTATCACAAGAGCATCGCGCGAACGTCGAAGCCCGTGGCTTGACGGAACAGCAAATCGATCGAATGAAGTTGCGGACTCTGCCCAAGGGTGGACGGCGACAGCGTGCAAATCACATTGTCAATAAACACGGTAGAGAGAAAACGCTTTCTGTTCCTGGTTTCGTTGTCCGTCACTATGACGACGGAAACGAATACTTCACGTTCGCCGGATCGCCAGGAATGTTGATTCCCGTCCGTGACGAAAAAGGTCGTATTGTCGCGTTAAGAGTTCGGCGGGACTCAACTAAAAACGGCCCGAAATATCTTTATGTTTCGAGTGCCAAAGATGGTGGGCCGTCACCAGGCGCCCCGATTTACTTTCCGCAGTCGGTCGAAATCGGTGACGTGATTGGCATCACTGAAGGCGAGTTCAAAGCTGAGATTGCTAGCCAGAACAACGGGATTCCTTACATAGGGATTCCTGGCGTCACGTTTCATCGAGCAGCGGTCAAGTGGGTTCAAGATCATTGTGTAGAGCATGTTCGCATCGCATTCGACGCGGACGCTACGAAAAAGGGCGCAGTTGCTCAGTGTTTGACTGCACTGTATTCGCAATTGAAACATGTCGGTCTGACGGTCGGAATTGATGTGTGGGATCCAATTGACGGAAAAGGCATCGACGATGTTCTGACTTCAGGCGGTACAATCCGGACACTCTACGACGATGAAGCTGACGCCTGGATTGATTCATTGCCGAAGCCAGCGGCGAAATCGATTGAGAGCGACAACGGCGTGCCAGAAGAAGTCAATGACCCGCACCGGCTTGCACGCCTTTGGCTCAAGACTCGCACAGTCACCTTTCATCGTGAAGAATTCTTCGAATATCGGGAACCGACCTATGTTGTCATGACTGAATCAGAGGTCCGTGCATCACTCACGAACTTGGCAAAAGCTGAATTTGATTTGGATGCAAAAGCCCGCGTTGCTGCTGGCAAAGAAGACGTGGTTGCACTGAAACCATCGAAGGCGTTGATCACCAATGTTCTCGAATGCGTCAAATCGCTAACGATCCAACCAAATGACCGTGACCGTCCGTTCTGGGTAGACCGCAAACCCACCGGTGATCAGTTCACGGGACTGCAAAACGGCGTTCTGAACGTCACGCAATACATCGCGGGTCAATCGAATGCCATTGTGCCATGTTCGCCGAATTGGTTTTCAACGGTTGCGTTGCCATATAGCTACGATCCGAAAGCTGAGTGCCCGAAGTGGTATGCGTTCCTAGAACGGAATTTGGAAGCCGACGCGGAACGAATCAACATTTTGCAAGAGTGGTTCGGTTTGTGTCTTGTGTTCGATACATCGTTCCAGAAGTTTCTCTTGTTGGTTGGTGAGGGATCGAACGGCAAGAGCGTAGTCTGTGCTGTTTTAACGGCAGTGCTGGGAGAGGCCAACGTTAGCAATGTTCCGTTGGAAGTGATTGGCGGAAGATTCCAGCTATTCGCAACGCTCGGCAAGCTAGCGAACATTGTGCCGGAAATCGGCGAGATCGATAAGGTTGCTGAGGGCCATTTGAAGGCATTCACCTCGGGTGATCGGATGCAATTCGAACGCAAAAGGCAGGATGTTGTTGAGGCAATGCCAACGGCTCGGATGATGCTTGCCACAAATAATCTGCCACGATTCACTGACCGATCGAACGGGCTGTGGCGTCGAATGATTCAAATGCCGTTCATGGTTCAGATTGAAGACCATGAGAAAGTTCAAGGGATGGATAGTCCCGAATGGTGGAAGGAACAAGGCGAACTTCCTGGAATCTTCAACTGGTCGATCGAAGGATTGCGGCGACTCAAACGACAAGGCCGGTTCACGGAATCTGAGTTCTGCAAGAAGGCTGTAGCCGAACACAAACTCGACTGCAATCCAGCCGGGGAGTATCTCGCTACGTTCTACAAGGCGACAACAAATCCCGAAGCCCACATCCTTACTCAGGACACGTACAACGACTATCGCCGATGGTGTGAGGCAAACGGCTACTACCCTTTGAACGGCAAACACTTTGGCCGCGAAATCAAACGACAATTCCCTAATGCGGAACGACGGCAGTTCAACCGCCAATGGGGTTATTCGGGGATTTGGGAGTCAGCGAATGTCTAGTTTGCACCATCAACACCATGAACACCATGAAATGCCACTTCACCTACAGCACACAAAATCTAAGGACTTTCAGGACATTCGGGTTCAGTGTCCTAATTGTCTTCAAATTTGGAGTGTTAAGGGTGATATGGGAACTGATGGAGTTAATGGTGTTCATGGTGCAGATCACTCCTACCACGAGCCAGACGACATACTGAAAAGAGCCATGCAAGCGGACTATGACGAATTGCTAGCCGACCGCGTTGCCATCATGGTCGTCGATGGTGGGCTTTTTCCTGACGAAGCAGAACGGTTGGCACGAAAGGACCTTTTTCATGACTGAGCCTAACTTTGAATTCCATCACCCGTGGTACACCGGCCGCCTCCAGCAGGACATTGCCAATTTGCCTGACGGCGGCCAGCACGCAATCGCCCAGGCTATTCTGTGCGGTTCTGCGTACTTGGCCCAATCGATCGACAATGCAGTTGGTGCGGGGCGAACTGAGAACTCTCTGGCGGAAGGCGTTGATAAAGTCCGGGCGGCTCTCGTAAATGGTGTGGCAGCCCTGGAAACGCTCGGATTACTTCTTCAGGATCTGAAAGAATGAGCACTCGGCGTGTCTTCGAAATTCGATTGTCGGGCAGTGACAGCACCGTGCCAGTGGCTCAACGGTTGCGATCAGCCTTGAAATTGTTGCTACGGGTGTTCGGGCTGAAATGCACCCATATAAAGGAAGTCCCGGAAAAAGGTTCCGAATCGACAGCGGCGTCTGAAAAAGCCTATGCAAGTGAGTTGTGAGACTGTTTATGGGCTACGCGCGTGTAGAGGCACTTTTAATCATTTCTGGATTGATCGATGAGCGTCCTGACACGGGATAAAATTGAACACGCAGCGGCGAAGGTTCGGGCCGGGTGGTCGACCGCTGATCATCACCAGCGTGGTTATCAGTCCGACATTGACGGCTTTTTCCATCTGACTGCTCTGATCCTGGGTGCGGACAAACGAGAGGCAGACAGGTTGTTCCGTTGTACTGAGGCCGGGTGCTACACGCGTATCATTAGAATGCCGGCGGTCGAAATTGCGGAACGGACATAACCCCAGTGATCGAGGTTGTGGCGGCGGACAGGTTTAGGTAGCAAAGTTTTTCAGAATAGGGGGGGCAAATGGCAAGTGTTTATCGGACGACTTATAAAACGGCTGACGGCAAAAAGAAAAAGTCTTCCAAATTGACGGTCAAATTTCGCGATCACACCGGGGCGTTCCGCAAGGTGCCGGGCTTTACAGACAAGAAGCTTTCCGAGGAACTCGGGCGGAAGCTCGAACGGCTCGCACAATTCGTGGCTATGAATCAACCGCCAGACGCCGAGATTTCTGGCTGGCTCCAAATCATCGACAGCGATTTAAAGTCGAAGCTGGCCAGATGGAAGATGTTAGATCCGCGGACTCTTGCCGAGGCACGAAACCTGACGGAGCACATCGCCGATTATCGCAAGCACTTAGCTGCCAAGAACAATTCGGCCGAGCATACCCAGACTACGATCGCACGGATCGAATCGATCGTTGCCGGTTGCAAGTTCGTCTTCCTGTCGGATATCAAAGCCTCGATGATTCCGGTTTGGCTGGCGGATCAGCGTGCAGTCGGCGAATTCGGTATCTCGACAAGTAATGCGTACTTAACAGCATTCAAGGGCTTTTGTCGATGGCTCGTGAAGGATCGTCGTACAAACGAAAACCCGGTGGCCCATCTCGATCGACTCAACGCGGAACCCGATATTCGGCGTTGTCGGCGTTCCCTTTCCCGCGACGACTTCCAGCGTCTTATCGCAGCGACAATCGCCGGCAAGCCATTGCGGGGTATCTCCGGTCCCGATCGGGCTGTGCTCTACACGGTCGCCGCATTCACGGGCTTACGGGCATCGGAATTGGCCAGCTTAACGGATCGATCCTTCGACTTTGCTACCAACCCGCCGACCGTGACGGTTGAAGCTGGATACTCGAAGCATCGCCGGAAAGATGTTCTCCCGTTACATAACGAACTCGCTGCTCGCATACGAGTTTGGATTGAAGAGCGAGACGCCCAGCAACAAAAGTCTGTGGAAATCGTGCCGATCAGTGGACGACGGGCCGCTATTCGTCTCTGGCCAAGCAAGTGGGCGGAAAGCCGGGCAGGTGCGAAGATGCTTCGAAAAGACTTGGCCAACGCTCGGGCCGCTTGGATTAACGAAGCCGACAGCGACGGCGAACGCAAACATCGGGAACGATCGGATCGTCTCGCCTATGAGGACCACGATGGCCGGGTCTTTGACTTTCATGCGTTGCGCGGGCAATTTATCACGGAACTCGGGCGGGCTGGTGTGTCGCTTCAAGAGGCTCAGAAGCTTGCCCGACATTCTGACCCAAAACTGACAGCGAACCATTACACGCACTTGAGCCTAACGGATTTGTCCACGTCGGTGGGCAAGCTGCCGACACTTCCGGCACAGTCAGAATCTCTGCGGGCGACGGGAACCACGGATGCTCAACAAGCTGTCGGCGAACGAGAAAATAATCGTTTGACCAACAGTTCGACCAAAACAGATGCCGAACAATGCCGCTTAATGCCGAAATCCGGAAGATTGGGTAAACCCGTCGAAATCAGCGTTGAAAGCGAAAAGGATCGGAACCCCTTTCCTCTATTGCATTTGAAACGCGAAACCGAAATAATTGGTTCCCACGCGAGAGTGGCGGAATTGGCAGACGCGCTAGATTTAGGATCTAGTGTCTTCGGACGTGCAGGTTCAAGTCCTGTCTCTCGCATCTTGGATATTAGAAAAGACTTACGGCTATTTGTCGTGAGTCTTTTTTTGTGGGGTTGGGGGGCCACACTTGCAAACGGCGGGGCGTTTCCGTCAGATATCTCTTGACGGTTTGACCCCTGGGAATGCTCTGGAAAGCCTTGTGATGTCGCGATTTCTGTTTTTCTTTCTGTTGGTAACGACGCTCCGAGCCAATGCTGCCGACACGCCGATTGCCTACACCGGCGCGACGATTCATACGGCTGAAGGCACGCCGATTGAGCAGGGCGTGCTGGTGGTCGCGGAGGGAAAGATTCTGGCTGTCGGTTCGGCTGCGGATGTGACGATTCCGGAGAATGCCGAGACGCGGGATGCGAGTGGGAAGGTGATTATTCCCGGACTGGTCGATTCCCATTCGCACCTGGGCGTGTATTCGCGGCCGAGTGTGCCGAGCAATAGCGACGGTAACGAAATGACCGGGCCGGTGCAGTCGATGGTGCGAGCGCTCGATTCGCTGAACCCGTACGATCCCGGCATCCGCATGGCGAACGCGGGTGGCGTGACAACGGCGAACGTGATGCCTGGCAGTGGGAACGTCATTGGCGGGCAAACGATTTACATCAAACTTCGGGGGTACACGCCCGAGCAGATGCTAGTCGAGCCGGAGACCGTTCTGGGCGGACTCAAAATGGCTAACGGCGAGAATCCGAAACGGTCGTACGGCCGCAAAGGCCAAGCGCCGGGAACACGGATGAAATTGGCCGCGTTGCAACGGGCGGAGTTTCTGAAAGCACAGGCATACAAGCGTAAGTGGGACGAATATCGTACGAAGGCGGCCACCGATGCCAACGCGACTCCGCCGGATGTCGATCTCGGATTGGAACCGCTCGTGGAAGTTTTGGAAAAGCGACGGACGGTCCACTTTCATACGCACCGTGCGGACGACATTCTCACCACGCTGCGGTTGAAGAAAGAGTTCGGGTTTGAACTTGTGATTCAGCACGGCACCGAAAGTTATAAGGTGCTCGATGCGATCGCAGAGGCGGGTGTGCCGGTTTCGATGACAGTGGTCGACAGCCCCGGCGGAAAGCAGGAAGTCGTCGATTTGATCGAGGAATGCGGGGCGGAGTTGGCTAGTCGCGGCGTGAAAGTGCTCATCAACACCGATGATCCGATCACCGAAAGTCGATTTCTGCTGCGAACCGTGGCAACGGCGGTCCGTGGGGGACTCGATGAACAGACAGCGTTGAAGTCGGTCACGCTGCATGCGGCCGAAGCAATGCACTTGGATCACCGACTCGGGTCGCTCGCTGCTGGGAAAGACGCGGATTTCGTGATCCTCAGCGGTCCGCCGTTCAGCGTTTACACCCGCGTGCTGCAAACATTCATCGATGGCCAATCGGTTTTCAATTCGGAAGACGAAGATCAACAGCGGTACCAAGTCGGCGGGTTCAACTTGCAGAATCCCTCTCAGATTCCGTCACTGCCCGAACCATTGGCAACGGTTCAGCAACCGGTGGAACCTGCCGCTCCACCGCGAGTGGCACAGCCGAAGGACACGGACTCACGGTTCGTCGTGTTGGCAGGCCGACTCTTTCCAGTGTCGGCGGAACCGATCACGAACGGTGCGGTTTATGTGAATGACGGGAAGATTGTATTCGCCGGTCCGCAGGGTGATCTTCCCGAGGCAGCCAAAGATGCCCCTGTATTGACCGCAGCTGCAGTCACGCCGGGGCTGATCGACGCCTTCAGCGTCGTTCCGCTTAATGGGGAGTACAACATTCCCGCCGACCAGGAAGCCAACGAGAAGAGCGACCCAAATCAGGCGGACGTGCGAGTGCTGGATGCGTTCAACCCCGGCGAACCGTTGTTGCGGTTTCTGTTGGAGCAGGGCGTGACGGTGGTGCATGCGTGCCCGGGAGATGCGAATGTGATTGCGGGAGCGACCGGTGTGTTTCGCACGCATGGTTCTCAGGTTGAGTCAATGATGCTCAAGTTCCCGCATGCGATGTTGTTCAATCTTGGTGATGCACCGAAACAGAGTTACGACGGCAAGAAACCGCAAACCCGCATGGGAACCGCGGCACTCTTGCGACAAGCCCTGATTGAAGCCGTCAACTACCAACGCAAACTCAAGCTAGCCGACAAAGATTCCTCGAAAACTCCCGATCGGGATTTGAAGCTGGAAGCATTGGGCGATGTGATTTCCGGAAAGACCAAAGCACTCTTCTCGGCTCACCGAGCGGAAGACTTGCTGACGGCGTTGCGGTTGATCAAGGAGTTTCACTTAGATGGCGAGTTGTCCCAAGCGACCGAAGCGTACCTCGTGGCTGATGAGATCAAAGCGGCGAATGTGCCGGTGTTTGTGCATCCGGTAATGCAACGCGTTGGTGGCTTGGACACGATCAATTCGCACATGAGCACTCCGCTGTTCTTGGCCGACAAGGAAATTCCACTCGCGCTCACCAGTGGCATCGAGTACTACGTGCCGAAGTCGCGGGTCGTGCGGTACGAAGCTGCGATGGCAGCGGTTTATGGGCTCGGTGTCAATCGGGCGTTGCGAGCCATCACGCTCGACGCCGCCAAACTCTTAGGGATCGACAAAAACTACGGCAGCCTGGAAGCCGGCAAAGTCGCCGATCTCGTCCTGTACGATGGCGACCCATTCGAACATGCCACGCACGTCACACGCGTGGTTGTCGATGGCCAAACCGTCTACGACCGGGAAACGCGCGAGCCGATTCCATTCGCGAAACGCTGGCAAATCACTGCCCCGGAAGTGCCGTGCTGTAATTGGTGAATTTCGAACCGCCGAGGAATCGCGAATGTGCTGGGCGTTTTTTCTCTCCGCAAGGACAGGATGGTTAGCCGTGTGGAACGGGTTTCCTTCGCGTGGGAGCGGGGAAAGGTCGTGGGCCGGTAACGTTTGGCGTAACCGGGCGGCGGCAGTTGACATCGACTTCACATTCCGCCTGAACCGCCGCTCCGGTTCACGCAATGGTTAGCAGTTATTTCGCCATTGGCAATATCTCTTGAAGCCTATTTCGGCAAGTCGGGAAGACTGGCCATCAGCCCTAATGCCGCCCACGTTGTGCCCCAGTAAACAGCCGTCTCTTGGACGTGATCTTTCTTTTTGGCCTTTGTGCCTTGAACGGTCCATGAACCATCGTCGCCCTGAGTGCTGACAAGAAACTGCTGGGCCTGTTTGATCGAAGGATCTTCACGATTCACACCCGCGCGAGCCAACGCGTACATGGCCATCCCAGTTCCCAATGCATCACTCTTCTGGCCAACGAGCCAACCCCATCCGCCGTCAGCTTGTTGCTGTTTGCGCAGTTCGTTCACAAACTGATCACGCGATGTCCGATCGTTTCTTTGGGCGGCGAGCAGCAATTGAACGGCGTACCACTCTGTGCTTTTTCCTGGCGGGCTTTGTTTGATGAATTTCATCGCCCGTTGGACCGCGGGAGCCGCCTGTTCTTTGGGGCCTTCGTTGACGAGTGCCAGCGTGAGCCACATCGTGGAAACGCTGGCGGTCTCCGACTTAGGGCGTTTTTGCGATGGCAGCTGTCCGCCCGGTTTCCACGAGCCATCCGGTTGTTGTCCGTCCAGAAGCAGCGCAGCGAGTTCCCCGCGGCTGCCGTCTTGATCCGCGTTGCGATCCAGACTCAAGACAAGCTGAGCGACGCCTTCTTTATTTCCGAGGCCAACGACTTTGCCTTTGTCGTTCGTCGAGAGCGAGGAATCCACCGCCCATTTGAGCCACTCGTCGAGATTGTCACTGACGGCGAAGCCATTTCGCCGAGCGGCGTTCAGGCTCCAAACCATCGTGTTGACACGGTGGCAGGAAACACATTTCTTTTCTTCGATCCACCACGCACCTCTCTCCTGAATGTAGGGAATGCTGCGCTGTACGGCCTCTTGAACCTGATCGTTCGTCGGCGCATCCGCTGGCAACACGCCAACGACCGCCAACGCCAAAATGGAACTCGCAGTGAACATAGCAATACTCTCTCACGACACGAGTTATGAGTTGACACACATATCATAATCATAAACCCAACCGCACAGCGACTTCGACGCTACGCATCAGGCGATCTGTTTGGCGGTGCCTTCACTGCTAACGACCAGCGTAACCAGGCGGCGATGTCACGCGTTGATTTCAGATTCCGCGTGATTCGCCGCTCCGGTTCACGCAATTGTTATGTTGTGGGCTTTGACAATTGTTTAAGTCGCGTCTGCATTGTAGCGAGAAACTGCTTTTTGGATTCTTCCAGCACCGAGAACATAGGTGCGTTGCCAATCTCAATTGACTGACACGCGAAACTTGTGAAGCCCCGGATACTCCACGAATGCATCGGCATGACGAGGATCTCATCACCATCGGTCAAGACCAAAGCACCGATTACTTTCGCGTCAGAAGGAGTTTCGACTCGCTCTCCACCGACATGGTAGTCTTCCTTGAACCACTTGACGAATTGTGCTCGTGGAATCCGCCCTTCAACGACCGTTTTGTTTCCCTGTTTTCCGTCAAAGAGGATGCAGGCATATTTCACGCCATCGGCGGCCTGCTTTTCGTCGAGGTTCACGGTATTGCGGGTCGTACTTGGTCTTTCGGTCGTGGCGGCGTCTGTATTCACGTTCGAACACGCGAAACAACATGCGGTGATACTGGCGAGCGATACAACAATCAGGCACATCCGGCGATGCATAGTCGGCTCCTTAAAATACGGTATTCCGTGGCTATGTGGAGTATGACGATGAACCCGATGCGAAGGTTCCGGCCATGAAGTGCGGGCGCAGGAACAACATAACTTGGTTATCTCTCAACAGCTTACATTGAGAATACTCGCCGTAGTCAGGCCAGTCAATTTTCGGGACGGAACGGAGATCCATCGATTCCGCTGCGCGAATTGACCGAGCAAATTGCATTGGACGACCGAGCGGCTGATTTCATCGCTGAAGTTGCCAAGTTGGCCGGTCATGCCGCCTTCGCGGTGTATTGGATGAGCGGGAAGCCGGACGAAATCGAACTGACTTCAGAGATTCAAACGTCACTGTCATCTGCTGATCTTGAAAGTGATCGGCGTCCTACGTTCTCGACTGGTCGTCTTGTTTGGGTCGAGTGACGAGGGAGGTCGTTTTTGACCGGAAGACATCAAATTCCTCCGATGCCTAGACAACCACGCGGTCTTGCGTGAACATGAACCGCGTGAATGTTGTTGTTAGCCAATCGAAGGAAGTTTTGATGTCGTTGAGACTGATCGTCTTGCACTTGTTGATCTGTAGTGTGTTTCGTTGTGCCTACGCTGAGGAACCACTGCGAACCGCTGCTGATCGTCCGGTGGATGTCCAACACATCCGGCTGGAATTGGATGTCGATCTCGAAGCGAAGATGGTCTCCGGCTCTGCGACTCTGCTTTTCACGCCGTTGCGACCACTGAGAACGATCACGCTCGATGCCGTCGATCACGAGATTTCTGCCGTTACCGGGGGACTACAAGACGCAGAGCCAAAGGAACTCGCGACCACATACGATGGCAAACAACTCACCGTGGAATTTCCACAGTCCGTGAAACGCGGACAGCCTTGTCTGCTCACGGTGCATTACCAGGTGCGAGAGCCCGAGGACGGTTTGCACTTCTTTCAGCCCACCAAGGCGGAACCGAATGTGCGGTTGTCTGTATGGAGCCAAGGGGAACCGACTGCGAATCGCTATTGGATTCCGTGTTACGACAATCCGAACGAGAAACAGACGTCGGAAATGATCGTCACTGTTCCAGCAGGAATGGAGGCACTATCGAATGGTGAGTTAGTCTCACGCAAGGACGCCGAAAACAAGACGCGGTTCCACTGGAAGCAAAGTCAGCCGCATGTGTCGTATCTCATCACGCTCGCGGTTGGTGAGTATGTCGTCACCGAGGAAACATGGCGGGGCAAGCCAGTGACATATTACGTGGAACCCGATCACAAGCAAGAAACGCAGAGTACATTCGGTCGCACACGCGAAATGCTCGACTTCTTTAGTAAACGTTTCGGCATCGAATACCCGTGGGAAAAATACGCCCAGGTGGTTGTCGAGCAATTTGATTTCGGCGGCATGGAGAACACGAGCGCGACGACCCTTAATCAAAGTGTGATGCATGGGGAAACCGCATTGCTGGACAGCACTCCCGACCGCTTGATTGCTCACGAACTGGGGCATCAATGGTGGGGCGATCTCGTTACCTGCCAAGACTGGTCGCACCTTTGGCTCAATGAAGGATTCGCAACTTATTGCGAAGTGCTCTGGTGGGAATACAAACTTGGACGCGACGAACGCGACTATCTTCTTTGGCAGAAAAGCAAGTCGGCTCGGAGCGGCACAGCCCTCAAACGCCCAGTTGTCGATCGTCGTTATCCGCGTCCGTATTCCATGTTCGATTCGCGGTCTTATCCCAAGGGCGGTTGGATTCTGCACATGCTTCGTAGCCAACTCGGAGACGAAGAGTTCTTCGGTGCCATTCAACGTTATGGCACCGTCTATGCGTATCAGTCCGTCGAAACGACTGACCTCAGGCAAATCCTGGAACGCATGACCGGCTATTCCTTAGAACGGTTCTTCTACGATTGGACCGAACGACCAGGGCACCCGAAACTCGACGTGCGATCGGCTTATGAAGTTGACGACCAGCTACTTAAGGTCGAAATCAAACAAACACAAGACGAAGACGCCTTCGAATTCCCGTTAGCAATTGAAGTTCAGTTCGATGATATAGAATCGAAGAAACTCGAACGGAAAATCACATCGAAGAGTCTAACATTCTACGTGCCGGTCTCGTCGAAACCGAAGGCCATCCGAGTTGATCCCGACTATACACTGCTCGCCAAAATCACAGAGAACAAACCGCAAGCCTGGTGGAAAGAACAACTCCTCCATGGGGAAACCGTTCCCGAGCGTTTACGTGCGGTGGAACATTTTGGGGAAAGCAAACGGTCGGCGGATGTTGAACTCCTGAAAACGGTGCTCGCAAATGATCCTTTCTGGGGCGTGCGAGTGGAAGCGGCAGAAACGCTTGGCAAAGCTGGCGGTGACATCGCCCGAGATGCACTCGTCGCCGCATGTGAGCAAGACGAAGCCCGCGTGCGAACAGCGGCCGCGAAAGCACTTGGCAAATTCGTCAGAGATGAAGACACGCAACAAGCCCTGACGAAACTTTCCCAAAGAACCGATCCGAGTGAAGCGATGACGGCGGCTGTGATCGAGTCACTTGCCAAAGTCCAAGACGAGCCGAACTTAAAGCCCCTGATCGCTGCATTAGATCGCGATTCCAGGCAAGAAATCATTCGCAAAGCGGCCCTCAAATCGCTCGCGCAGTCTAGCGACCCAAAAGCGCTCGAAGTGTTACAGGAGTGGATCCGTCGCGGCCATCCCCGAAATGCCCGCGTGACGGCGATCGCCTCGGTCGCAGATAGCTTGACTCGACACAACTTTCCTGAGTCCAACACAAAACAAATTGTGGAGGACATGATCGAACTCCTCGATCAATCCGAGACCGCAACAATTCGCCGCGCAATTGCGGAAGCGATTCTTAAGCTCGGACGGCAAGCGACCTCTGCTTTGTCTGTGGTCGAAACCTTGGCCCAGCATGATCCAAACGGACGTGTGCGTGAAGCCGCCGAGAAAGCAGTTGCGGCCATCCGCACGGCCGAATCTCCAAAAGCGGAACTCAAACGGCTCCAAACCGAATTGAAAGAACTACGCGAACAAAACGCCGGCGTTGAAGATCGATTGATCAAACTCGAAGCGAAATGATTGTCCTAAGACTCCAGATCAAGCTTCGCGGTTTCAACAGGGATAGCGTCTTCGACTAAGGTGCTGACTCCTCACGCTCAAATTCTAGACTCTCACATTCACCGAGTAGAGTATGAAACGTTTGGTTTGTCTACTAGTTATCGTGTTTATCAGTCAAAGCGGGTTGTGCCATGCTGAGACCGAACGCTTTACCTATCTCGACGAAAACAATCCCTATTATCCGAATCTCTCATTCCCCAAACTGACCACGCCGCAGTGGGTTGGTGAAGATGGTGTGGAAGCGGTCGTCATCTTAGGGATTGACGACATGCGAGAGACAAAAAAATACGAAGACTACTTGCGACCAATCCTGATTCGGCTTCGGCAAATCGACGGGCGGGCTCCCGTGAGCATTATGACGAACCGTATCGATCAACGCGACGATCAACTGCAGCAATGGCTCGCAGAAGGACTTAGTATCGAGACTCACACATACGATCACCCGTGTCCCTTATTGCACGA
The DNA here is from genome assembly GCF_984380535.1 of Thalassoroseus sp. Lineage (NCBI taxonomy): Bacteria > Pseudomonadati > Planctomycetota > Planctomycetia > Planctomycetales > Planctomycetaceae > Thalassoroseus > Thalassoroseus sp. Next base: position 66,911 of record NZ_CFHRBF010000019.1, read on the forward strand.
TGGCGATTTCGCCAAAGCTAAGTCGACTTACGATCGCTGTGTTGATTGGATGGCCGAGATTGCCAATTCAAAACCCGTCGCATTTCGCACTCCTTGCTGCGATTCCCTCAATACCGTTAGTCCACGATTCTTCGCAGAGATCTTCAACCGCACCACAGAAAGTCAGAACTTTCTCACCATCGATACATCGGTGTTTAATGTCTTCACATCGGATGACACACAGATACCGAAGAACCTTGTACTCGATGCCAATGGTCAAGAACGATTCTTGAAGTATGTGCCGGTCGATCGCAAGTTTGTGAACTATGTCGAGAACTATCCCTATCCGTATATCATCAATCGTTTGTGTTGGGAGTTCCCTTGTGTGGCTCCGAGTGATTGGTCCGCTCAGCATCATCACGGCGTCAACAATCCCCAAACGATCACGGACTGGAGCGCCGCGATCGACATCACAGTCGAGAAGCAAGGCGTGTTCTGTCTAGTTTTTCATCCGCATGGCTGGATTCGCAGCGATCAAGTTGTCGAAATGATTGACCATGCCGTCAAAACGCATGGCTCTAAAGTGAAGTTCCTAACATTCCGTGAAGCACAGGAACGGCTCGACAAGCATCTGCTAGACGGACACTCGATCCGAAATGACGTTGGAGATGACAATAACATTCGCTTGCTAGATGTCGATCAAGACGGCTTCCTCGATGTCCTGCGGATGAACGACGACCAACCAAATATCAAAGTTTGGCAGTCACAGAACTCGACTTGGAAAACAATCAAGACAGAAGATTACCCCGAAGACGTCCAACAGTGGCTAGCAAGTCGAAAGAACAAAACGAAGAACTCCGTCATTCAACTAGCAGATGGATCGAAGGTTGTTAACCAAGCGAGTTCTGGTGTTCGCTTCGTTGATATTGATGAAGATGGACATCAAGACCTCGTCCTATCAAATGCAGAACGCTATGGGATTTGGCTATACGATTCGAAAACCGCGACATGGAATCGGGAGATTCTTGCCGGCACACGAGGCGAAGAAAACACTGATGCCGCCTTGCCGCCAATTACGCGGGCTGACGGTAGTGATAATGGATTCTTTGTTCATTCACGCATGCTATGTTGGCAGAACGAAGACACGAACAAAAACGAAGGATTGATTGAAACGCGAACGTTCGATGAACTTCTCGAAAACACACAACCGACAGCCAAGTCGCCCACAGCCAGCCTGAAACTCTTAGAAACACGACCTGGGTTTCGAGTTGAACTCGTTGCGGCGGAACCGCTTGTGATGGACCCGGTCGCATTGGATTGGGGGCCGGACGGAAAACTTTGGGTGGTCGAAATGGGAGACTATCCTCTCAAGAACGAAGCCGATCAGTCATCCGGTGGACGGGTGCGGTATCTTGAGGATACCAATCAAGACGGTCAGTACGACAAGTCAACGCTATTTGCGGACAACATTCCCTATCCGACAGGCGTGATGGCTTGGAATGACGGAGTCCTAGTCACAGCCGCCCCGGATATCCTTTACCTAGCGGACACCAATCACGACGGACACGCCGATAAGAAGGAAGTTCTATACACAGGTTTTGGTGAAGGGAATCAGCAGCATCGCGTTAACGGTTTGCGTTGGGGGCTTGATAATTGGATCTACTGTGCGAACGGAGACAGCAACGGCAAGATTCGTTCGATGAAGACTCAGAAAGTCGTCGACATCAGCGGACGCGATTTTCGCATTCGCCCGCAAACCGGAGAATTAGAAACCCAGTCCGGCCGCACGCAATTTGGCCGAAATCGGGACGACTGGGGGAACTGGTTTGGATGCAATAACAGCAACCCAATGTTCCATTTCGTATTGAACGAACAATACCTCAGTCGCAATCCTTATCTCAGTTCTCCCGGTTCTATTGTGCAAGTTTCCCAGACGCCGGGAGCAGCTCCTTGTTTTCCGATCAGTCGCACACTTGAGCGGTTCAATGACTTCAATCGAGTCAATCGATTTACCTCGGCCTGTAGTGCGATGATCTATCGGGATGATGTCCTCGGTGCAGAGTTTTCTGGGAACTCCTTCGTCTCCGAGCCGGTGCATAATTTGGTTCATCGCGAAATTGTACAACCCCGGGGACTAACATTTTCGAGTGAACGAGCGCCAGGCGAGCAGCAATCCGAGTTTCTGCGTTCGCGAGACAACTGGTTCCGACCGACTATGATTCGCACCGGACCGGACGGTGGACTTTGGATCGCCGACATGTATCGACATGTCATCGAACACCCGGAGTGGATTCCCCAGGAATGGCAAGACCGACTCGACCTGCATGCCGGTCATACAATGGGACGCATCTATCGAGTGTTGCCAGTCGGGACTCGTACGCGACCGGTCATGAACTTCGAGCAGTTGTCGGCTCAGCAGTTGGTCGCTGCTCTTGACGACTCAAACGGTTGGCAACGGGATCTCTGTCAACGTCTGCTAGTCGCTCGCAAAGATTTGTCGGTCGTGGAATCACTCGAAACGATGGTGAAAACCAACTCGAATCCCGTCGCTCGTCTCCACGCGCTTTGTACTCTCGATGGGTTGCAGGCTCTCACTTCCGATATCGTGTTAGCGTCACTTGCGGACTCGCATCCGGGAGTTCGACGCCATGCGATTCGCTTGTCAGAACAGTTCGTCATCCAGTCCACTCGTATCACAAAAGAACTTGTTCAACTTGTCGCCGATGATGATCCACAGATTCAATTGCAGTTAGCTTATACATTGGGTGAGTGGCAAGAGGCGGCAAGTGGTGAAGTTCTTGGAAAACTAGCGATCAAAAAACTCAACGATCAGTACCAGTTGGCTGCGGTCTTAAGTTCTCTTCATCAAAAGAATCTTGCGTCATGTCTTCGAGTGGTATTAAGTCACCCGGGCAAGACCGACGACTTGCAATTGCAGTTCTTAGAGATGGCAGGACGGCTGGGAACCATCGATACTCAGCATGAAGCAGTCCGCCTCGTTTTAGGGGATCGAGTGAGTGACTTTAAGCCATCTCAGTTTCAGGCCATCGCGGTTATGTTGGAGGCCATGGATCGCAAAGAAGCCGCCGAGAAACTGTTCAACGAGTTTGATCATCGGGCAAATCGCATATCCCTTGGTTCGTTGACGAAGGCGGCTTACCAGAATGTGTTCGATCGTGATCAACCCATTCCACTACGATTAGCTTCTCTTCGCTATTGGAGCGTCGTTGCTTCGGTGCTGCCGATGGATAAGACAATCGAAACGCAACTCGCGAAGTTACTCGTTCCGCAAGAGCCAGTCGAAATACAGTTGGCAGCCGTTCAAACACTAAGCCACCTTGCGAATGCAGACGCGAGTTTTCAAGTGTTATCGAATCATTGGAACGGACTTAGCCCAGCGGTACGAGGGGAAAGTCTCGATGCGTGTCTCAGCCGACCGAGATTGACGCGACAACTTCTCCAAGCACTGCAAGCAGGTTCGATTGAAACCAACGAGATCGACTCCACAAGACGACAACGCCTGCTGAATCATTCCAACCAGGAATTGCGGAAAGTTGCTGAACAGGTCTTTGCAACTTCGATCGATTCCAACCGCGAGGATGTGCTGCAGAGGTATCAAGGTGTTCTCTCGATGAACGGCCAAGTGCCAGCCGGAGCAACTGTGTTCAAACAACGCTGTTCCTCTTGTCATCGTTTGCAGGGGACCGGGCACGTCGTCGGACCGGATTTGGCGGCACTCAAAAACACATCGCCCGAGTTCTTGTTGACGGCCATTCTCGATCCGAACCGCGCGATAGAATCCAAGTTTCTCAGCTACACGGCTTTGACATCCGAGGGCCTCACCTATTCCGGGTTATTGGCGAGTGAAAGCGGAAACAGTATTTCGCTTGTGATGCCCGAAGCGAAGCAAGTCGAGATTCTTCGACGAGAACTCGATGAACTCATTTGCACGCAGAAGTCGGCAATGCCGGAAGGGCTGGAAAAGGATTTGAGTCCTCAAGACCTGGCCGACGTCATTGCATTTGTGGCGAGTGCGGGGGCAGGGCGGAAACAGTTCGAGGGCAACACCCCGATGCTGGTGGAAGCGAACGAGGATTCTTCGCTGCAGCTCTTGGCAAGTCAGTGCGAGATTTACGGGCCGAATCTAGTCTTCGAGCAGCAGTATCAGAACTTGGGGTTCTGGGGGAGCATGAATGATTATGCCGTTTGGCGTGTTCGCGTGCCGCACTCCGGCCAATATCGAGTCCAACTGACTTATGCCTGTGCTCCGCAAATGGCCGGCAATCAACTGAAGCTGCAACTCGGCCCAGTGGCGGTAACGGGGCAGGTCAAGAAGACGAACGGTTGGGATGACTACCGCGAACTCGATCTCGGGCAAGTGCAACTGTCGAGCGGAGAGCAACAAGTCCGACTGATACCGACAGCGATGCCGAAACAATACCTCCTCGACCTAAAACAGATCCGCTTGACCCCGACGAGAGCCGACTAAGTTGTCCGCCCAAAACCGCAACCCACACGAAAGAGCCAGTGATGAAGAAAACATGGACAGGGGTGGTTGTCGTGTTCGGACTGCTGGGCGGATATGTCGGCAGCTACTTGGCTCGGACGGAAAAACACGTATGGCTCGGCACCCACGGCCCAGCCCTCATATTCCGGGTCTGCAAATCGGGACAAATGATAAAATTTTACAAACCGCTAGCCGACATCGAATCCCGCATCGTCGGCCAGAAAATCTTCCTCGTCAAGTGACAAGGCAGTCTAACGCACACACCGCTCGCACTCGGCGTCTCCAAGAAAGTCGAGAAATTGGCCGCTGCGACCGCCCTGCACGTCACCTACTACAACTTCTGTTGGCGACCGCGCAACCACCAAGGCGGACACCGCTTGACGCCTGCGATGGCCGCTGGCGTGGTCGATGAACTGTGGAGCATCGAGCAGTTGTAGGATGAAGTCATGGACCTGCGAGCGAGTCGACAACGAGCCGTACGGAATCGGCGGTTGTTGGGACGGTTGCGAAGCGAGTAATTCCCGAAATGATCGAACCTCGCTAGAATCACACCTAGCGGGGTTTTTCATGCGCTCAACGAAAGGGAAGCGATGAAGTCCGTTCGGACCGCGTTGATTGTCGTGATGGTGCTGCTTGGAGCGTATGTGGGAGGCTACTTTGCTTTCACGTATGACGTGACCGTGAGTCCGACCAGATATACGAGTTCCCGTCCGTACAAATGCCGTTCATTTCGGCACTTCTGGTTAATCGACGTTTATGAGCCGATGCGTGCGATAGAATCCGCGGTCACAAATGTAGACGTCGAGTTCGCCATATTCCTAGATCTCGACCTTTGAATTATTTCGCAGGAATTCAAATTAGGACACTACCCAAACGGTAGGTGGGGTCCGCGTTTGAAATGCGATTTTGAGCGATTGGCACAGTGTGTGCTATCACCGCATTCTACGTGGACGCTGCCTTTTTATGAGAAAGGTAGTGTCTGAATATGATTTCGACCAGTCAGAGTGAGTGGACAACTTGCCACAACACGGAAACAATGAAGGTTCCTTTGTTTCCGTGGGAGAAATCTGTGGCAACTCATCAAGTCAATCTGGACGCACTTATTCCTAGGGAGGATTTTGAAACTGTTCCGGCAAGCGATCCGACAGATTCAGATATTACGTACACGCTTAGAGTTACAGACCTAACTTCCGACAGTTTCTTGTACCCTACGTTACGAAAACCAGATTTTCAGCGAGAAACGTCAAACTGGACTTCACAGACCATTGCTGAATTTGTGCAGAGTTTCCTGGAAGGCGATTTAATTCCTGCAATGATTTTGTGGAAATCGCCAAGGAGCGGCAATCATTTTGTGATCGACGGTGCGCACAGATTAAGTGCGCTGATTGCATGGGTGAGAGACGACTACGGTGATGGTGTATTGTCGAGCCGGTTTTACGACAACCTGATTGCACCCGAACAAAAATCCGCTGCGGAAAAAACGAGACGAGCCGTCAACAACCTTGTCGGATCGTATCGGGACATTCACGCAGCCGGTTTGAATCAAGGCAATTCGCGACAAGATTATGTCATGAAGGCAAAGAAGTTGGGCACTCTTGCTGTCCACCTTCAGTGGGTGAAGGGTTCAGCGAAAAAAGCTGAGGACTCGTTTTTTAAGATTAATCAAAAAGCAACTCCAATTGACCCAACGGAGTTGCAAATCATTCAATCGCGAAGAAAACCAAACGCAATCGCGGCACGCGCGTTAATTCGGGCAGGTGTCGGCCACAAGTATTGGTCAGAATTCCCCGTCGAAATGCAGGATGAGATTGAAAAGCTGGCCAGAGAGATATACGACATGCTTTTCACGCCTGTACTTGAAACCCCAATCAAAACTCTTGATTTGCCAGTCGCGGGGCGAGGTTACTCTTCCGCAAGCGTGAAGCTAGTTTTTGAATTCGTGAATTTCGCGAATGGCTTGCGTACAAAAAAACTGCTTGCTGATTTACAGAACGATGACAATGGTGAATTGACTCTTCAGTACCTAAAGAAGGTTCGTGCTCACGCGAGACGGATTTCTGATAATCACGTGTCTTCTCTTGGATTGCATCCGGCTGTCTACTTCTACGGGGCAACGGGGAGATATCAGCCGTCAGCGTTTCTTGCAACGATTCAGTTCTTACAGGAACTCCACGAGCAAGACAAATTGCACAAGTTCACAAGTGTGAGAAAGGATTTCGAGCAATTCTTGGTGGACCACAAATACTTTTCGAACCAGATTATTGGGGAAAAAGGTAGCGGCACAAGGTCACTGCCGTCGCTTCTTGAATACTATTGGGTGTTATTTGGAAAGCTGCTGGGTGGAGCTAGTGAACGCGAAATCCTTAAGGCATTCAGTCAAAACGACAATCTTCGGATGATTGAAAAAATGACCCTCGATGAACGGCGATCAAAAAACAAGTTCTCACAGGAAACCAAATCTTTCACGTTCCTTCGCGACTCACTTGAACATGCTGTTCGATGTGGGATTTGTGGCGCACGGGTTCATAAAAAATCCATCTCGATTGATCACGTTGAGCGTAGAGAGGACGGCGGATCGAACACGGCAGACAATGCTCAGCTTACGCATCCGTTTTGCAATTCCGGTTACAAAGAGCGGCTGCATGCGGATAACAAAACCTGAAAGACAAACGAACCTCTTAGGATTTGCCGCATCTTTGTTTTCATGTTCACTTCTAGCCATCCAACAATATGCAGCGCGAACCGCAGGGAGAGTGGTCCGCGCCTTGGTGGCGCAGCAGATTTATAGTCTGCCGTAGGAACCCGCTTTTGCGGGCTGGGTTCGATTCCCCGCTCTCCGCTTACTTTGAGTGGGACGCTTGGCGTAGCTCTCTTTTTGCAGCCGCCTTGAGTCGATCGCGAATCCAGTCCGACAGCGACAAGCCCGCCGATTCAGCAGCTTGCTCGAACTCCGCTTTTTCCGCGTTATCCGCTCGCAAGTAAATCCGTGCGGTCTGAGTACGCTCGCCTTTTGGCGGAAAACCCCGCTGCGGTGACACAGCGGGGTTTTCTTATGCGCTCGCCGCGCGACAATTAAACGTGTCAGGTCACCTGTTTAGAGGTTCATTGAATGTCACAATTTGGTCATTTCGCCACACAGGCGAGCGGTATCGCTTATCAGTCACCAGATCAGTTTGTCAAAAAGCTCGCGGGGATTGTGCGAGACCTCGCCAGAGAATGCGACCGGCTTGAAAAGCTGGCCGAGGAAGCGAAAGAAGAAGCTCGCCGCGCTAACGAAGCGAGCGAGAAACAATTTCCCAGGAATTCAAATTAGGACACTACCCAAACGGTCGGTAGTGTCCGCGTTTGAAATGCGATTTTGAGCGATTGGCACGGAAGTTGTGGCCACACAGCAAAAAAGCTACCGTAAACAGGAGCCGCTGTTTACGGTAGCAGTGGAGTCAATTTGACCATCAATCTTGCGGCACGATCGCCGGGATCGGTTTCTCAGCCACAAACCGGATCGCGTCTTCTGGCGTCACAAATTCAAGCAGTTCCCATCCGTTTGCAGCAGCGTGAACAGTTGCTGTCATCAAATTCATTCCTGCAAGCCACGAAAAGTCGTAAGACTTGATTTGCCATTTGTCGCTGCCGGGGTGAGAAACGAGATGAAGCAAACCTCCACTTGGAAGCGGGACCGATTTATTCTGGCCACCAGCACGTCGGTACGCGCGGTCTTTCTGATCGTCTGCCCAACGATGGAAGTCTTCCACGCTAGCGGGCGACAACTTCTCTGGCATCGATAGTATAACTACGCCGTCATCAAGGCTCGTATGCTCTTTCCTCATTCCCTGCGACGGCGGATTATCAATTCCAAAGGTGTTTTGGACGGGTGTCGAATCTAATCCACGGTTTTCGTTTTTTGGTTTGAGTACGTGAAGAGGTGTTTCTACTTCCTCAGATTTTTTCGCAATTGTGAGTTCTGACATTGGAACGTAACCACCTTCCTCCTCGATGTAGGCATATCCCTCCCCGTCGTTGTAATTGATTTGAGTAACTTTACGCGGCTCAGGGAATTGATCTTCGCCTTGCGAGGTCCATTGGACAAATGACCCGACCTGAATTTCATAATCTGAGTCTTCGGGGCCATTTTCATTATTGGAAGTGTCCAGCGCCTCGTCAGTGTCTTTTTTGCCCAGTTTTGCGAACACGACAGTATCGACAAACTCGTCGATGAATTCATCCACAGACGACTCATTGAATCGATTCCCTTGTCGGTCAAAGAGAAGGTATTGCCTCATTGCTGCCTTCGGTGGCAAATCGCCGGTGCTGCCAAACTCACTCCAAAGCTCATTGTGAACCTTTGGTAGCAAAGCGGCCTCTTTCAGCAGCTTTGGACGATCGCTATGGTCGCCGCGAATTTTTGCGCCGGATTCAGACACCTTAACCTTTCGAGCATCCCCGCTGCCTGCATCGTCAATCAACCCAAACGCCTTTAGTGCCGCAACCACCTGCTTACCATAGGCGCTGCCTTTCTTCATTCCCCAAGCTTCTTCGAAAACTGCCTGCATCGGAACGAAGTGCAGTTGGCCAAATTTGTATAACTTATCAAGGTACGGCAACGCACCTTGAAGGTTAACAACTGGATAGTTCGGACTGCGGTTTCGTTTTGTTTTCGTCATTGCCCCCCCTTGCCAATCTCAAGTTTGTAGCACACCCATAACCATACCAACCTTTAACCCATTCGTCAAACTCATAATTTTTATTGAATCATCCATTGTAAAAACCCATAGGTGGAGTTAGTATGCTTGCACGCACTTGAAAGGAGGTCGAAATGACCAGAAGAGTTGAAGGTCTTGGTGATCGTGTTGCCATTGCCAAGACCGTAAAAGAAAAGAGCCTCAATCAAGTTTAGGATGGTACCCATTACTTGATTGAGGCGAGGCGACTTTTGGAGACACGAGTTCGGTTTGGTGTCGGCTCGTGTCTCTGTTTTTTGGTTGGAAGGTAGCCCGCGTCTTGCTCGGCGCATCGGTCTTATAAACCGACGGAGGGACATGGCGTTTGCCATGTGGGTTGGACTCCCCTGCCTTCCGCTTTTCAAACACCTTGGAGTCGCGTCAACGACCCCAAGGCTTTACTACAACCAGACGTCTCCGCCTGAATGCAGCGTGGTAACCCGTATTCTATGCGGAAACGTCGCTTCTGGGAAGCACGTTTCACAATGGCTAACTTTATTTCGCGGGATCGTCAGATCCAGGTTTTACGCATGCTGGTTGAAGGTTCTTCCATCCGCAGTACCGAACGCTACACCGGGACGCATCGCGACACGATCATGCGACTTCTGGTCCGCTTTGGGAATGCGTGCGAGGAATTCCACGATCTCGCGTTGGCGAACGTCTCCGTGGAACACGTCCAGTGCGACGAAATTTGGACGTTCGTCAAAAAGAAAGAGGCACGGCTCGACAAAAAGGAAAAGCGGTCCGGTCGGCTTGGCGATATGTACCTCTTCACGGCATTGGACACGGACACGAAGTTGATGGTGTCTTACTTACTCGGCAGACGGACGGCGGAAACCACGGAGACGTTCATCCGTGACTTGGAAAGTCGCATGGTTCGTCCGCCGATGGACGCTGGCGAGTTCTCTCCGCAGATCAGCACGGACGGCTTCACGCCATATCAATCCACGATTCGCGAAGCGTTCGGTGAGACGGCTCGCCACGGCGTTCTCGTCAAAAATTACGTCAATCCCGAGGTCGGTCGGTATGCTCCGCCGGACATGGTGAACTCCAACCGGACCAACATACGCGGCATACGGGATTTGTGGTCGATAGTGACCAGTCACGTCGAACGCCACAATCTGACGATCCGCACGTTCATGAAGCGGTTTACACGGTTGGCGCTCGGCTTCTCCAAGAAAGTCGAGAACTTGGCCGCTGCCACGTCTCTCCACGTCGCGTTCTACAACTTCTGTTGGCGACCGCGACACCATGAAGGCGGGCACCGTTTGACGCCTGCAATGGCCGCTGGCGTGGTGGATGAATTGTGGAGCATCGAACGGTTGTACGATGAAGTGATGGAGTTGCGAACGAGCCGACAACGGGCGGAACGGAATCGGCGGTTGGTGGAACGTTTGCGAGGTGAGGGAAAACAGTAGCGGCAAAAAAATAGACGCCTTCCCAAAAGGAAGGCGTCGATCTGAGGCCAGAGGCTCTCAGAGTGGTCACTTGCTTAACGCAAGGTAATATACGTATTGTCGGCTTAAAATGTCAACCAAATTTAAGAAAATTTGAGAAGATCCATGCCAGAGCGAGTAAGCATCTTTGTAGATGGATTCAATCTTTATTACGGAATGCGATCAGCCGGATTTCGGCGGTTCTACTGGCTTAATTTTCGGAAGTTGGCTGACAATCTACTCAGGTCCAACCAAGAACTCGTGGCTGTAAAGTACTTTACAGCAAGGATTTCCGGAACAATGCCGGGAGCAACTGCAAATGTAAACGCAAGAATGCAAGCGAAGTCGCAACGGCAGTCTGTTTTCCTTGCAGCAGTGGATGCTCTTGATAAAGTGTCAATTCTGTATGGACACTACAACACCAACAAAACTGCACAATGCCGTCAATGCAACAACCAATGGGCGACACCAGAAGAAAAAATGACTGATGTGCAAATTGCCACGCACATGATCGTTGACGCTTTTCAAGATGAGTTCGATACGGGAATTGTGATATCAGGAGACAGCGATCTAGTTCCACCGGTTCGGGCGATTCGGCAATCTTTGCCTCAAAAGAAAATTCTTGCGTTTTTTCCTCCCCGTAAAGTGTCGACCCATCTCCGTCAATCATGTAACGCACATTCAAACTTAACGCGGTCGCATTTTGCCAGATCCCAACTAGACAATCCTTTTACTCTGCAAGACGGTCGAGTCCTGCATTGTCCTACTGAATGGTCGTAACGACCTAAAGAAGCCCTGTTGCGCGGAGCAGCGGAGTTTTCTCATGCGCTCGCCGCTCGAATTCCGCAAACAGTGAACACTTATTCTTCCGGAATTCAAATTAGGACACTACCCAAAAAACGGTCAAATCCGGTTATTTTATCAAATACCAAGTGTCTAGCTCGATTGTGTTTTGTGGTTGGCTTGGGTTGAGTTTTTGGGTGCGCGGATGGGGCGGGTTTGCGGGGGCGTTGCGGTTTGGCATCATTTTGGGGTGTGCGGTGTCTTGGTAAGCATCGGTGGGGTTTGAGGTTATGATGCAATCTGTTATCGTAAACTCGTTTCGCCGCTGCTTGACCGGGGTTCTGCATGGTGTAGACTTTGGCTACGACCCGCCTCCAAATCCCAGGATCTTCTAGACAGATTAAGTTGACATTTGTTGCCTTGTCTCGTCGTGCGGATTTTTTGTGACATAATGGAGAACGCTCTGCAAGGATTTCGCAGGCTCGGCGGGTTGGAGGGAATCGACGGACCCCCACCACCAGTTCGATAGATCATGGTGGTGAAAGTAGTTGTGTGGAATTTGAGTCGACGACGAGAAATAGGGGATGCGGGTGGCATTGGACTTGGCGACAACTTCCTCCGGGTTCTCCACCGATTTCAAGGAGCAGGTCCGCTCCCGGACCAACCTCGTCGAGCTGATCGGCGAATCGATCGCCCTTACCGCTCGCGGCTCATCCGACTTTGTCGGGCTGTGTCCCTTCCACGACGACAATAACCCGTCCTTCCACGTGTACCCGGAACGGCAAAGTTACCGCTGTTGGGTCTGTGAAGAAGGCGGCGATTGCTTTTCCTTCGTGATGAAACACGACCGCGTGGGTTTCCGCGAAGCGTTGGAAATGTTAGCCGAGAAGGCGGGGCTGGAAATGCCTCAGTCGATCGGACACACTTCGCCGGAACAAAAAGACCGCAAAAGTCGGTTGTACGAATACGTCGCCTGGGCGGAAACGTTGTGTCATGAGTTTCTACTCAAAGACCAGGCGGCCGCGGCGGCACGCGAATATTTTCAATCCCGTGGTTACGGTCCAGACGTGTGGCGGGAATATCGCTTGGGCTATCACCCGCCGGATTGGCAATGGTTGCTCGAAAAGGCCCGTCTCAAGAAGTTTCCGCCAGAAGAACTCGCGGCAGCGGGGCTGATTACCCAAAAACAAGACGGGGGCGGTTGGCGGGATCAGATGTTGTTTTTTGGTCGCGTTCTGTTTCCGATTCGCGACCTACGTGGACGACCCGTCGGCTTCGGTGGGAGAATTTTACCAAAAGACGACGACGGCAAGTTCGGCAAATACATCAATAGTTCAGAATCCGAAGTTTTCGCAAAGAGTAGCCTGCTCTACGCTTTCGACATGGCTCGCGAGGCCATCAAGGCTGAAAACACCGTCGCGGTGATGGAAGGGTACACCGATTGCATCTCCGCTCATCAGTACGGCGTGCGGAACGTCGTGGCGTCTTTGGGGACTGCACTCAATGAAAATCATGTGCGGAACCTGAAACGGTTTGCTCAGAAAGTGGTCCTGGTCTTCGACGGCGATAAAGCCGGCCAAGACGCCACCGAACGAGCGATTACGAAATTCCTGGCGGAAGATGTCGACTTGCGAATTCTTACCCTTCCCGGCGGACTCGATCCCGCAGACTTCGTGGCCCAACACGGCGGCGAAGCGTTGCAAGATCGCATTCAGAATGCCGTCGAAGCGTGGGAATACAAATTGAACTCGTGCGTGAACCGCATCGGTGTCAGTTCGGTGGACGCGAAACAACGGGTGCTCGCCGAAATGGCGACGGCGTTATCGCAGTCCCCGCGGCTGAGTGGTTCGGCTCGGGAATCGTTGATTGTCGCCCGGCTTGCCGGTTTGTTGATGATCGACGAACGCACGATTCGCGAAACACTGAAAACAACCCGTTCACAGACCGATGCCCGTCGACAAACGCGGGCGGCGAACTCTGCCGGTGCAACTCAGCCGTTGCCGGTGGATTGGAACAACCCGGATGATGTCATCGAGTGTGAACTTTTGGAAATGATCTTCGCCGTCCCGTCGGTGGTGTTCCGTCTCCAACAGGAGATTGGCCCGGAGGCAGTGCGGAACGGATCACTTCGACAGCTTTTACATCTTTGTTATGACTTGGCGGAGCAGGGAGACGAACCGTCATTTTCTTTGGTCTCGGCAGCTTTGGAGGATCCGGAGCTGAAGCGATTGGCAATTCGAATCGACGATCATGCACGACAGAAACGGATCGATCGGCTTCTGCAGGAAGCAAGACCTTTCATTACCAACAATGGCAAGAGGACGACCCACGCAGACTATGTTATCGAGCAGATGAAACTCCGGTACGAGCGGCAAAATCAGGAACCGCTCAAAGGCCGACTGTCCGGTTTGGTCGCTAGTGAATCTCACGGTTCACCCCCGGAAGCGACTCGCCCGGTCGATCGCTCGGAACAATTCCGACTGCTGGAAAAAGTTCAGAAATTCCACGCCCGCCGAGCCAACTCCTAAAGAGACGCTGGCGGCCCCAAGACCGACGCGAGTGGTTTTCGCATTGCTCTTGCCGAACTGAAATGAAAAACAACCGATCCGCGAGTTTTTGAAAAAACCGATCTGGTAAGTCCAATCAGAACGAAACGTTCTTTGGCTTACGACTCAATATCCAATGAGCGTTCGGTGTGAGAACTTGCCAACACTGTCCCAAACGATCAACGCACACAACCCGACTATTTGGAGACCGCGCCCCGTGTATCGACTTCACAACGACCTCCACGAATTGATCACTCGCGGTAAGAAGCAAGGCTTCCTGACCTTCTCACAAGTCAACGCCTATCTGCCTAACGAAGCACCGAACCCACAGAAACTCGACAACCTCGTCGAGTGTATGGACGAAATCGGTTTGGATGTCATCAGCGACGAACAAGCCGGTTTGCCACCCGTCGACGATGGCAAAAAGAAATCCAAACCCCGCAAGGCTCGGGAACTCTCTGAAGAAGATCGTTCCCGCCGGATCGATGATCCCGTCCGGATGTATCTGACCCAAATGGGCGAAATCCCGCTGCTGACTCGCGATCAGGAAATCGCGTTGGCGAAGAAGATCGAAATCACCCGCAAACGATTCCGCCGCACGCTGCTTGAAAGCGATTTCGCGTTGCAACAATCGTTGGACGTGATGATCAAAGTCAACGACGGCGACCTGCCATTCGACCGCACCATTAAGGTGTCCGTCACCGAAGGATTCGAGAAACATCAGATTCTCGGGCGGATGAGCCAAAACATCGTCACGCTCGAATACCTCCGCGATCAGAACATCAACGACTTCGACGTCATCGTTTCCCCTGACACGGATAAAGAGGAAAAGAAAGCCGCCGAGTGTCGGATGGAAGTTCGTCGGCGGAAGATGGTCAACTTGATCGAAGAATTGTCGCTCCGCACGCAACGCTTGCAACCGACGCTTCGAAAACTCGAACAGATTTCTCGTCGGATGACGGAAATCGAACGGCAAATCAAACGACTTCGCCGACTCAAGAATGCCAAAGACGAACGGGCGAACTTGCAGCATGAACTGCAAGACTTGATGACCATGACCCGCGAAACCCCCGATTCGCTGCGGAAGCGAGTGAAGCTCATCAATCAGCGTTTCGGCGCTTACGAGCAAGCGATGCGGGAACTCTCCGGCGGAAACTTGCGGTTGGTGGTTTCGATCGCCAAGAAATATCGCAACCGTGGTCTGTCCTTCCTCGACTTGATTCAAGAAGGCAACACCGGGCTGATGCGAGCGGTCGACAAGTACGAATACCGTCGCGGTTACAAGTTCAGCACTTACGCAACGTGGTGGATTCGCCAAGCCATCACCCGAGCGATTGCCGACCAAGCCCGCACGATCCGCATCCCCGTGCACATGATTGAAACCATGTCCAAGCTGCGGAAAGTCAGCAAGAAACTGCTCCAAGAGAAAGGCCGCGAGCCCACCATCGAAGAAACCGCCGAAGCCGCCGGCGTGTCGCTCGAAGAAACGCGTCGTGTGATGAAGATCAGCCGTCACCCGATCAGCTTGGATCGGCCGGTTGGCGAGAGTGAAGACAGCTACTTCGGCGACTTCATTGAAGACGAGCAAAGCGAAAGCCCCGTGTCGGCGGCTACTCAAGAAATGCTCAAAGACAAAATCGACGTCGTGCTGAAAACTCTCACCTACCGTGAACGCGAGATCATCAAACTCCGTTACGGTTTGGGCGACGGTTACACGTACACGCTCGAAGAAGTCGGTCGCATCTTCAAAGTGACCCGCGAACGGGTCCGGCAAATCGAGGCCAAAGCCGTCCGCAAGTTGCAGCATCCGGTGCGAAGCAAGCAATTGAAGGGCTTTCTCGATGGGTTGCTCGTCGGGGCAATCAACTAAATCGGTACAAGCCGGTCAGCAATGACCGGCTTTTTTCTTTGGGCCATTGCAAAATTCGAATCAAGAAGGAAACAATGCAAAAGAGTGGTCGGTCGATTTCCGAGGGGAGCCTTTGATGGATGTGGATTTGAAGGAACTGCACGATGTGCATTTGCAATTGCATGACGTGCAAAAGACGCTGCAGCGTGGGCCAAAGCAAATTGCCCGACACCAGCAGGCGTTCGAAAAACGACAGCAAGAACTTCAGGACGCCAAGCAGCACCTTAAAGATTTGCAGCACACCGCGAGCGTCAAAAACCAGGATTTGCAGGTTCTCGAAAGCAAAATTGTCGATCTGAACGTCAAGTTGAACGCTGCGAAGACGAATCAAGAGTTCGACGTTTTTCAACGGCAAATCGAAGCAGACACGACGGCGAAAGAAGTCGCTGAAGTCGAGATTCTCGAGACACTGGAACGGATCGACCTGCAACAAGGTGCAGTCAAGAAAGCGGAAAAAGCGGTCGCTGATGCCGAGGCCGAGATCAAAGTGGTCGCCGATAAAATCGCCGCGGCCGAGGCCGGCTTGAAACAGGAAGAAGCCAGACTCACCGAGTTACTGGCCGAAAAGGAAAAGCTGATCCCGGCGACTGTTCTGAAGCAATATCGTCGAGTCGTTTCGGTGCACGGAGCGGAATCGCTTAGCCCGGTCGAGAATCAAACGTGTCAGATGTGCTTCACCAAACTGAGCCCGCAACACAACGTCGAAGTCAACACGGGCAAGTACCTCTTCTGTCGTTCCTGCGGCCGTCTTCTTTATAAAGCCTGACGGTTTGTCTGTTGTGGGTCGTCCGAATTATTGGCTTTTCTAGGAATCTTTTGTCCCGGCTATGCGTACTTTGATTGCTGGTGCTGCGTGTGTTCTGCCGAGTGGAACGCGATCTGTCGATGTGCTGATTGATACGGATTCGGGAACGATTCTCGATCTTGATCCTGCTCCGACCGCGAAATTTGATCAGCGTGTGGATGCGAATGGTCTGCACTTGTTGCCGGGAGTCGTCGACGATCAGGTTCACTTCCGCGATCCTGGTTTGACGCACAAAGAAGACCTGCACACCGGTAGCTTGGCATGTGCGAAGGGTGGTGTGACCACATTCTTCGAGATGCCGAATACCAACCCGAATACCATCACGAAAGAAGAACTCCACAAGAAACTCGACTTGGCGGCGTCGAAGTGCGTGGTGAATTACGGCTTCTATATCGGGGCCACACCGGAGAATGTCAGCGAGTTGCAGTCGGTGTCTCGCACGCCGGGGATCAAGATTTTCATCGGTTCGAGCACGGGGAATTTGCTCGTGGATGAGCAAGCCGCCCTCGAACGGATTTTCGCCGAAACGACTCTCCCGATTTGTGCGCATTGCGAGGACGAAACCACCGTCCGCGCAAACGCCGCTCGTTTGGACGGCGGCAAGTCCTACGCGGATCATTCACTCATCCGCGATCATCAAGCGGCGCTCATTGCCACGAAACGGTCCGTCGATTTGGCGGTGCGACACAATCACCGGTTTCACGTGCTGCATGTGTCGACCGCTCACGAGGCTGAGTTCCTACAAGAGCATCACAACCTCATCACGGCTGAGGCGTGCCCGCATCATTTGTTCTTCAACATCGACGACTATGAACGGCTTGGTTCGTTAGTGCAGATGAATCCGTCAATTAAAACCGATTGCGACAACCGAGCCCTGTGGGATGCGTTGCGAGCGAATGTGATTCAGGTCATCGCGACCGATCATGCACCGCACACGTTGGAAGAGAAGGACCAGCCATATCCTAAATCACCGTCCGGTGTGCCGGCGGTCGAGAACTCGTTAGCGTTGATGTTGGATGCTGTCAGTCGCGGTGAATGCACACTCGAGCAAGTCGTGCACTGGATGTGCGATGCTCCCGCGCGGGTATGGGACGCCGTGGGCAAAGGACGTATCGAAGTCGGTCACGACGCCGATTTGGTCCTCGTGGATTTGGAACGCGTTCATACCATCCGTAATGCCGAGCAGGTGACGAAGTCCAAGTGGAGTCCTTGGGATGGCGTGTCTTTGACGGGACAACCGCTGAAGACGTGGGTGGGTGGGCATCTCGTCTATGATGACGGGCAGCTTGACGTCGAGCATCGTGGAAACGAAGTCACTTTCGACCATGATCGGGGCGGTTATTGGGCGACCGCTGATTGATGAGCCAACAGTCGACACGCGAGTCGCTTAACGGTAAAGCTCCCATCAAAGTTTATTTGTTGAGGTGTCAAATTTCTGGTGACCGAGTATTGCACGAAATGCCAGTGGACGTCATTATAGTCACCGTCCTGCTGTAAAAGTCTCGAAAGAACACCGGAATTCGAATCGATGCGAGCCGTACGACTCAGCCCCAAAGGGTTGAATCTGAATATCGATTTTCCTACCCCATACCCCAACAGAGACGAGATTCTCGTTCGTGTGCTGCAGGCCGGAATCTGCGAAACGGATCTCCAGCTAATTCGTGGGTATATGGGGTTCCGTGGCACCTTGGGACATGAGTTTGTCGGGGTTGCCGAGAGTGGCCGGTACGCAGGTCAACGGGTGGTCGGCGGAATTAATTGTGCTTGCGGCGAATGTGAAACATGCCGCAATGACCGCCCGCATCATTGTCCGCATCGCACGGTGCTAGGCATTCTCAATCGCGACGGAGCCTTCGCCGACTACATCGCGTTGCCGGAGCGAAATCTGCTTCCCGTGGACGATAGCATCCCAACCGAACACGCGGTGTTCGTTGAACCATTGGCGGCAGCGTTGCGTATCTTGGAACAAGTCCCGATCGATTCAAGTCATCGCGTGCTGATTCTCGGTGCGGGGCGGTTGGGGAATCTGTGTGCGCAAGCTATCGCAACGACGGGGGCAGACTTGGCAGTGATTGGCAAGCATCGTGAAAAACTTGCGCTCCTCGAGCAAGTCGGCATCAAAACGCATCTTCTGCAAGAACTGGAATTGGCCTCGAAGGCGGATGTGGTCGTCGATTGCACTGGCTCGGAGAACGGGTTTTCCACAGCGATGAAACTTGTTCGGCCAGAAGGCACGATTGTCCTCAAGACAACGGTCTCTGGTGAGCAGTCAACGCAACTTTGGCCCGTTGTCGTCGATGAAGTGAAAGTCGTCGGCTCGCGTTGCGGGAAATTCGAGCCAGCATTAGAAGCACTCCGTGAGCATCGGGTGAACGTAAAGCCGTTAATTTCTTCAGTCCGCCGACTCGAAGATTTCCACGCAGCCTTTGATGATGCGCGGCGAAAAAATATGATCAAGGTTCTGTTTCACATCAGCGACTGACCCTTGAGAGTGTTCCATGATTCGGCTTCTCCTGCTCATCACGTGTTTTACACTTTTGTCGACTCCAAGCTGGGCAGAGGCAGCTCCGAACTTTCTCGTGTTCATCGCGGATGATCAAGGATTCGGCGACTTAAGCTGCTATGGCCATCCCACCTTGAAAACGCCGCACATCGATCGCTTGGCTCGTGAGGGCATACAATTCGAGCGAGCGTTCTTGACGACGAGTTCCTGCAGCCCCACGCGATGTAGTTTCCTCACGGGTCGGTATCCACACAACACCGGAGCCGAAGACCTGCACGAACCGTTGCCCGCCGACCAGAAATCGTTGGCTACGTATTTGCAACCGGCCGGTTATTACACGATGGCCGTCGGCAAATGGCATCTCGGTGACGCAGAGAAAACCCACTGGAACGCCATCCAAGAATGCAGCGGGGCGGAGACAGCGACGAAAGCCCTCGAGTTGTTGGAGTCTCGTCCGAAAGACAAACCCTTCTTCTTCTGGGTGGCCTCGAAAGACCCGCATCGACCTTTTGACGATATCAAACCGGTACGCAGCACGGACTCCGAACGCGAGATTCGTCCGTTCTATACAGCCAAAGATGTCATCGTGCCCCCGTATCTGCCGGATCACGAATTGATCCGCGAAGACATTGCCGACTATTACAACGAGATCGTACGGTTCGACGCCCACGTGGGAATAATTCTCAACGAACTCGCCGATCAGAATGTGCTCGATGAGACCTTCATCGTTTATCTCTCCGACAATGGCATGCCGTTTCCGCGGGCGAAAACGACGCTGTACGATTCCGGGATCCGTACGCCGCTCTTGGTTCGTTATCCGCCGCTGGTGAAAGCCGGTCGGGTGCAACGGGAGTTAGTGAGTAGTATCGACATCGCCGCGACAATGCTCGATCTGGTCGACATCGACGCACCGACCGTGCAGGGGCGATCGATCAAAAACTTACTGACTGATCCGGAAGCAACTGGCCGAGACGCGATTTTCGCCGAAGCGAACTGGCACGACTTCGAACAATTCACCCGAGCCGTACGGACCGATCGGTTTTTGCTCATCCGCAATTACTACTGGGAAAAACCGCTGTGGAACAGCGTTGATTCAGTCAACTCGAAAACGTGGATGGGGTTTCAACAAGCGTTATCTCAAGGTGAACTGACAGAAGCTCAGAAATTCCTGCTTGTCGAACCACGGCCGTTCGAGGAACTCTACGATTTGCAGCTCGATCCACATTCGCTCGAAAATGTGGCTGCAAATTCCGAGTACGCGGAGCACCTTAACGCGTTGCGAATTCGTCTCGATAATTGGCGAGTCGAAACGAACGATGTCATGCCGGACGAACCTCGCCGAGATGGTTGGACCCGCGATGGCCGCCCGTTGCCGCACAATCAACCCTGGTACGATCGCTACATCAAAGCCGGCGGCGAGAACAACTTCGAGAAGTTTTGACCTGGGCTATGGTCTCTTGCCAGCGTCACTCCGGAACGTGCTTCATGGCGACGGAGTTGATGCAGTACCGCATGCCGGTGGGCGGCGGTCCGTCGGGAAAGACATGTCCCAAGTGACCTTCGCAACGGGCACAGCGGACTTCGGTGCGCGTCATCCCGTGGGAGGTGTCGGTGTGTTCGCTGATGGCATAGTCAGTAATCGGGGCGGTGAATGACGGCCAACCAGTCCCAGATTCAAATTTCCCGCCCGACGGAAACAACGGATGCCCGCAACCCGCACACACATAGGTGCCGGGTTCCTTCGTCCCGATAAAGCATCCCGTACCCGCCCGTTCGGTTCCGTGTTGTCGCAAGACGTAATACTCCTCCGGCGACAACCGCTCACGCCATTCTTCGTCACTCAGTCGAAAAGGCTCTACCATGGCACCACCTCAAAAAAACTTAGACTCGTTCAACACCATTGTAGCCCGCTGGTAAAGCGAATTTCGAATCGTGTCGCCCGATTTGATTCTCCATACAACATCTTGTGGATCTTGACGGGAACAATCTCAAACAGTACCTTTGCCAATGAGTGAGTGTCCGAAAGGACGGGGGTACGTGCGACACCGTTGGCTTCGCCCACCAGGTGTCGTATTGACCAACAGCGGGCGATCGGAAGGAGTTCGACAATGCTGGTGCTGACGCGTAAACTCAATCAAAAGATCATGATCGGCGATTCGATCGAGGTCATGGTGGTGGAAATTCGGGGCGACCGTGTGCGTCTCGGGATTGCCGCCGACAAATCCGTTCCGATTCATCGGGAAGAAGTCTACAACGCGATTCACGATCAGAAATGTGAACCGCAAACCGCCTGACCGGTGCCTCGGTTAGGGTGAAAAGACTCATCGATTCAGCGGCGGAATCTCGGTTTCGCCGCTTTTTTGCTGCGCGGACTTGGCTAGAATAACGAATGCAATTTTGCGAATGTTTCGGACGAGGGTGAGGAACGATGTTTGTTGATCGAGTGGAAATCTATTGCGAAGCCGGTGATGGCGGCAACGGCTGCATGAGTTTCCGCCGGGAAACACACGTGCCCCGCGGCGGTCCCGATGGTGGCGATGGTGGCAAAGGCGGCGACATCATCATTCGAGCCGAGTCGAACATCTCCAGTTTGGCGAACATCGTCGGACACAAACATTGGAAAGCCGGTCGCGGCGGACATGGCGAAGGCAATCTGCGGACCGGGAAAAACGGGGATGACGCCGTTATTCTCGTCCCGCCGGGCACACTGGTGAAAGACATCGAACGCGGTCACGTGTTGAAAGACTTGGCGACCGACAACGATTCGGTCGTTCTCTGTCGCGGCGGAAAGGGCGGTCGAGGGAACAAGCACTTCGCGACCGCCACCCATCAAACGCCACGCGAGTTCGAGGTCGGCGAAACCGGCGACAAACGTAGTGTGCTGTTGGAACTCAAATTGATCGCCGATGTCGGCTTGATTGGCATGCCGAACGCCGGGAAAAGTACGCTGCTGAGTCGGCTGTCTCGAGCAACGCCGGAGATTGCCAATTACCCATTTACCACGAAGTACCCGAACCTGGGGTTGGTGTCGGTGGGATTTGATGATCACTTTGTACTGGCCGACATTCCCGGTTTGATTGAAGGGGCCCACGCGGGTGTCGGGCTCGGGCACGAATTCCTTCGGCATGTTGAACGTACGCGGGTCTTAGTTCACCTTGTCGAACCGGCCCCGATGGACGGCAGCGACCCCGTCGAGAACTATTTCAAAATCCGCGAGGAACTACGGCTCTACGATGAACAACTCGCCGAGCGTCCGGAACTGATCGCAATCACAAAAAGCGAACTTCCCGATGCCGAAGCTGCCGCGGAACTGCTCGCGGAGAAACTAGGACATTCCGTCCGGCAAATCTCCGCCGTCACTGGCGACGGTTTGGATTCATTGAAACATGCGATCGTTGAGCAACTTCATTCACTCGATGAGGTCAGCGAGTCCGAAGAATCCGCACAGGACGAGCACTGATCGAGCTCTTCTTAAATCATAAGAATTCCGCCATGCGGCTTACGCTTGTCGCTGCGATAACTTCGTTTGCTCTCCCTTCGCAAGAGGGCGGTGTCTCCCAAGATCGACACTGCGCTTTCAGAACCGAATAAGTGGGACTAAACGTGGCGACCGAGAATAACTGCGGCCATGTCGCGTTTAGCTTGTTGGTTCTGTTGCACGAGGTCGATGAAGAACGCGCTGATCGCGTTGTCGATTTCGTCCCAGTCATCGATGTAATCTGCGGGATCACTTTGGTCGTGTCGCAACTTACCAGCCAAGGCAATCGCCTGTTTCGGTGAAATGCCGATAGCACGGAGTCGATCACGGAGACACGGGTGCGAGTCGAACGATTTTGTTTTCTGTTTCAGAGCACGTCGACAAGCGTCTTGCCATTGCGCGGATGTCGTTTGTCGGGCACGTCGGACTTGCTCGCGAAAAATACTCGCATCACGCGTTCGCATGACCGCAAACCATTCTGCGACTGAAGACAACCGCGACCAGGGCATTTCGTTAATCGTGGAAATCGCAATCAGCGTTTGAGCCGCTTGCTTGGCACCAACAACTTCAACTTCGTGTTCGTCTGCAAGCACTTCGCGTTTGCGTTGTTCCTTCGCCCATGCCGCCTTGAAAAGCCAATGATAGAGCCGGATCATCCATCCCAGCGGATTCCAAGGCATTTGCATCAATGCATACTCCACATGCATCATTGTGCGATGCCAACGCGCCGTGCGTCGCAATAGCTTTGTATCGCCGCCGGCAAAGTGTCCGAGTTCATGAGCAACCACACCAGCAAGCGCCTTGCGGTCTAATGATGCCAATGCCGGCGCTCCGATAACGAGAATCTTTGCATATCCGTTTTGTGTTTTCTCTTCATAAACGTGAGCCGTACTTGTCGCGTGAAGCCGGACTTCGTCTGGGATCGGCAGCGACTGTTTCCGAGCGACTTGGCGAACGAGTCGTAACAATCCCTTCATGACTCGCGGCGACGGTCTCAATTCTTGCGAGTCCGATGTGTCCGTTGGAAGAAAAAACGCGATGCAGACAAATGCTAGCATGAGCGTCATGATTCCCAACGAAAACGTCAGACCGGCGAGAATGAGTCCAACTGTGATACTGTATTCGTAGGCAATCGTCCAAGCCCAACGGCCTAGCAAATAGGTCGCGAAACCCATTGCCGCGATCACTGAAAAAAGGAAGGGGGTATATCCAATGATCAGCAGTCGAACAATCCAGCTTGGTTTCGTCGAAGCGCTCACATCAAACCTTTATGGGCACAGGTGAAGGGGTTTATTGTGGATTCAGTTGAGCATACAGTGTTTCTAGTCCCGGCTTGAGCTCTTTGATTTCAGACTTTTTGATGAGTTTTTCGATTTTTACTAGGTTTTCTAGCTGACTTCCTTCATTCAGATGGGGCGTTATTGTCGGCAATGTCGCCTGCAGGTGGCCTAGTAATCGCTGCAAGTCTTTGATTTCATAACGATCCGTTTCCTCCAGCATTTGCAGTGCACCAGCGAATGTTATCGCAAAACCATTTTTCAATCTTTCTAAACCTTGCATTCGAGTCGGATACGTTGGGTCAGTGGGGTCGAGTTGTGGCAGCAATTCGTCAGTCAGTTCCTGCATGATCACAGAGACATGCATCATAGCGCCAGCAAGTTCGACGATTTCACTCTCTAAGCCAGAACGCTGTGTTGAGATCGTGACATAACGCCAAAGGACCGTGTTTAGTCCCTGTGTGTACGCGATGATATCTTGAATCCGTTGTTGTAATGGCATACTCGCATTGCGATAGAAATCCAAGTTCTGTTTCGAGACGAGTCGAGCAAAGATCTGACCAGATGTGGAACTTTGAAAACGTGGAAGCTGAGTGGCGTCGTGTTCGGCCAACTTGCCGATGATCATTGCAACGCGAGCAAACTCGGCTCCCATCCAAGGACGATCAGGGGCCGGTAACCCGAGTTGAATATAGTGGGTGGTTGTGAGTGAATTGTCGGGCAGCGGGTCACGTTGATTTCGCTGAGTGGGGACGACCGGGAACTTTGGGTCTGGTGGGGTATTCGATGTGAGTTCGGCTCTCGAAGGCGGAGTGGGACCTGCAGCATCGTCTTCGGTTTTCCACTCACACCCGACGAGCAACGCGATTAAAAGGAAGACAAGTAGGTGTGCCGGCATCGAACGAATCTCCTAGACCGGCTTTCCGATCTTTTGTGTCCCTGGAAACTCCATGTTTCAGGCACTTCCACGAACCAGACACCCGCTACAAACAACGGAGGCTGTGCTAGTGGCTACCGAAAACACATGAGGCAGCTTTCATCATGATACGCGGAACCCACGACGATTGTCATGCATTGTCGCTACTTGCGTTGAACACAGAACACGGTTTTAGCCGCTATTGCTTTGAATTCTTTGCTTCAAATCGATTTGCTTGGCGTTTGCTAGATAATCGAAACGCTCGGGGTGACAGGTGAAAATAAGAACCTGAAGTGGTGAGATTGGAGAGCCGTCCTCGATTGTACCCCGACCCGCAGCGACCTCCTGCAAAATCTCGACCATGCGACGATGTTTGGCAGTGTCGGCATGAGTGAGTGGATCGTCCAGCAACGTCACATGCCGTTTGCCCCCGGCGACAAGTCGTCCGACCGCTAATCGAACGAGGAGTGCGAGTTGTTCAAGCGTGCCGTATGATTCGTCGTCAAGCGACACGGGGGTCTCAAGGGTGGGCAACCGCATACCCTGCGGCAAATAGCCTTTCTCGAATTCGACCGATTCGTATTCCCCAAGACCAAGTCGTTGCGACCACTGCATGACTTGAGTCGCAATTCGCCCGGTGGTGGCTCCGACTTGCGCATCACGACAGGACTCGAACAAGTCAAGAAGTAACCGGTGGGCTTTCGAGTCAACGGACTTCTCATGATGAATCGCCTGAAGACGATGCAGTTCTGCCTCGGCGGTTGCTAGTTCCTCGTGCAAACCTTCTTTCTGTTGGAGCCGTCCGCGAATCTCCGCTGCTTGTTCGGTCTTTGATTGAATGCGTTCACGGCGGACGTCCCGAGCTTGGCGGGCACCGTCCAGACGCGATTCAATTTCGATCTCTTCTTCTGTAAGAGCCGTCGCTTCGACTTGTTGCCGAGCTTCAGCACAAGCGGACTCGGCATCTGTCACAGCTTGTTTCAAGGCGGACTCGCTACCGAGTTCCATCAAACGACGTTCGGTGAGTTCCTGCTTCGTCGTCAACTGAGCGAGTTTGAGTCGAATGTCAGCGGTGGCGTCTTCAGCTTGATCTTTGGCGACAATCTTTTGCGCGTGAGCCGCTTCCAGTTGCTGGAATTCATGACGCAATTTCGTTTCTGCAGCCTCGACAGATTTCTTCTCCGCGGCTAGTTCTGCACGGTTAGGTAACCAATCGCGGAGTTCGGGCAACCGATCGAGAATGGCTTCCCGCCCGAGGTCGAGTTGTTCGATCTTAGAGACAAGCGTCTCGCGACCGTCGGGGGCGATCTTGCGGAGCTGTTGTTCGAGTTCGCTGTACTCAGTTCGCAAGGCATCGCGTCGAGTGTGGCGTGCGGCTAGTTCGTCGAGTGCGTTTTCGTTAGCAGCATCGAACCCGAAACTTCTAAGCGTATCGGTGTATTCCGTTTGCAAGGCTGACAGTTTGCGGGCAGACTCGATGAGTGATTCGTCTTGTTGTCCCCGTACGACGCGAATTTCGCCCCAACCTGGGAGACGTACCGTGATGCGTTGACGGAAAGTTTGATGTTGCAGTTCGTCCGCCGGGATTTGCAGCGAAATCTGCGAATCTTCATCGCTAATGAGTTCGACTGTTGCATCCACTTCCGTGCGGATTTCCATTTGAAGTGCAGCGGCTGCAACTTCCGCTTGCAGGGTCGCAATTTGACGGGAAGAAGTTCGCAACGACTGCAACGTCTTCGCATCAGGAGCCGAGAGCGAATCGAGTTCCTCTTGAATGCGGGCGAGTTTCTGTTCGAGAGACGCAACATTCTCGATCTGAGAAGTCAAACTCGCGTGTTGCTCGTGAAACGTCAGCAGTTTCTCGCGTTGATCACAAATGCCGCGTGCTTTTGCAAGAGCTTCGCGTTCTTGTCGACGTTCAGCAAGGGTTCGTGTAAGTGTCTCGAATTCCGCCGTTGTTCGTTGTTGAGTCTCTTGAGCACTTTCCAATGCAACTCGATCTTTTAATGTTTCGCGTTCGAGTTGTATGACGGATTCTTTCGTCCGTTGAAACTCCTCCCAAGTTTTCTTTCGCTGAATGAGTTCTTTTTCGGCGGCCTCTCGAATCGATTTGGCCTTCTCGTGTTGCGATTGACGGTTCGCTAAGTGGCGGGCACGTTCTTCCAGTTCAGCTAGATCTCGCTCGGCATCCGCTAGACTCTGGCGTGCTTGTGCGATTTCCGTTTCCAGTCCCTCGTGTTCGCTGACTAGACTTTCGCTTTGAGTTTGCTCGAGTCGAAGTCTTCCGACTCGTTCTCTAACTGCAGCCAGTTCACTTTCTAACGCCGCCACCGGAGAGTTGGATTTGATATTCCCTTTGCGGGTAAAGTATTCGTCCGCTGCTTTGCGTAGTTCTTCGTGAAAAGTCCAATCGTGCGATGTCAGCAATGTGCCTAAAACAGCTTCGAGTCGTTGTTGGAGTGGACTGCTAAGTTTGTTCGCATCGGGCAAACGCACTTCCCCCTGCGTCAGCCAAAGTAGTTCGTTCAGTCCCTCACTCGATTTCTCCGCTTCCAACAATAGACGAGCTTGCCGACCGGCTTCTTTATCCCGCTCTAGTACCGTTTCGCCGGTTGAGGTAATTTCTTTCAACCATGCTTCGCCGTCTTTACGTGTCGAGAACACCTTGTGCAATCGGTACCGTTTTTCACTCACTTCGAATTCGATATCAACTTCTGGGGAAGCTTGTGAACGTCGCGGACTGCAGTTTTTGATAGCCGTCGCGGATGAGGAATGATCGAAGTCGAACAATCCGTATCGCAAAGCAAGCACAATCCCCGACTTGCCCGTCCGATTCGGGCCGTGCAATACCACGAGATCGTGATTCAAATCGTCTAAGTCGAGCGATTCAATGTTCCGCCAATTTCGTAAGTGAAGGCCGTGAAGGATCATTAGAGACTAGGGTTTAGAGTCTAGAGTGTTGGAGTTGTGTTATTTAGCTTTGGCGGCGAGTTTGTAGAGGAGGCGAGTCGCGTGTTCAATCACGGTCGGGTCATGTTCTGGGGTGGGTGTGTGCGTGAGTTCTTGAAGTCGCTGATGGACTTGAGCAAGTACACCAGTGCCGATGATCTCGCGGACTTCCTCACTCGTTGGTTCAACGGTCAGTTCGTCATCGTTTAACTCCCAAACGGCATATCGTCCGAGGACATCGTGAAGCTCTTCCACACGATGCAACACACTGACTGGCAGCGTCCCCGTTAGTTTAAGTTTGAGCAGCATCCGCTCATAGTTTTCTTGTTCAGCGACCCGTTGCAAGAGGTCATCGAAATCCGTTTCGTTGCTGACGTGTTCGGTTCGTGAACTCCAGCGGAAGTGTTGAACATTGACACTTTCGAGACTCGGTTGAGCAGTCGGTTTCTCGATCGTCACTCGCAGAACGGTTCCGTCGCCGGTATCAAGGAACTCCTCACGGTCGCTGCCAGTCGAGTAGGGCTGCCAACCGGCAACACGGGAATCGTCATGAAACCGCATCGGCTCATGCACACCAGGATAAGCCATACGGGGTTCGGAAACACTATAGGACTTCTGTCGATGCCAGTGCCCGAGTGCTAGATAATCTAAGTCGAGATCCGTGGGAGCGGTTACAGAAATCGGGTGGTCATCGGTGGGTAAGTCCGGTCGATCCATCACACTGCCATGAGCAATGCCGATACGAAAACCGTCTGGATCTTGACGGGGATGATCGGCAATCCACTGCGTAGGATCTTCGGCCGACCGCTTGCGAAACACTGGGCAGGGGAAGATCGTCACGCCTGTGATTTCCGCAAACTTTTGCCGCTCGGTCAGCAGGTGAACTCGCTGTTTGTTCGGGTTGTCCCAAGGGGCTGTTTCCCACAACGAGCCCGGTTCGTAGGGATCGTGATTGCCGGGAATCAACAGCACTGGCACGGGAAAGCTCTCAAGTAATTTGAATGCCCGATTGGAAATCGATCGGCTGACTCGTACGTCGTCGAACAAGTCGCCCGCGATGATGGCGAACTGGTAACCAAACTCCGATCGCCCCGCTTCATCCCGAATTCGTTCGAGTGCGGCAAATCGAGCCTCGCGGATGCGGTCGATCGCGGTGCCGTCAAACCGTGTCAGCCGCAAACCGAGGTGCAAGTCGGCGGCGTGCAAGAAAGTCAGCATAAGATTCCGTGATTCAATGTGTGAAGTGAGTTACTTCGGCAACAGTCCAGAGTCGTCTTGGTGTTGATCTTGTGCAGGAACAGGCGGGCTAGGGACTAGTAAGTTCTCCACTTCACCAACACTAAGAAATGTTAGCAAGAGTAACCAATCCACAGATGGTAAATGGTATAGAAACACACCGAATGCTAAAGCGCCTAGGAATCCGCTTTGTGAAACTTCCCGACGATTGCTAGGAACTAGTGCCATGCGGATTAGCAAATACAGTGGAGTAACGAACGGTAACAAGTGAAACGATTTTCCGAGCAATGGCAACCGGAAATTGAAGTCGAACAATTGATCCGGTTTCCGAAGCGCGTCGATCCAAGTGCGACCCCAGAAAGGCGGTTCCGCATCCAATCCGACGATCTGCGAGATTGCAGTATGGAAGGCATAGAAAATGACTCCAATAATGATCAACGATAGACAACCCACAAACGGATTGAATCCCGCTGTACGTAATCGTTCTTGTTGCACTTGCCGCATCTGTTGCTGGTCGCCGGCATACTCTTGGCGGATCGCATCAAGTTCTGGTCTGAGGGTTCGCATCAATAGCGTATTGCGACGCTGTGCAACCGTCATGGGCAATAGAAACAATCGCACTGCAAGCATGCTAAGCACGATCGCCATGCCATAGTCATCGACTAACGGCTGAAACCATTCAATCAAGGATCGTGCCGGATCTCCGATCGAGAACGCAAACACGGCCGGCAAAGAACTCAGCATGACCGACATCAATTCGTAGACAGAACATCAACAAGATAATCGGCAACGCCTTGAATGTCGGCGTCCGTGATGACATCGATATTGCTTTGCCAACGCGGGATCCCACGACGATCGAAGACGGTCATGCCACGGGTGAGTTCGCCGTTCGTTTCGACATCGACGGCCATCGGTTCGCGTTCGAACAATCTTGGCCGCGAGACCGATGCTAATGCGACCAGCTCGGTCAATGCCACGCCTTCAATACCCAAGTGCTGATGATGAGCCCGAAAGGCGAATGGCAATAACCGTTCGAGGAGAGTGCAAACTTCCTCCTTGGCTCGTGCTTTTAGCCGATCGAATTGATCGAGGGTGAGCAGGAACTTCCGACTGACATCCAACGGCACCAATGTTTTCGAGGCGGGCGATGTCAGGACATGCCGGGCGGCTACTGGGTCCGCGAAGACATTAAACTCGGCAGCAGCGGTGACATCGCCACCCGCTCGGACCGTACCGCCGGCGAATACGACGCCGTGCACCAAATCGAAGAACCCCGGAAAGCGTTCGCTGGCCAATTCCAAGTTCGTCAGTGGACCAAGACACAACAAAGTGACTTCATTGGGTTCAGACCGCACGATATCGATCATCAACTTGGCAGACTCGTGTCGATGGTGCAAATCCGCCATGCGGAATTCCCAGTCCCCCAGGCCCGATGGTCCATGGAGTTCCGTCATCGATACATCGGTCGGGCCAAAGTCGATGCCACTGATCGCAGCCTGACCGTCGGCAAACCCGAACCGCGGCCATTTCGGCGGGTCGAGATGTTCCACGACCGCTTGCACGTTGCGAAACGCAGCCGGACCGCTCACGCAACCGGGAGTCGCGGTGACGCCAAGCACATCCAAATTGGGGTCCAGTAACGCTACCGCGAGCGCAACCGCATCTCCAATGCCTGAATCGGTATCGATAATCACCTTCTGGCCCACGACCGACCTCCGTTGTGCCCGTGCGAATTCCAAACCTACATTGTAACCCCGGCTTTGGTGAACCGTCAATTCGCTGGAAAACGTGTCCCGCGATTCCGAAGACGGAAAACTCCACCAGTCTCGATCCCACGACAATCACCCATGATTCATCGGTGCCCGCAATCGGGGAATGTTCATCGAGAAACCAGTATCTATTGCGGTGTAACGTATTGCCAAATAGAGAGTTGCGGCAGTAGAGCTCAGGGAAATAGGCGTGACGGTGTGTGTTCGTATGTTCTGTTTAAGGCCCTTAGGGCATTGCAATGAGAAGAAACGTCCACACTCTCAGAACACGAAAAAAGCCCTATCCTCTTTCAAGGTAGGGCTTTTCGAAGTGGACAGGGGGGGAATCGAACCCCCGACACCAGGATTTTCAATCCTGTGCTCTACCAACTGAGCTACCTGTCCGGAATGGACTGTTCCGCAAAAGAACGATTCCGCAGCGGAGTTTTCGCCGCCGGATCGTTGAGATGCGTAGTATTCCGGCGAGGATAGCAATCATGCTCGGAAAATCCAAGCCTCCATGGTGGTGGAATCGAAGAAAATGGGACTTCATCGAAATCCATGACCGTCAGCCGTATGTCGCTTCCATCCCAGCCGCTAGGAAACCACAGGGCAGAGACAATCGCGTGGCATATGTTCACACAGCCGCAAGAATTGAAAAGTCATTGCAGGTTATTGCACAGTGGGGGCATTGCTTGACGCTGTGTATGCGGGGATCCATAGTGCATAGGCCCTGGAAATTTTGAAGGAGACCTCATGTCCGACCGTGCCCCTCAGCTTCTAAGTTTCGTGTTCGTACTACTGGGAAGTTTCGCGGACGTGTCCGCTGACGAACCGCAGGTCAAGCAACTAATTCTGCCTGGTGAATCATTCTTGATCGAAGATCGGCCGGCGTTTGTTCTCCTGCCGGAAATGCAAAAACGCAGGACACCTCAGCCCTGGGTGATGTACGCACCAACTCTGCCGGCGTATCCGGATCAGCATGAAAAGTGGATGCATGAGCAATTCCTGGCAGCCGGCGTTGCCGTCGCAGGGATCGACGCGGGCGAAGCGTATGGAAGTCCCGACGGGCGAAAACTTATGACTGCTCTCTATGAGGAGTTGACTACCAATCGGGACTTCGCCGAGAAGCCTTGTTTGCTAGGTCGAAGTCGTGGTGGGCTGTGGGTCAGCAGTTGGGCGATCGCAAATCCGCAACGAGTGGCTGGCATCGCCGGAATTTATCCGGTCTTTGATCTGCGGACTTACCCGGGTCTAGAGCGGGCATCTTCTGCATATGGCTTGACCGCTTCTGAACTCGAAGAATCTCTCGAAAAGCACAATCCGATTGCGCGGTGTGATGTTCTTGCGAAGGCTAAAATTCCTGTTTGTATTATTCATGGTGACGAAGACAACGTCGTGCCATTGAAAGAGAATTCTATAGCACTGGCGGAACAGTTCCAAAAACTAGGAGCTGCGAATCAAATGCAGTTGATCGTTGCACATGGTCAAGGACATAACTTTTGGGAAGGCTTCTTTCACTGTCGGACGCTCGTCGACTTTACCATTCGTCAAGCAAAGACCGCTGCAACTTCACAACGAAATGGGCGTGAGAGTTCTGTGTCCAATCATGGGATGCAAATCATCAAAAACCTAGTCTACCATGACTTGGAAAAGACACCCCAAATGTTGGATTTGTATCGACCGTGGAATGTCGAGGGGCCGCTTCCCGTGGTCATGTGGGTGCATGGTGGAGGTTGGAAGCAGGGGAGTAAAGATCAATGCCCGGCTACATGGTTAGTCTCGCATGGCTATGCAGTAGCCAGTATCGACTATCGATTGACTGATGTCGCCCAATGGCCTGCACAGATTGATGATTGCCGAACTGCAGTTCGTTGGCTACGAGAACACGCGGATGAGTATGGTTTAGACTCTGAACATATCGCCGCGTGGGGCGGGTCTGCAGGAGGACATTTAGTCGCATTACTAGGAACGCTTGATTCGCCGAACACGGAAACAGTTTCAAGCCGAGTACAGGCCGTCTGCGACTGGTATGGCCCAACAGACTTGCTGACGATGCCGCCCAATGTCGTATCGTTGCCAGAACGCACTGCAGACGATGTTGCCCGTTCGAACGGTGCCAAATTGCTAGGGGGAACCGTACGAGAGCATCCAGAGCTTGCGAAGCAAGCCAGTGCGATTTACCAAGTCTCGCCAGACGACCCGCCATTTTTGATCATGCATGGTGATCAAGACCCCGGCGTTCCGCTGGAGCAGAGTGCAAGATTCCATCGGAAGCTTCAAGCTGCTGGTGTACCTACGACACTCCATATCGTCGAGGGAGCCGGGCATGGTGGCAAAGAGTTTCGAACGACAGACGTTCAACAAGTCATTCTCAGGTTCTTTGATCGTCACTTGAAGAATAACTGAACGAAGTTCGGACAACAGTCTCAGTGCTCAATTCAAGATTAGGGAGCAATTCGTTTCACAGTGATGGCTTCCTGATCGATGCCGACAACGACTAAGCTATCGTCAAGTGTGTCCCCGACTCGCACCATTTGGTTGTTGACTAACGCCATCATACCGTTTGCGCCTGAAACAACCGCACTCACGCGGAGCGTGATCAGTTCCGTCGATGTCGAAGGCGTCAAATCGGGTGTTTTGTCTTTGTCTTCCGTTGCAACTTCAGTCGGAACAACTGGCGGTTTCGGGAGTTCAAACGGATTATGGGCGATGATTTCGTCTAACTGATAACTTGGCCAAGACGATAAAGCAGTTGAAGTCGGTTTGCCGGATTGTTTCTCATCAGACTTCGCCTGCGTCACATTCGTCTGGGCTGCGAGTGCCGGGAGTTCGTTAGCTTCATCGTCTTGAAAGACAAGAGAAACGAGCACGCAACCCAACACGGGAATGAGAAGCATCTTAAGCGTTTGTGAGGATCGTGCACTCATTGGATCAGTCGCAAGCGAATGGAAAAACGGTCGAAGCTGTTATAGATGGAAAATGGATATTTCAAGTTCCACCATCAATATGGAATGTTCGTCGGTTGATTGCCGGATCGTGAACCGAGTGACATCGGTTAAGCGAGGAAGATCGCTCATGCCATATAAGAACTTACACACAGCCGGATAGTTCGCTTGGGCGGAGCACCGGATCGAAATTTCCGAATGCGGATCGTGTTGTGTGGTTGCTTGGGGCTCAAAGTGGAGCAATTGAACGCCAGATTGACTAGCGAGTTCCGAGAGTTGTGCAAGAAACTCGGATTCGCTCGGACGCTCGGGCACCATTCCCATCAGCTGTTGAAGATGCTGATGCTGAGTCTGCACTCGGTCGGTCATGTCGCAATAGCAAGCTTCAATCGAATCTGATTGAGCCAACATGGTCTGATGGGCTTCGATTTCGGTGACTAAGTCGGAACGTGCGGCGGCAAGCGGTCCGGTGACGATCCATAGTGTCACGAGAACGACAGCTAAGACTAAGCTACCACCGATGCAATCGACCGGGAGAATTCGTCGGCCGGCCGTATGGCGACGAAAGTCGGACTGTGATAGCGAATCAGTAAACACAGGCCACCTCAAACTGACGATCAGACGCGGTCGAAACGCTCGGGAGTGTGGATCGTAATTGGACGGAACGGAAGACTTCAGTTGTCCGCAATGCGTCGATGAATTTAGTCACCGCGACTTCGTCCTCGGCAGTTCCGCGGATAATAAACTCGTGGTCATACACGATTACAGTTTTGGGGGGCGTCTTTGCTCGTTTCTTTGTTGGTGCTTCCTTAGGAGCTTGGGCCTTTCGGGACAAGCGTAATTCATGCACATGCAACGCGTTCTCTAGCGAGCGACTTCCGGCACTCACGACTGCGAGCAACGTCGCAGGGGGACGGTGGTGTTCCAACCGATGAACAAGACTATTCTTACGAGCAAATTCCTGAGATGCCACACGCATTTTGTTAGTCTGAGTTTTCCGTTGATACAGCGGAGCCGATTCGCGTCGCAATTGGCTTGCAGAATCCCGTAGGTCATCGAGTGTTCGGTAACTCATGTAGATGAGCAGACCCGCAAATAGAATCGAGACTCCCACTGCGATCGGCCAAAATCGGCGATGCGAACGATCCCGCATTCGTGCGTGGTACTCAGGTGACAATAAATCGATATAGTCCACTAGCGTCCTCCTTTCGCTTTAAGTCGCGACCGATCCGGCATTGAAAGCAAAGCCATTGCGGTCGCCGGTCCGAAGATCGCGTCGTCCGTATTGGAGTCGTTCCTTGTCGTTCCTAGCGACCAGATCTTTACAGGCCGTGCAAGATGGACTTCGAGTTTCTCACGCAACCCTGGCCATGTTGCTCCCGCGCCGAACAACCAAACCTCTTCGATGCGTTTTGATGTAGAGTTTCGATCGAGATACGAAACCGTGCGTGTCAGTTCCGGGGCCAACTTGCTCAAGTACGCCTCGGTGACAGATTGCACCAGCTGCCGCCATCCATCAGTCGCCTTGGCGGAAACTTCCGCAAGGCTTGGGAGTAGCGACCAGCATTCGTCGAGACTGAGATTCAGCCGATCGGCTAGACGCTTGAGCAACTCAGTTGTTGAGCAGTCTCGAAGTGGACGAATCATTCGGGGCCGTCCATTTTGGATCGCAATGAATGTGCTCATTGAAGCCCCCAAGTCGGCAGCCGCGACTGAGAGTGAGTTCGTCACACAAGTGGCCGCCCGCGACAAAGCAAACGGCAAACCGTCTAGCACTCGACATCGCAAACCGGCTGCTAGCAACGATTCGGCAATGTCCGCAGATTCAGATTCCGGCATCGACAATGCCGAGATCGATGCGGTTTGGCCATCACGACTCTCCGAGGAGATCGTTGCTGTCGGCCAGCAATCACTGACAAAACGACGATGCCCTGCGTCTTCGAGTTCAGCGCGGACCATTAATCGCATTTCGTTCGCAGAACCCGGCGGCAACTCGAAGGTGTCAAGCTGTGTGCGGGAGAACGAAACGACCGCGTAAGCGTCTTTCTGCCCCCGCAACCGTGCTTTCGAAAACACTGAAGTCAACGCATCTGTAAGATCGGTTGACGACTCGCTATCTTCCCCGGTTCGTGGGATCGAAAGACGAACGTGATAACAAAGCTGTCCGTTCTGCACTTTCAATTGAACGGCTTTGATTTCGCGTGTGCCAATATCGAAACCCCAAGCGGAGGGACTTCGTCGATGGCTTCGCCGCCATCCCGATGGTCGACGGATTCCGAGACTCAAACTCATGGCGTTGTCCATTCCTTCCTAGTGTGACATGGTGGAAACGTCTAGCAGTGGCAACATCACGGCTAGTACCACACCCGCCACAACAACTCCCATTAGCACAATGACAATCGGCTCGAGCAACTTGACCAACTGACGGATATGTCGCTCGCCTTCATCTTCATAAAACTGCCCGACGGTCTGGAGGACATCTCCAAGTCGGCCGGAATGCTCTGCCGTTTGAACCATTTGCGCTGCGCCTGTAGGGACAAATTCTGAGGCACCTAACGCGAGTCCGACACCGCGACCATTGGTGACGTCATCTGCTAGTCGATCGAACAGCTCATGGTAAAGCCGGTTCTTGGTTGAGTTGCGGCAAAGTTGCAATCCGTCTAGTAAAGGCACACCGGTCTGAAGCATTGCGCCTAGCAACTGAAACGCACGCCCGATCTGCAGCGCTTGTGACGACTTTGATACGATGGGAGCCGTTAAGGCAGTTCGATCAAACCAGCGACGAAACCGATCGGTCCGAATGGCTGAGAACCCGATGCCGATACTTGCTAACATACCGATGGAAATGACTAATAGATGGCCTTGAATCCAAGTTGCTGAGTCGAGCAGAATCTGTGTCAAAGGCGGAGCTGGTTGGCCGAGGTCTTCAAAAACTTGCGAGAACTGCGGCAGCACTAGTAACACGAGTGCCAGAACGACCCCACCCGCGACCAGTCCTAACATCATTGGATAAGCCAAGATCGACTTTAACGTGCCGCTCAGTCGAATTTCGTTTCGTAGCGACTCCGTCAATCGTTTAAGCACTTCGGTTAGAGTTCCCGATGCCTCGCCAGCTGCCACGCCTGCAACAAACGGTCCACCAATCGCATCTGTATAGCGACGTAACGCCACCGAGAAACTCACCCCCGCCGAAACTTGGTCGAAGACTTCGCAAAGAATGGTCTTGAGCTGCGGGTGTCGGCATTGCGCGGAAACGTTTTGCAAAGCCTCTGCAAGATCGACACCCGACTGCATCATGATTGCTAGTTGCGACGTTGTCATCATCAACTCGGTACGTGGAATCTTTTGATTCCAAGTCGGCAACGTGAATGTTGCCGGTCGCCGAATTGTGGGTGACTTTTGCGCGTGAACTTCGATTGGAAATAGCCCTTCACCACGCAACAGTTGTCGCGCATCCGCTAACGATGCGGCTTCGATGACCCCATCGAGCGACACGCCATTTCCTTGTTTAGCGACATACTGATATTGCATGGTATGAATCAATCGAACAGAGTCACTGATGCAACTTCCTCAAGGCTCGTCAGTCCTTCCTCGGCAAGTCGAAGTCCCTCTCTGAGTAAGGTGGAGCCATTTTGACGTGCGTGCGAATCGCGAATCTTTTCAAGGTCGGTTGTATCGGTGATGAGCCGCCGCATTTCTGGGTCGCAGTTCAGGATCTCATAGATTCCACGACGACCACGGAAACCCGAATCGTGACAATCGCGACATCCAGTTCCTCGGACAAACTGCCGACGAGTGTCACCCTGGTAGTGGAGCATGTCTAAGTATTCAGCCGTCGGAAAGTAGTGTGACTGGCATCCAGTGCACACCGTCCGTACAAGTCGCTGCGCGACGACTCCGACGAGTGCGGCAGCGATTTTGTAAGATGCAACACCCATGTCCAAGAGTCGCGTGATCGCCGATGCACTATCGTTCGTGTGAAGTGTGCTAAGTACTAGGTGACCGGTGAGTGCGGCTTGAATTGCAATCTCTGCGGTTTCTCCATCACGAATTTCCCCGATCATGATGACATCCGGGTCTTGCCGAAGTATGGAACGCAATGCTCCGGCAAAACGCATCGACTGTGAATTGCCGACTTGAACTTGATTGATCAGTTCCAACTGATACTCAACCGGATCCTCGACAGTCACAATGTTACGGTGCACCGATTTGATAAGTTCGAGAGCTGAATACAGAGTCGTTGTCTTACCACTCCCGGTCGGGCCGGTAACTAGTATCAATCCATAAGGCTTCGCCAACATGCGTTTGAGCAAATGCAGTTGATCGTTTGGCAGACCTAAACGATTCATGTCGAAGGTCACATTGCGACGATCTAACACGCGAAGTACAACTTTTTCTCCAATGACCGTGGGTAGTGTCGAAACACGAAGGTCGATCTCCCGACCTTCAACCATTGCATGAACACGCCCATCCTGAGGGACACGATGCTCGGCAATATCGAGTTTCGCCATCACTTTCACACGGGAAACGAGCGCCGGGTGGAAATCCTTCCGTGGTCGTAGAACTTCGCGAAGTTGGCCGTCCACACGAAAGCGGACCGAGGTATGCTGATGACCCGGCTCAATATGAATATCACTCGCCCCTTGTCTTGTCGCATGCACAACAATGTAGTTGACGAGACTGACAACCGGGCTTCCCTCGGCCATCTGACTGACGTCTTGCAACTCAAGTTTGATTGTCTGCGTATCGACTTCGACAGCGTCACGATCGATGTCCGCCGTCACAGCATCGACGGCAAAATCCTCTTCGTAGCAACGCTTCAAAGTGTGCGCGACTGCCGATTGCATTGCGAGAACCGGACGAACCCGCAAGCCTGTAATGCGTTCAATCTCGTCAATGCGACGCAAGTCTTGTGGCTCACTCATCGCGACTGTGATCGTGTCGCGAACTTTGAGCAATACGACAGCTTGAAGCCGTTCAGCCATCTTTCGCGGCAGCAGCTTGACGACATGCGGATCAATCAATCCGTCCCGCAGCCGAACAGACTCCATTCCCAGTTGTTGCGCTAGGAAGGGAAGAACTTCCTCCTCCTCGACCAAACCCATCTCGGTCAGCATTTCGCCGAGCCGGGCGCGTTTTGCCGGTTGCTCGGTCAGTGCAGAACGCAGATTGTCTGCACTAATGAGTCCGGCTTCGACAAGTCGTTCACCAAGTAAAGGAAATGCCGGTTCCTCGGAACCTGTCTTAGTCTCATCAAGCATTTCGGACGCTGCAGAGATCATAATGTGAAACTCCCCGCAGCGGTTGCCGAGTCCCGATAGATTTCGAAACGCTGTTCGACTTCTGTAATTCGGAGTATGTCCCGACAGAGTGAGTTCGGCGAGACAAGTCTTAGAGATCCCCCGCGGTTCTCACATTCTTCGAGAATGTCGAGCATAAACTCGAGGCCAGCGCTGTCGACTAGCAACACCTCGTTCATATCAAATACGACTCGCGGAACACCGGCTCCAATACCACGTTCGAAGACCCGCTGTGCCGACTCGATCGATTCGATGTTGAGTGCCCCGCGGCCCGAGATGATAGAGGCCGCGCCGAGTTGTTGATGGTTCCACATTGTTCGCGTTGCCTCGTCGCTGATCAAAGAGGAAGTTGAATCGTGAACCGCGAACCCTTATCGAGTTCACTAGTCGCCGAGAGTTGTCCACCGTGCTTACGGACAACTTCATATGTGAAAGCAAGGCCTAACCCGGAACCCGACAGCGATCGCACTCGCTCGTCATCGCTGCGATAGAACTTCTCGAAAACACGCGGTAACTCTTCCGGCGATATCCCATAGCCGCTGTCCTCGACTTCAAGTGTCAGATGGTCGGCATCAACTTCAACGTTGAACTGAACACGTCCGCCATCCGGCGTATATTTTGCGGCGTTTCCTAGAAGGTTGATCAGGGCCCCGGTAATTTTATCTTTGTCGAGCTGCACTTTCGGATACTTAGCTGGCAATACGGTCTCGAATTGAATCTGTTTATGTTCGAGTTCCGGCTGCACATGCTCAATAACTTCGTGAATCAGTCTTTCGATGTCGACATTGCTTACGCATATCTGCATTGCGCCAGCTTCGAGTTGACTAAGATCAAGAAGTTCGTCGACAAATCGTGCGAGTCGAGTTGCTTCGGCATTGATGTGGTTGCAGAAACGTTTTTGATCCTCGACGTCAATATCCGTTTCAACAGCGAGAGTTTCGGCCAGTGCGCGAATGTTAGTCAAAGGCGTTCGTAGCTCATGCGTTGCAGTAAGTACGAACTGATTTCTGGCTTCCTCCGCGAGTTTCTGCGGTGTCAAGTCACGGAAACTCCAGACGCATTGCTCGCCAGTCTCATCTAAGAAGTTGCGACTTACCCGGAGAACGCCATCAGGCAAGGATTCACCGCACCGTAGTTCCATTGCAGTACGTCGTGCCGTGCTTTGCAGTTGGACGGCAAGACGAGGGTTAAACGCACCGAAGTTGTTCAGGAGAACGTCATCGATCTTGACTCCGGCAATGTCGTCTTTTGTGAGCTTCAAGATTGCCCGTGCAGACGGATTGATTTGTTGAATTTGGCAGGAGCGATCTGCGATGGCAATACCGTCTGGCAACGCATTGAGAATATGATCGGAACTATGACTAGTACCATCCGCCGTCAGAGCCAGGCGTTGAACGAGTCGATCGATCGATGCCAGTTGCCCGAGACGTTGACTGATTCGATTCCAGCCGTCGGCGACTTCGCCCCCTTGCGGCAGACGACGTGTTGTGATTTGGCTTCCATCCACCTGACGAGATACCGAGATCAGCTCTGACTCGATGTCTGCTTGCGTAGCGACCGTACGTCTGAGGAGTATGCCGCCGATTAGCAAAATGCCGATCGGAATGACCGTTGCCAGGGCTGCGGACTCTGCAAACTGTCCGCGAAACGCAAGATGCAACGCAACCACGAGCAAACTGAGTAATCCGGCTAGTCCGAGCAGCAGGTACTCGGTAATGAGTCTGTGGACTAGCGTCGGGAGTGCAGACTTTCCTCGCATGGGATGGCTTCGTTTGCTAACTAAAATCGGTTGGGTCGTCTGAATTGAGACCCGCTTGCAGTGTAGTACTAGAGAAGACGCTGCATATCGACATTTGCCCCCGCTACAGTTGTTACCGGGGGCGACGAAGCCACGGGAGGCTCGATATCAGCCTGTAGGACTTCGTCGATCCATCGCAGGACCTGTCGAGGACTGAACGGTTTAAAGATGATCTTAGAGACGTTCAGATTTTCTTCGATATAATGTCGATCAATTTCGAGTCCTTTGGCAGAACAAAGGAAGATCGGCAATGCCCCGGGAGTTTCCTCCATCTCACGAATCCGCTCGATCAGATCGAGCCCATTCATTCGGGGCATTTGATGATCGGTCATGAGTAGCTTTGGTCGCACAT
Organism: Thalassoroseus sp.; assembly: GCF_984380535.1. Lineage (NCBI taxonomy): Bacteria > Pseudomonadati > Planctomycetota > Planctomycetia > Planctomycetales > Planctomycetaceae > Thalassoroseus > Thalassoroseus sp. Next base: position 108,099 of record NZ_CFHRBF010000019.1, read on the forward strand.
CTTGGAGTCGTTCCCAGGCGAGTTGGCCATCGGAACAAACTTCAAAATTAAGACCTCGCCGGCGGAGATTAAAGCTGAGAATGTCAGCTGTCACGCGATCGTCTTCCGCAACTAGCACCTGTAGGTTACTCACGTGACGACTCCTTACTATGACACCGTTTGATAATCATCGAGAACACGACGACGTTAACTCGTCCTACAGGTTGTCGAAGTTAGCGGAGTTGATGATGATTTCGCCGGTTTCGCTATCATACTTCCAGTCGCCAGCACCACCAGCAGCGAGTGGAACGCCATCGGAGACAATTGTGATCGATCCATCGCCGGTAGCCCCGGTGATTTGGTTCTTAGGGAACGGCCCTCGGAGGAATGGTTGCAGATCGCTAATGAAAGTGGCTTGTTGGCCGTCTTGACCTGGGTATGTCCCAGTTGCACCGAGATGCATGTCGATTGCATCACGAATGACTCCGAGAGATTGGCTCGTGCTGCTAATGCGTGCGTCTTTTGCGGTATCGAACATTTTCGGTGCGGCGACGGCTGCGACGATGCCCATGACAAGAACGACAACGACAAGTTCAACTAGGGTAAAACCGCTGCGTTTCTTCTTTACATTCTCACGGGGGGTCAACATTGATGGTGTCTCCAGGTGATAAAGTGCTCGGGTGAAAGTGATGGTGGACTCAGGTCATGGCGTAGTGCCAATCGACTAGGGCTCACTACTACTAACATAGGTTACGTTCCTGCAAGTGTTGAAAAAAACGCACAATTTTGTGTGTACGTGAACTATGGTTGAGTGGAAACGCTTGGCAGTAGATCGGGAGCCTTAAAGGTCACCTTCGTACAAGCATTGATCGTCCTACAATCCATACAATGGGAATACTGTGTTGAACTCTTCAACAAGTGACCAGATTCCTGGTGAAATTAGTCAACTCGCCTTGGACGCCATACTCGGGATGGAATGTGCACCCGATTGCGAAGAACCTCGGTCAAAACCCAATTTAGAGCAGCTCCTTGCCGCTCTATTCGGTCAGCGTTCCAATCCGCAACAATCCGAGGTGACCTCAACGAGTGACCTAATGCAGCAGTTGCGTGCGGTCGCAGAGATTGCAGTTCATCAGAAGTCAGCGATCGAGGATCATGACTCCCGCGTTGAAGAGTACATGCATCGGGTGAACTCAAGTTACGAAGAAGTGACTTTTGTTCGCTGGTTGATCAGTCAAATTCAATGCCAGGGTGTACGAGAGAATGATGAATCGCTGGCGAAAAGAATTTGGCCCGAGTTGAAAACAATCCTCGGTGCGGAGGGCGTTTACTATATTAAGCGGTCGTCTGCCACCGAACAGGCCAGGGTCGTTCTAACGGAAGGTTCTGAAGAACTCGCCAATGAGTGGCTGTCGACTGCGAAACAAAACCACGAGCCCCTGAACTGGGGACCGCCGGTTGTCTTCAATGGTGAGCAAAAGCTGTCTCGTAACGGACAGCCTTCCTGCGTGTGGTCTTATATCATTGTGCCTGTTGCCAACGATGCGATTCAGCTTGGTTGGATTTTGGCCATCAACAAAACGATCGACTCATACTTCGAGCGGTCTGCACCGGTCGATGAGTTCCAACCTTCGGAAGTCGAGTTTGGGACCTATGAAGCGACCTTCATGGAAGTTGTCTCGACTCTGTTGGTAACACATGCGCACAATCACTCGCTGTTTCGTGCTCAAGAGCAACTACTGCTAAACACAATTCGAACACTTGTCAATGCGATCGATGCCCGCGACCCGTATACCCGCGGTCATAGTGAGCGTGTCGCAGTGTTTAGTCGCATGCTTGGTGAGAAACTCGGACTCACTGAGAGAGAGTGTGAAGAAATCTATGTTGCAGGTCTGTTACATGATATTGGAAAAATTGGCGTGCCAGATCGTGTCCTTAGTAAGCCGGGGAAATTGACCGACGACGAGTTCGCATTGATCAAACAACACCCCGCGATTGGCTGTCAGATTCTGTGTGGTATTGAAGAGTTTTCGTACGTTCTGCCTGCGGTCAGGCATCATCACGAAGCTTGGGATGGAAGCGGTTATCCTGACGGACTTGCCGGCGAAGAGATTCCAAAAGTTGCGAGAATACTAGCGGTCGCAGATTCCTATGATGCGATGACTAGCAACCGTCCCTATCGGGATGGCATGCCGATCGAGAAGGCGGAGCAGATTCTTCGAAGCAATGCTGGTATTCAGTGGGATGCCGAGGTTGTTGATGCCTACTTTGATATTCGGAGTGAAGTACCCGCGGACGTGAGAAATGCATAACGGTGTTTTGCAGCGTGTTGTCATTGATCGGGTGAACTGTCATCACCGTTCAGGGCTGTCGCTAATTGATATGACGGTTGCTGTTTTGATCGTCGGGATTATGTCAGTCGTTGCAGTTCCGCGCTATACAGCCATGCTTCAAGAATACCGCGTTGAGGCTGCTGCAAAACGACTGGCAGTCGATCTGCGGTCTGTTCAAGAAGATGCGAAAGCCAATAGTCAGAGTCGAAGTATCACTTTCAACGCTTTGCAAGCGTCCTATGACATTGCGACGAGTTCGGCTTTGGATTTAAACGGCCACGTTGATCTTTCATCGTCCCCCTATCATGTGTCGCATATGGAAGTGGTCCTCTCAGAGGCTCAGGATGGGAGTTCGGCGAACCAGATAACCTTTAACGCCTATGGTCGAGCAAACCGAGGCTATGTCATCCAACTCAAAGTTGGAGAAGCGATTCGCTATGTGGTGTCCGAATCGAACGGTTTCGATGTGTCAATTAGTCAAAACTAGACGCGAGGAGCAACGGATGCCGATGCCACGTCAATCGGCTAGACGATGTGGTCAACGTGCTGGGTTAACGCTGTTAGAGTTGCTAGTCAGTATGACAGCTTCGACAGCGTTAATTGCAGGGCTGTCGTCGGCCTTGTTTATCGCGACCCGGATGATCGAACCTCCTCAGCGTCCGAATCATGAGACTGCGGAATCTGCAAGAGAATGCGAACAACTTCTGCAGGAATTGCGATACATCACCTCAATTGAAAGCGTCGGCGAAAACTTGCTAGATATTGAGGTTCCAGATCGGGATGAAGATGGAATTTCAGAATATGTTCGAATTCAGTGGTCCGGAGTCGCTGGTGAATCGCTGATGTGGACCATGAACGATGAACCAAGTATTCCCATCGTCAACGATGTTCACGATTGGCAGTTGTCGACTCAGCTGGCGGATACCGGAGAAGTTGTGTCGATCGGTATGCGACTACAAGTTGGAAGTCATTCGGTTGGAGAAGTTTGGTCTACGATTGATCTACCGAATCGGCCTCGAATTGTCAGCAATTGAATGGAGTTCGAATGGCGAAGCGAACTGGATTTAGTCTTGTAGAAGTCTTGATTTCCACATTGTTAGTCGGTGTGTTGCTGGTGTCGGCGTTGCGGTCGGTCGGTGCTGTTGTGCGACATCGCAATGCATTCGATGAACGCACCCAGGCCTTTGCATTGGCGAACGGTCTTGTCAGTGAGATTTTAGAAAAGTCCTACGAAGACCCAGAATCGCCAGGCGGAATTGGCATTGAGTCCGGTGAAGATTTGACCCAACGAAACACTTTCGACGATGTTGATGACTACGCGGGTTGGACGTCTCAGCCACCTGTAGACCGTTTTGGGGCTACCATGCCGAATGCCGGTGCGTTTCGACGTTCGGTTTCAGTGATGTCTGTCAGTCCCACGGATGTTAGTCAGCAGGTTGCTAATGATCAGGGGATGAAGCGAATTCGTGTGACGGTGAGTGTCAATAATGTGGAGTTCGCAGCCATCGATGTCTTGCGAACCCAGGCAAACGATGAGATGCGAGTTCAATGAAGTTCCACTCCGACCAGTTGAGTTCTCGACGACAGAAGCGGCGGTTGGGTTATGATAGTAACCGCCGCGGTGCGGCTTTGTTTGCTTTGGTGATCTCTGTCAGTTTACTCGTTTCGGTTCTGGGTATGACGAGTCTAGTGCTGATGCGAATCGAGCGTCAGAACGTGAGTCGTGAACACGATGTGATCCTGGCAAAAAGGCATGCCCATTCGGCCGTAGAATTGGGGTTGTCCAGGATCTCTCAGTATTCTGATTGGCGGACACGCTATGCGAACGGCGTTTGGGAGACAGTGTCGATCAACAATGCGAACGACGTCTCAATTGTAGGCATCGATCCGGTCGATGGACGGTTGGATGACGACACTAGCGAGTCTGTTAAGATCATTGGGACAGGCACCGTTGGAAAGGCACGCCAGAAAGAGTCTGTCGTCCTTGACTTCAAGTACAGCCCGCTCGACTGTTTAGAGACCGGGATCGCATCAGGTAACGATATTGTTATCACCAATGCCACTGTTCAATCGGATATTGTCATTGCATCGAAAGATGATGTCTATAATTACTCTGGCAATGTCTATGCAGATGTCGAAGCCGTCGATCTGATCGGCGGAGCGACTTATCATGGCGAACAAAGCCCCGGAAGTTCGGCACGTCAACTTCCTGATCGGCAATCTGTGTTTAATCATTACTGGCAGACTGGGACTCAAATCTCTCTGATACTGTTTCCGTATCGCAACGGTGCCTTCTGGATTGAGAATTTGAGTTTCGATCCCACAACGAACCCGGTTAGTCTTGTGGGCAACTCTAAGGGGGTGTACGCCATCTATTGCTATGGCTACAACGTTGTCATCAACAATAGTCAGTTCACGGGAACTCTATTCCTATACAACGCGGGGACCGGTACTCGTGTAACTGGTAATTCCGTTTTTGAACCGGCGGAAAGTGGCTATCCTTCATTGCTCGTCGATGGCGATTTGACGATTGATCTTAGTTCGGATGGTGTGTTAGGGGGAATAGTCTATTCGTCGGACGATGTGTCCATCAGTCGGTTACCTCAACTAAATGGCACGCTAGTCGCGCACGATCGCGTAGACATAAACGGTCCTGTGAACATCGTGCATCGGCGGGATTTCGTGATCAATCCGCCGCCAGGGTTTCGAGAACCCGAAGGTGTGATGAAGATTCGTCCCGGTAGTTGGCGACGTGAAGTCGATTGAGTTTGGTCGTGTTGATTCTTTGTAAACGAATCGTCACTCTGGCTAGTAGATGCCAGCCCGACTTTTCAGTGACTAGATCGGTGAAACTCACTCAGATGCGGCACTGTTATTTTGCTTGACCAGCCAAGCAATCGGAAACCGAGTGATTTGAGTGAGTGCAAGGCCATTGTTCTGTGTGCGGTCACCGGCGCAATGGGCTAGCAAGACGTGGTCGTCGACGAAGTCCATGGCGATATAGCAGTACCAACCGTTCGGGTTGTCTTCTAAGACTTTGGTATGCTGCCAAGTTTGACCATGATCTGAGGAAACCGCGACTGACAACGGCGTGCGTTTTCCTCGCAAGTTGGCGGGGATTTCACTGTGATCGTTCCATACGAGCAATAGCTTGTCCGATGCAGGTATGCGTTCGATGGTTGCAGGTGAGAGTGGTGAAATCATGTTGGAAGGTTTGAGTTGCGACCAACTCTCGCCTTGATCGTCGGAGTAGGAGATGTACTGGCTTCCGGCATTTGTGCGGCACCACAATAGTACTCGCCCGTCAGCCAACTCGACCACACCGGGTTCCTGAGCAACCACGGCTCGTCCTTGAAATGGCTCGGCAGTCGGTGCCATTTGACTACGTTTCCAGGTCTTGCCTGCGTCATCGGAGAGGTAACAGACCATGTCGGCGTCACCACGCCAACGTGGCCAATCGGTTCCGTAGTGCTGAGCCAGCGGCACAATGAGGCGTCCGCTTTTTAATTGAATGACTCGATCGTTGTTCAGGACATAATACCCGGCATCTTCGTCCGGGATGACTTCCATAGGCTCGCTCCACGATTCCGCTTCGTCTTCACTAATGCGGAAGATCGGTTCGCAATCTTTGGTCGAGTTCTTGCGAAGATAGAACAACGCAATGCGTCCGTCTGCCAACCGCAATAGCGAAACCGACATGACATTCATGCCGGCTTCATTATCGACGATGAGTCGATCTTCTTTGGTCCAAGTCACGCCGCCATCGCTGGAGTATCGACCCGCGAGATGGGCTTTTGCATGATCGCCAGCGCCTTCGGTGAAGTGCGTGTAAACTAGCAACACGCGACCGTCTTTGAGTTCGATCACATCGCCTTCGCTGTTACGCGGATTGCTTTTCGTTGGCGGCAACAACACATTCCGTTGCACCGGGTCAGCTGCGAAGGATTCGAGACTCGGCGACAGTAAGCAGAAGCCAACCAACACGCTGAGGAGGGAATGTGATCGAAACATTTTAGCCTCGTGTTTCCTACAAAAATGCGGTGCGATGAGCTTGAATCGCTCCGAGTGTGTCATCGAATTTTGACGTTGCGTTCGCCGGAACTGACCTCGCCGATTTGCCACGCGGTGGTTCCTTGCTCTTTGAGCGTCGCGAGGACACCGTCAGCGGAATCTTTCGACACGAGCAGTACGAATCCGACGCCCCGATTGAACACGCGGTCCATTTCAGCGGGTTCGATGTGGCCGAGCGAGACGAGCCAATCGTCGACATCCGCAGGCGTCCAAGCGGATCGGTTCAGCGTAACTTGTGTGTTCTCCGGCAGGATGCGTTCGATGTTTTCCGCCAACCCGCCGCCGGTGATGTGGGCCATGCCGTGGACGTGTTCGCGGTGACTTTCCAGCACGGACCGCACCGGCGGAACGTAAATCGTTGTCGGTCGCAGTAACGCCTCGCCGACGGTGCAGCCAAGTGAATCGATCGTATCCGCCGCTTTCAAACCGGCTCGTTCGAAGACGACTTTCCGCAGCAGACTGAAACCATTCGAGTGAAATCCATTGGCGGCCAGCCCGATGGCCACATCGCCGGGTTGGATGGCTGATCCGTCGATCAGTTGTGACCGCTCCGCCACGCCGACCGCGAAGCCGGCCATGTCGAAATCGCCGGTTGCGTACACATCCGGCATGATCGCCGTCTCACCGCCGAGAAGTGCCATCCCTCCTTGCGTGCAACCTTCGCTCACACCTTCGACGAGATCGGCGATCAGATTCGGATCGTCTTTTCCCAGGGCGATGTAATCGAGAAAGAACAGCGGTTCCGCCCCTAAACACAGGCAATCGTTGACGCACATTGCCACCAAATCGATGCCCACTGTCTTGAACTGACCGGCAACGATTGCGACTTTCAACTTGGTGCCCACGCCATCCGTGCCCGAGACGAGCACCGGGTCTTCGTACTTGTGACCGTCCCCCTGCAAGCGGAATAGGCCCGCAAATCCGCCGGTCAGGTCCATTACACGCGGCGTCTTGGTGCGAGCCATCAAACCTGGCAACCGCTGCATGGCTTGGTCGTACAATTCGAGATCGACGCCGGAATCTTTGTAAGTAACGGGGGACATGGCTTATTCAGTGGTTGAGAGTTCTTGGTCAACACGATTCGCAATTGCGATATTCGCTTGTATGTGGTCGAGATTCAAGCTGCCGACGACCACACTACCGATCCCGGCATCGGAAAGCAGGAACCCGAGTGCTTCGTCCGCGGAGAGATGTCCGGCAGCCAAACCCTTTTTGATGACAACGCCAATCCCCGCATCGGCCGCACGGCGCAGCACATCTTCGTGAGAGCGGTCTTCAAGGTGATATTCAATCATCAGCACGTCGGCCCAATCCAATGCCGCTTCTGCACCCGCGGGCGTTTTGCCGGAAAGTCCAATCGCCCGCACCATTCCGGCTTGCTTGAGATCCTGCAAGGTTGGAACAGCATCGGTATTATGGAGGATGTCCAAGTCGGCACCGTTCGAGTGAATGAACACGATGTCCAACCGATCGGTGTCCAGCCGCTGCAGACTGCGTTCAATGCTGTCCCGAATGGATTTGGCGTCGAACGAGTAAGTACTCACGCCGTTCTCGAAGTTCTCGCCGATCTTCGAAGACAACACGAATTCCTCGCGACGACTCGCCAAATGTCGCCCGATGCGTTCCTCGCTCACTCCATACGCGGGAGCCGTGTCGATGTACGAAATACCCGCATCGAGGACGGCATTGAGAATCCGACCGGCAGCGGCGTCATCGGGCAGATCGTAACCGGTCGGGTATTTGATGTTCTGATTTCGTCCGATCTTGAACGCTCCGAACCCGATCGGCGAAACCTTCAAACCGGTGCGTCCCAATGGCCGGGCCTGCATCAATCCAACTCCCTACCCTTGACCGAGTTCCCACGATCGTCATAGTTCAGAAAAGACATTACCAACGTGTGCCCCGCCTCTGTGAGCCGTCTATTTCCATTCGCATCGATCGCATGGCTCACTGAGCTGTGGCACCCAAACATTACGAAGGACTCAACTGTGAACTACGGCGAAAAATTTGATCAGGGGTTAACTTACTCCGCGTTTCTCGAACAGTACGGCAACACCAAGGACCAATCGCGTTGGCAGGCCGTCCATGAGGAGGTTAGTCTAACCGCCGCTCAAAAGGAATTGCTCGCGGGGTTCGTGCGGGAGATGAAAGTGCTGGTGCTCGCCGGTGCGTGGTGTGGTGATTGTGTCAATCAGTGCCCGATCTTCGACCACTTCGCCGGGGCGACGGACAAAATTCAGCTGCGGTTTTACGATCGCGACGCCAACCCCGATCTGGCGGAAATCCTGCAAACCTGCGGAGCCGCCCGTGTGCCAAGCGTGTTGTTCCTCAGTGAAGACAACTTCATCTGCGGTCGCTACGGAGACCGCACACTCGCCAAGTACCGCAAGATGGCCGCCGAATGTTCCGGAGCCGCCTGCTCGACCGGCATCGTGAGCCAAGGCGACGAACTCTTGAAAACCGTTACTCAAGAGTGGCTCGACGAATTCGAACGCATCCAGCACATGCTAAGAACATCGGGACGACTCCGCGAAAAACACGGGGATTAAGTCTTGTCGTCTGGTAGTCCCGTAGGCTGGGTCGCGACCCAGCATTCCAACCAATCCCAATACAAGCAAAGCTGGGTCATGACCCAGCCGACGAGACTAGATTTTATGCTCAATCGGATGACGCTATTATTTCAATCTTATCCTGAATGAAACCAATGGCCAGCCGACGACCGCTGGGGCTCCATCGACACCACCAAACCGGGTTGAGATCTTCGAATCTCATTAACTCAAGCCCGACATTCGGATCCCAAATCCGCACGGAATTTGATGAACCGCCGGCGGAAGCCAGGCGACTTCCATCAGAACTCCAGTCAAGTTCCGACGCGCCACTTTCGTGGGCTGGCCAATGAAGCAACTTCTCACCATCTGTAAGGTTCCACAGGGTAATGACTCCATTTGAATTGAGGCTCGCTAAACGTTGACCGTCCGGATCAATCGAAACGGATTGTATCCGTCCCAAGTCTTGAGCAAGCGTGATGATTTTGCCTTGACCAACATCAGGCACAATTCGAACAGTTCCCCCACGGTCCCCAATTGCGAGTCGACCAGTCTTGTCGGCGTCGATATCGCTGATCGCTTCGCCATCCCCACTGAGTAACTGCCGCACATTGCTGGATTGTGTATCCCAAATATCAATAGTTCCCATTGATGACCCGAAGGCAATTCGATTCGTCCCGGCTGACCAGGTCGCACAGGTCAATTCGCCATCCGTTATTTCCAACGTTCTTTGCTGTTGAAAGGTCTGCCCGTCGAGAATCAGTATTTGGCCGCTTGTTGCAACGGCAAATGTTTGGCCGTCTGCGCTCCAACTGCTCCAGACCGGTTCTTGCAGATCAAGTTGCAACTTTGTGGTTGGTTCGTAATTCGAAACTTCGTAAACGGTAATTTCAGACCTTTTGCCAACGACTGCAAATCTTTGACCGTCGGGGCTCCAACTGAATATCCCTTTTGCTTTCGTATCGTCTGCCCGGAGTTTTAGAATATGGGAGTGTGTGGCGGTATCATCCCAGACCTCAAACGTGCGAGTCGTCGAACCTGAGGCAGCGCCGGAAATGGTCAACAGCTGGTTTCCATCGTGACTCCATCTTATATCTGTGAGATTGGAGAGGAATTGAAATCTGTATTCGGCCATCTTCGGTATCACATGGATCCTCAAACTGTTGCTGTACGAACCACTAATTGTGGCTAGCCAGGGTTTCTGAGGATGCCAGTGAAGATAATGCCCTCCACCTGTTAACTTGGCTAACGTCTGCCAGCCTGCGGTTTCGAGCACGCAAGTATTCGAAGGACTAACGTATCGATCACAATAGGCGAAATACTTCCCGTCAGAACTCCAAGCCATCGTTGCGGCAAAGTCCGACCCTGAAATAGATTTCAGTTCATCACCCGTTTGCACGTCGTAGATCGCAACGCGTTCGAGTCTTGGGCCTTTGTCTCCTGTGAATGAAACGGCAATTTTGCTGCCATCCGGGTGCCAAGTAGCAGTTCGAGTAGACTTTGAAGTTGAGATTGAGCGAACGAGCGCTCCATCGATCGCACTCCAAACGGAAACTGAGTCTGTGTATCTCGTGAGGAGGAGCCGCTGATCTGGACTCCAATAGATCCACTTTGGATCACCCGTTGCAATGCTGAATTCACGAAGAAGTCGACCGGTCAAAACGTCGAATATCTTGAGTCGACGGCTATCGTCTCGATCAACAGCGACAATCTTTCTCGCGTCCGAACTCCACGATATCTGGTTATCCACGCCGGTCAGCCTATTGACCGTTTTTCCGGTTCGTGCATCTCGAATCTCGATTTGACCAGGGGAGGGTAATGCGATGTACTGAATGCCTGGGCTTGGTATGGGAGGTTTCTTTTTTGGAATCACAAACTGCGAGACCGGTTTTTTGTTCGCGGAATTGAGATAGTGCCATTCCCAGCCGGATAGTTGCCGATGTAGGTCTGGCGGTGCGGACCTTGCCAAATAGTCTTGCAATGCTTTTTTGATCGGGGTGGTTCCCGAGTCCCGTTTATTGGCTTCGACAAATGCGAGACCGATCATTGCCGCATAGGAATTGTGCAATGCCAGATCACGCTGTCGGATAGCTTCGACACGCTGTCGTTCCTTGGCCTGATTGGTCGACTTCAATTCAAGTTGTCTCTCTTCGAGTCTTTCGTTGAGATTGCTAGCAATCAGCGCTTCGCGTCGCGCTTTACGCCACTGCGCAGAGACCCCAACAAACCCAAGCAACGTCACGACGAAAACCGCAATTGTTAGACCAGCAACGAGCGGCTCCCGCTTGCTCCAACGAATCAATCGTTGAAATCGGTTGAGCGGTCGGGCGGCAATTGGTTCATCGTCCAACCACCGACGAAGATCGACCGCAAACTCATTGCAGCTGGTGTAACGTTCTCGTGGTTGCTTTGCCATTGCTTTCAAGCAAATGGTGTTGAGATCATCGGGAATAGTCTTGCGAATATCTCGCGGTGCTGGCGGATCCTCGTGAATAACGTTAAAGATTACAACTTCGGTCGGACCACGGAACGGGAGGTCGCCCGTCAACATCTCATAGAGCGTGGCGCCGAGGCCATATTGGTCACTCAAAGCACCGACCTCATCGGTTGCTCCTCGTGCTTGTTCTGGTGCCATGTATGCTGGCGTACCTAGGATGCTTCCGTCATGTGTTAGCTTCTCGGAAGATGTCTCCAACCGCGCCAATCCGAAGTCCATTAGATGAGGTTCACCTTGTTCGTCTAACATGATGTTGGCGGGTTTGACATCACGATGCACAATGCCTTGTTTGTGTGCATAGGTCAGTGCTTCGGCAAGACACATCACAATTTGAGCCGTCTCCCGAAAATCGAAGGTTTCTCGTCCAAGATGTTCTTCCAGAGTCGTACCTACGATGAATGCCGAGGCAATAAAGAGTTGCTTGCCACTGCCTGATGCATCGAAAACCGGGACAATATACGGATGCTGAAGCCGAGCTACGGCTTTGGCTTCGTTGAGAAATCGCTTCACAAACTGTGGATTCTTGATCCGCTCAACATGTGGCACTTTGAGCGCGACATCGCGTTCAAGTTGTGGATCATAGGCCAGATACACGGCACCGAATGCGCCGGCCCCTAAGCGCTTCTTAACTTCGAATCGGCCAAAAGTTGTTTCGCTCGAGGTAGTGGCTTCAAGCTTTGGTCCAACCGATTGCGCGTGCTCCCGAGACTTCTGGCGACTAGCGACTAGCGTAAATGTTTTTCCACATTGTTGGCAGCGACCTTGCTTTCCCAGGTTCCTTCGAGTGACTTGTGTCGGCGCACGACAATCGGGGTTGGGACATCGAACTTTGACAGTCATTGTATTGCTCGCATGAATCTAGAACGCATCAATCCATACTCAAGCGTTTTACCATTCCGTCGCTCGGTTTCAAAATGGAATTACGTAATCAACGAGCGCAGCCATGTAGGCTGGGTCGCAACCCCAGCATTCTAACCGATCCTGGTGCAGACAAAACCAGGTAATGAGCGAGCCTGCGAGACTTGATGGTATTGAGCCCCGTCAAATTGTTCTTCTGAGTTGGGTTCGTCTATGATGCGGGTTGACTGGAACGTGTTATTGTGGCGGGAACACTTATGGAGACGGGGGCAGGGGAGCGGATTCGGGCGGCGTTTGATCCGGAGTTGTTTGCCACGCTGGGTGGGCGGATGGTGGAGCAACTGACGGCCCACTTGCGGTCGATCCAAGGCGGCGAGACAGCGGTACTGAATTGGAACACGCCGGCCGAGAATATCGCGGTCGCCAACTCGCTTCTGAATGGTGTCGACGGGAATCAAAAAACGCCATTGGATTCGTTCACGGCGGCGGTGCAGACGATTCTCGATCGCGGGCAGAATTTGCATCACCCACGGTACGTCGGGCATCAAGTTCCGGCGTCGGTGCCGATCGCGGGATTGTTCGATGCCGTCGGAGCGGTCACGAATCAGGTGATGGCTATTTACGAGATGGGGCCGTTCGCGTCGTCCGTGGAAGTCGCAATGGTCGAACGCTTAGGCGCGGAAGTCGGTCTGACGCCCGGCGAATTCACGGGGTTCGTCACTCATGGCGGATCGCTGGCGAACCTGACGAGCTTACTGACGGCTCGGAACGTGGCGTTGCCGAACTCTTGGCAGACCGGCATTCCGCAGGACTGCTCGCCAGTATTGGTATCGCACGCGGAAGCCCACTATTGCATCGCCCGATCGGCGGGGATTCTGGGGTTGGGCACGGATCAAGTGGTCAAAGCGGCCTTGGACGATCGTCGCCGAATGGACCCCAATCGGCTTGACGAACAACTCACTGCGTTAAAACGCGATGGTCGCCCGGTGATTGCGGTGGCGGCGTGTGCGTGTGCGACGCCGATCGGGGCGTTCGATCCGCTCGAAGACATCGCAGATGTTTGCGAGAAACATGGTGTGTGGATGCACGTCGATGCGGCTCACGGCGGGGCGGCGGCATTCAGTGCGAAGTATGGGCATCTGGTGAGGGGGTTGCATCGGGCGGACAGTTTCATTTGGGATGCGCACAAAATGTTGTTCGTGCCCGCGCTCAGTGCGTTCGTGTTTTATCGGAACCGCGAGCACCGCTTTGCTGCCTTCCAACAGAATGCCCCGTACCTGTTCGACCCCACGCAGGGCGACATCGCGGAGTACGATAGCGGGCTGAAAACCATCGAATGCACCAAACGCTCGGCGGCTCTTGGGTTGTGGGGATTATGGAGCGTGTTCGGTCGGCAGTTGTTTGCTGACTTAGTGGACACGACGTTCGATCTTGGCAGAACGTTCTACGAGATGCTCGTCGAGGCTCCCGATTTCGAACCGCTGCACGAACCGGAGTGCAATATCGTCGCGTTCCGACACGTGCCCGATTCGCTGCGGAGTGCGTCTCCGAAAGTTCTGGGAGATTTCAACTTGCGGCTGCGGCGGGATGTGATGGAATCCGGCCGATTCTACTTGGTGCCGACTGCGTCCGATGGGATCGGAGCACTCCGCGTAACGATCATCAACCCACTGACGACACCCGAACATCTTACGGAATTGCTAGAGACCTTGCGGTCAAACGGGCAACAATTGCTCTCAACCACGTGAGGATCGAATTCACCTGCACACTTTGGCGGGTCTGGTGTATTATTGGGATAACCCTTCTTAACCAGGATCTGACCGACTTTTCAGCCAAAGCGTAGCATGAAGCTCCGAAATCTGATCAAAAGAATCGTAGGGTGCGTCGTGACGCACCGCGAACAACGAGTGGACCTCCAATGCCGGTGCCTCTCGACGCGTTCTGCAATTCTGTGGGTTCTCGTTGTGGTGTCGGTCATTGCAATTGGCCTGACCCAGTCGGCGTCCGCGGGGGAAGTGCGTCTGAACAACGGCATGATTCTGGAAGGTCGTTGGGCGTATTTGCCGGGACTCGGGCGGTTGGATTTGTTGCGGGAGACCGTTTCGCCAACGAGTTATCGCCCCGTGCTAATGATCGATGACGGTTTGCGACGGTATCTCGTGCCGAAGGGGCAGGTCGAGAACATCGACGATGCCGCCGGTGTGACTTTGAACCAAGAGAAGTTCACGCTGCCGCAACGTACAAAAACACGCGACACCAAGTTCGGCTTGCTCGGGAGTACGCGGGTGGTCGATGGGTTTGACGAATTCGGTCGCCGCACCGTCGAAGTGCAAACCGCCCGTGGTCCGATGAAAGTCGTGCAGGGCATCACGCAAATCACGCCGAAGCATGTGCAGATCGAAGCACTCACCGAACTCGATTGGCAACACGCGATCGCCACGACATCGCTTGAAGAAGAGAAGTTGTCGAAGATGATCGAAAAGGTCATCGACGAGAACAAGCCGAACGAACTGATGGCCGTCGCGATTTTCTACATGCAAGCGGGTATGTATCAGCGGGCGGACAAAATGCTTGATCGCATTATTGGCCAGTTCGCCGAGATGCGACCAACCGCCGAGGAAGTCCGCCGCGAGTTGAACGATGTGCAAGCGGGTCAGTTGTTGGCCGAACTGCGGATGCGACGTCAAGCCGGTCAGAATGAGTTGGCGAACTATGTGCTTCAGCAATTTCCCAAACAGTTGGGGGCCTCGGTTCAGAAGGAAATTACCGACCAGCAGGAGAAACTTCGACAACGCTACGAGAATTATGATTTTGCCCTATCTCGTCTCGCGACATTGCAACAACAAGTTTCCCAAAGCGATCAGCAAGCCGAACTTGAACTGTTACGGGCAGCAGTGCGGCGTGAGTTGGATCTCGAAGGGTTGTACCGTCTCGAACCGTTCTTGAACCTGCAAGGCGACGTGACGTTGTCACCGGAAGAGAAGTTAGCGCTAGCGTATTCGGGGTGGCTCATTGGCGGAGCGAACGCCATGACCGACTTGCCCCGCACCTTGCGACTTTGGCAGGCGCGGTATTTGGTGATGGAAGCCCTGCGGACATACGAGGTGAATACCGAAGCGGAACTCATCGAACAATTGTCGAGTTTGGAAGGTGTGGGAATCGACGTTGTCGTGAAGATGATTCCGTACCTGCCGCCATTGTTGGACACGCCAAACGCTCGCCCGTTGGAAACACTGCTGATCAACGCTCGCGAACTCGACCCCGACACGCCGGTGCGTTATCGCGTGTTGTTGCCGCATGAGTACACGCCGAATCACGCCTATCCGGTGATCATCGCGTTGCATCCCGAGGGACGTGATGGCAGTTGGTCGACGATGTGGTGGGGCGGCAACGCGAAGCAACCTGGGCAATCTGTCCGGCATGGGTACATCGTGATCGCACCCGAATACGTGGAGACCGACGTCACGGGTTATTCCGCGAACACCACGTCGCTTCGTCGTGTGTTGCGGTCTCTACAGGATGCCTCGAAACGGTTTTCAATCGACACCGACCGTGTGTTTCTCAGCGGTCACGGAATGGGTGCCGATGCCGCTTTTGATATCGGTCTCACCCGGCCGGATGTGTTCGCGGGAGTGATTCCCATTTCGGGCCGACTTCGCGAGAACTGCAAATGGAAGTGGGAGAACGCGGAACTTACGTCGTGGTACATCATTGCTGGGGAACTCGCGGAGGCGTCGCTGCAAGATACGCAGCACTCACAGATCTTGATGAACATGATCAAACGCGGCACCCGATACGATGTGATTGTCGCGGAGTATCTTGGGCGGGGTTACGAAACCTTCTACGAGGAAATTCATCAGCTGTTTAATTGGATGGATCTTCAAAGTCGCCCGCCACAACCGAAGGATCTGTCGACGGAACTGGTTCACACCAACCAAGCCCGCTACTTCTGGTTGGAAGCCGAGGGATTGCCTGTGAGCATCAACCGACGTCCAATTACCGTGAAAGCCGACATCCTCGACGGTAGCACGGACCACACCACCATCAATCTCTCTACTGCCGCCAAGCTCTACACGGTCTGGCTTTCCCCGGAACTCATTGCCTACGACCGCAAACTCCTCGTTCGCATGGGAGGCCACCGCAAGTTCAATGACTTCCCTCAGCCCACCTTCGAAGCCCTCTTCGAAGACTACCGCGAACGCGCCGACGACCGCCGGTTGTATCACACGAAAATCGTGGTGGAGTGATTTGAAACCCGCGTGCTTTGAAAAAATCTGATTGCCGACTGCTAACGAAATTCGCCTTATCTTTCGATCAAAGAAATCACTTGATTCGGCTACAAAGCGGCAGTGAGTTCGGTCGGTGTGGCGGTGGCGTGACGCTGTGAGGCTTGGATGATGTCGGCGATTTCGACGGGGGCTAGGACGCGGTCGACACGTAGTCGGGGGTAATCTTGAAGATTCAAGGTCTCACCAGACTGGGGACGCGTTTGTGCGTCGCAGAGAAGTTCTAGCACGGGGCGGTCATAGGCCTCGGAATTGTTCCTCACGACGCAGCCGATGGTACCATCGTTGAGTTCCACATAGGTTCCCAGCGGAAACAGACAAACGACCCGCAGGAGTCCACGGATAGCACGGGGATCAAATAATCCCCGACGAGTGTCCGCAATTAGCTGTTCAATGGCGGCATACGGAGTGAACGGTGGTCGGTGGGGACGTGGTGACGAAAGCGCCACATACACATCGGCGACGGCGGCAACACAAGCCAACGGATGAATTTGGACTCCCGCCCGTCCGCGGGGATATCCCGAACCGTCCCAGCGTTCAAACATTTGATAGGCGACTTGCCGGGCAACCATCGGCATATCCGGTGACTCTTGGAGCAAGTCGAAGGTGCGACAGGGCGTTTTCTGAATCTCGACATGATCCGAACCAGAAAGGTGTCGTCGTTCGGACACCAGGCGTTGACCGTTTGCCGTCATACCCACCCGTGAGATCAAACATCCGACACCGAGTTGTTGGATGTCGTCGACCGTGTGTTCCAACATGGTGGCAATCGCCATTGCTAGCTGAGCGGTTCGAAGACAATGTTCGTTCGTCGCGGCGTCGGCCGGTGGTTCAATTGCCAATTTGACGAAGATGTCGACGTCATCAATGATCATCTCCATCGAGTTCTGCGCAATACCCTTGAGTGGTTGAGCACTCACAGCAGGCGTAAAGTTGACCGACTCCATAACCTGCTGAATTTGTGTTGAGTGCTGTTTCCGTTGCCCCTTGAACTTACCCACAACCTTGGGAGATGGTGTGTTTCGCGGTGGCTTGCGAACAAGACTGCTGAGAGGTTTGTTGGCGACTTTATGAAAGTCTTTGAGAGCGGATGCTCCACCTTTGTTTTCAGATTTTTCCGACGCGGCCGCCTGAGGTTCTGGTTCTGAAGGGGTCGTGCAAATCTCGGCAAGATGCTGAGATTCGATGGCTACCTGAGTCACCCCGCGGCTTTGCAATCGTTCGAGATTGTCCGGGCTCAGACGCATTCCCGAACCTAATAGCAATACGCTCGGGTTTCGGGCGTCGTAAATCGGCGCCGGTAGTTTCACGCCAGGACGGAGAGCTGAAAGGGCGACTGACTGAACGACAGTAGGCGTGCGATTGGCCACAATGACTTCCTGATCTAGACCGAATCACGGTTTTCGGTATCCACAGGGAGTACAAGTTGTCTCAGCTTGACGAGACACTTGCCTCTGCGGTGTTATCGATACTGCTGAAGCGCTAACGAAACGTGATCGCGGCCTTCGTTGTCTCTAGCGGACGCAGAAACGCGATCGTTTTTCCGACTCTAAAGAAGCAAAACCCAAACCCGATTCACGACCCAAGCGTCTGCCGACAACGAAACCGATGACAAAGGTCGGCATAGACCGGGATCGGCAAACCATCGTGACGCCTGTACATTGTCCTTGGGTGAGTTGTGCCAACTCTCTTGGATCTTTTCAGTACAATAGGCGAACGAACAACCGTAGCTTTTTTTCCACAGTTTGGACTTGGAAAACTGGCTTGATCTAGAAATTTGGACACCAGATAGGGCATACCTTCACTTTATTCCGATCAACGGACAAGGGCGATGGCTGGGATTGGTTGTGGTCCGTTCCGGCAGACGCGATAGAACGCCTCAGTTGGTCTTCCGAAAATCCGATTACCGCAAGACTGACCGGTGATCAATGATGGGGCGGGTTTCTCGAGATTTGAAGCGATTGAGTGAATCGCACGTCACTCGGAGATCGGTTCATGAAAGTAGTAGCACAGTCCGTCGGGGGCGACGACGAAGAACACCCTGAGCTTTTTGCCGTCACGTTCATCGATTCGCCAGTCGCCGACTTTCGCACTGTTCGCTTCGAGTTCGGCTCGCATGCCTGGAATGTTACTCACGAGAATGGCAGCGCCGTCATTCGAGGCATCACCACCATTGATGGCAAATCCAAGTTGAACTCCGTCACGTTCCAAAATCACCGTCGGCACGGGATCGTCATGCCGCTCGACTTCGACCATCCCAAAGTGCTTCGCGTACCACTCCGAGGCTATATCCAAGTCGGTAACGGGAAGAGCTAAAACGTCTTCTTGATACGGGAAAGCCGCTTGGAACTTGGGGGATTCAGTCATCACAGGGTTCCCAACTCCACACTGATGGATCGCGATGCGACGGTCACCGTTGGGACGCAGGATATAGTCGTCGCCTCGAACGTTGTCGCTAAAACGTTGTCGCTAACAAGCGTATTGGCCGGCAACTTCAACTGAAATGCGTCGTCCTTGACGGTCGGATTGATCTCGTCATGGCTCACGACTGATGTCGCAATCTCGCACGGTGTGCCATCACCGGAAAAACTAATGATGTCCCAATTGATCGGCATCCAAACCGCATGCTTTTGCCGGATCGTTCAGCCGCTTCTCTGGCGATTGACCCTCGTCGGAGGGTCGCTTTGTGAGAAAAACTCGACAGCAGCACATCGCACCATGATAGCAAGATGTTCAGTAGGGTTGGTTCTGAAAACCTTCGAACAAATGATTTTCGTCGATTCGACGGCTTATCACGCGGTGGTGAACAACGCTTCGACGAAGGCGTCGGGGTCGAAGAGTTCCATGTCGTCGACTTTTTCACCGACGCCGATGTATTTGACGGGGATTCCCATTTGTTGACGGACGGCGACGACGACACCACCCTTGGCGGTGCCGTCGAGTTTGGCGAGGACAATGCCGGTGCAGCCTGCGATTTCGGAGAAGTTTCGAGCTTGGCTCAGTCCGTTCTGACCGGTGGTCGCATCGAGCACGAGCAAACTCTCGTGCGGGGCGCCTTCGATCTTCTTGCCGACGACACGGTGAATTTTTTGCAGTTCCTGCATCAAGTTTTTATCGGTCTGCAAACGACCGGCGGTGTCGACGATGCACACGTCGGCCCCGGTTTCCAGGGTTTTCTCACACCCTCCGTAGGCCACGCTTGCCGGGTCTGTGCCGCTGTCTCGGGTGACGATTTCGCATCCCAATCGTTGTGACCACATCGTAAGTTGTTCGACGGCAGCCGCACGGAAGGTGTCTCCGGCAGCGAGCACAACGCTTTTGCCTTGCTTCTGCAGCAAGTTCGTCAGTTTCGCGATGCTTGTAGTTTTGCCGGCACCGTTAACGCCGGAAACCATGATGACCGTTGGTCCGGAGTCGGCCAACTTCAAGGGCGACAGCGGATCGCTGACGTCGTACCGGACATCCCCCTCGCCTTTGAGCATCGATTTCAATTGCTCGCGAACGGTGTTCCAGATTTCCTCGACGTTGACGGTTCGTCCACCATGTTTCTCGCGGACTTCACTCACGATACTGTCCGCCGCGACCACGCCCATGTCGGATTCGATGAGGCGTTTCTCGAATTGCTTCAACTGTGTTTCGCCGAGGATCTCCCCCGAGCGGAACAGGTCGCGCACATCGGTATTGAGCAGAGTTTTCGTCTTGGACAGCGCGCCCTTTAACTTGTCGAACAACCCCATTGCCGCCAGCTCCCAAAATTTTCTAGGTGTCTGCTCGCATGATAGGTCACCTCTCGCACCGAGCCAAGTGCCAACCGAATGCGTTTCCGCAGGCGTGTTCTTCCATCCGCCTTGGTTGCGGTCTATACTTGAACTTCACATAGTCAACTTGCCGAGCGACTTTTGAGGGGAGACGCGGATGCTGGTCCGGATGGAACTAGCGCGAATCATCATCAACGATATCGCGGATCAGTACCTGATCTATCTGCGTGAAGTCGATGGCGATCGGATATTCCCGATTTTGATCGGTCTATTTGAAGCGACCAGCATCAATCGCCGCTTCACGGAGGAACCGCCGCCGCGACCCCTGACGCATGATTTACTCAAGAATACGATCGAGGAGTTGGGTGGCGAGGCGGAAGACGTGGTCGTCAATAATTTGATGGACCACACGTATTACGCCGTCATTCGCGTGCGGCAAGATGGCGAGTTGGTCGAGATCGACAGTCGCCCGAGCGATGCCATTGCTCTTGCGGTGCATTACGATCCGCCGTTGCCGATCTACGTCGATAGCGAAGTACTCGACGAAGTGGCGTGAACGGTTATTCCTTCGGCAACCGGGCCAAAGCTTCGTCGGTGCCGACGAGGACGAGGATGTCGAGTTCTCGTATCGTTTCGTCTGGTTTCGGAACACCGACGACGTGGTATTGAGGCGGTGTGCTGTCCGGTACCGGACGACGAATCGTAATGAGGTTCACACCGAACTTTTGCCGGATGCCGATCGAGCGAATCGTTTGACCAACGAACTCTTTTGGTGCTCGCACTTCGATAAGCGTGTAGCCTTCGCCCAAGCTGATGAGGTCTTCCAACTGCGGATTGGCCAAGCTGTGTCCGAGACGTTCGCCAGCCTGAATTTCCGGCTGAATGACTTCATCGGCCCCGATTTGCCGAAAGATTTCCGTGTGGAATTCCGACTGCGAGCGACAGATAATCTTCGGCACACCGAGTTTCTTGAGAATCACCGTGGTCAGTAACGCGGCTTCGAAGTTTTCTCCGATGGCGACAACAGCCACGTCGACTTTGTCGATTTCCTGAGCAACCAACGCTTCACGCTCGGTGCTATCAACGCGAACGGCGACGGCCACATCGTCTTGAACTTCGTTGACCCAACTCATTTCGTTGTCGATGGCGATGACTTCTGCACCGCTCCGCGTGAGTTGCCGAGCCAACGCGACTCCGAACCGTCCCAATCCGATGACTGCAATACGTTGCATAACACTTGCTCAGAATAGATGAATGAGTTGTTTCGATTGTCGGTTTCGAAGATCGAACACTCGTCCTTCACGGACACAAATGACCGTCATATGGTTAGCCGAGGTTCACACGTTCTTCGGGGTAATCGTATCGCAATGGCTTCGGGGAACCGGCCAACGCGATGAACAAAGTCAGCGGGCCGATTCGACCGAGAAACATCGTCACGATAATCACATATTGCGACATCGGCTGAAGCGTGTGTGTCCCAATCGCCGAGACGCCCACCGTCGCGAACGCACTGACCGACTCGAACAAATGGTTCATAAACTGCATTTCGTTGCGTTCGAAAATCGCAAGCAACATCGTCGTCATCATCACGCACAACACACCTAATGCGACAATCGTCAATGCGCGGTTGACGAGAATATCAGGAATGATCCGCTTATGAACTTCGATACGTTGGCGTCCATGCAGGATGTTTCTCAGTCGAAGCACAACCAAGGCGATTGCGGTTACTTTGATTCCGCCGCCGGTCGAACCGGGAGCCGCTCCGATGAACATCAGCATGATTCCCAGCAATTTTGTCGCTGGAGTCATGGCGTCCATGTCGACGGTATTGAACCCCGCGGTGCGGAACGTGACGGATTGAAACCACGCTTCCGAAATGCGTTGTCCGAACGGAATTGCGATTTGCGGATCACTTGCGGGGCGGCCGGTGGATTCCAGCAAGAAAAACGCGATCGTTCCAAAGACTAAGAGAATGATCGTTGTCGTCAACACGAGCCGTGCAGACACGGAAAGTCGGGGTTGGCTGGTCGGAAGGTTAAACAGTGGGGTACTTCGGATCGAGGCCCACTGCATCCGCGTGTAGAGAAAAATGTTATACAGCGTGGCAAAACCGAGACCACCGATGATGATCAGTCCGCACACGCCACCCCAAACTTCCCAGCGGTGTCCATAGCCGACGAAACTGTTTTCCGTCAACGAAAACCCCGCGTTACAGAATGCGCTGACGGAGTGAAACACGCTCAGAAAAACCTGGTCCCCGAAGCTTTCGTTTGCGAACAGTCCCGAGATGCACACCGCACCGACCAGTTCGGAAATCAACGTGAACGCGAAGATTCCCAAGACGAGTCGTTTCACTTGTCCGGGTTGATCGGCTTCGAGAAGTTCGTGCAAGGCGACACGTTCGCGGGCCCGCATGGCGCGACCGGCGGCAACCGCGAAGAAAGCACCACACGTCATGATGCCCAACCCACCGATCTGGAACAGCCCCATGATCACCGCTTGTCCTGTTCGGCTCCAATAGGTGGGGGTATCGACGACGATCAAACCTGTCACGCAACTCGCACTTGTGGCGGTGAACAAAGCAATGCGGAAGCGATCGGGGAAGTTTTCTGGCACTTTGGCCGGGTCAGCGTATGCCTTTGGTAACAACAGCAAGAGGGTGCCGACACCAATCAATGCCACAAACGACAACATCAGCAGGGGCGCAGGATTGCCACCACTACGGGCGGTGAACTCACGCGTGAGATAAATCGATTCAACAAACGCCCGGCATAGAACACAGATCTCCGAGAACTGCACCAGTGCCGAAAATCGTGACTCCGTGAATGCCGTTCCCCAAATCGGGATTGTCAGTGCACCGACTGCCCAGATGGCACTAATCGCGATTCGCCAGCGGTTTCGCCGTCGGAACGTGGATTTGGTCAGCGACCATCGGTATCGCTGAATCAATGAACCCGCGAGAAAGACCATCGTGAGACACACGATGATGCCCAATTCCGTGCGGTTCAATCCATCGATCTGTCGAAGACCGTTCAGCACGACCGTCGATACAACGCCAAGAATAATGCTAAACCCCTCTGCCCACCGAAGTCGGTTGACAGGAATGGGATTGAGCGTATTGATCGACTCAAAGTTCGCAGGAATGTGCGGTTTGTCGTTCATGGACCGGCCCGACGTTGTTCGTTGGCTTTCTCTCGTCAACGGTTCCGGTGCCAAACGGATTAGCGGAAATTCAACAAATCGTGAACTTCAACGGTCGCTGGGCATCGTAAGGAAGACGAATCCTAACGAAAACATTCGGTCAACGGCAATCACATTCGCATTTCTCGAGCACAGACCGAACAAGCTCGATTACCGGGCCACGAGATACTGCACCGTGAAATCATATTGCTCATCACGCCAAATTCGGTCGACATCGAAGCCCGCTTCGCCAGCTAACTCTGCGAACATCGGTTGCGTGTACTTATAGGAACACTCAGTGTGGATGGTTTCACCTTCCGCGAACTCAATCGAGGAACCATCGATTTCCACGACTTGGTCGGTCAAAGAAACCAAATGCGATTCCATGCGATGTTCGGCGGCATTCACACGAGCTTCGTGCTGAAATTGGGAGATGGCGAAGTTGGCATCGAGTTCGGTGTTGATTCGCCGGAGCAAATTGTAATTGAACTCCGCGGTTACACCGGCCGCATCACTGTACGCGGGATGCAGAATCTCCGGGGACTTCCAAAGATCGACACCGATCAACAATCCGCCACCCGGCCCGACTTGTTCGGCAATATTGCTAAGCAGATCGATCGCTTCCGCCGGGCCGAAATTGCCAATCGTGGACCCAGGGAAGTAAACGACGTGGTGAGCTTCGGTATTCTCCGGCAACTCGAAGCCTTGCGTAAAATCGGTGCAAACGGGATCGATGTCGATCGAAGGATATCGGTCTCGCAATTCCATCGCCACGGACTGGAGATAGTCGCCCGAGATATCAACCGGCACATAGTGTACATGTGGTTGCAGTGCATCGAGCAGCATCCGTGTTTTCAAACTACTGCCGCTGCCGTACTCCACCAGCATACTTCCCACACCGATCGTATCGGCCATTTCGTCGATATGACGACGCATGATTCCGAGTTCGGTCCGGGTGAGATAGTACTCGTCGAGACCACAGATTTGTTCAAAGAGTTTGGACCCGGTTTCGTCGTAGAAATACTTACTAGGTAACGTCTTCGGCGACGTGGTCAGACCGTCGAGGACATCGGACATGAAGGCGTCGAGCGTGGTGTTCAGCGATTCCATTTCGCGAGTTGACATCAGCGAGCGCTTTCGTTGTTGAAGTTGTTTGGCAGTAAGTGGGGAGTCGCAAATCGAGGAGCAGGGTGGGGAAAAGGCGATTGGCGTTCCAAACGGTGCAGGCAACTCCCGTGAATGAGGTGGCCGATTGTAGGACTCGGCATTCCGGTTTTCTACCGGCGTTTCCCTGAGCTTTCGACGAATTGATACAAAAAAACCGACCCAGATTGGGCCGGTTTTCCTGGTTCGAATTGTGATTAGTTCTCGTCGGGAACGAGTTTGTCGAGAGCTTCACGAGCTTTCGCTTGCTCCGCTGCGACTTCCGCCGAAGCCGCATTCCCGTTGCCCAACTCAGAGCCCGACGGCTCGTTGAGCATGTTCATGCGATTGGCGTGAATCCGTTCCTTCTCGGCTCGCAACTCTTCGAGGGCTTCTTCGTGAATTCGCACCTCAGAGTTTTGATGCGAATGGAACCCCGTTCCCGCCGGCACCAAGTGCCCGAGGATAACGTTTTCCTTCAGACCGACCAAGTTGTCGATCTTGCCCGCAAGTGCCGCTTCGGTGAGCACCTTGGTGGTCTCTTGGAAACTCGCCGCGGAGATGAAGCTTTCGCTTTGCACCGACGCTTTGGTAATCCCCAAAAGTTGGGTTGTTCCGGTGGCTGCTCGCGGACGGGTGTATTTCACCGTCGGCTCGTTGGCAGCTTCCAAGTCTTCGTTGACTTCCTCGATCAAGTCGAGCGGAACAACTTCGTCGACTTTGAAGTCCGCAGCTCCAGAGTCGGTCACTTTGACCTTGTCCATCAGCTCTTCGTTCATGCGGCGGAATTCGAACTTGTCGACCAACACGCCCGGCAGCAATTCGGTGTCGCCGGTGTCTTCGATGCGAATCTTCCGCAGCATCTGCGACACAACGATTTCGATATGCTTGTCGTCGATGTCCACCCGTTGAGCTTGGTACACGCTTTGGATTTCGTGCAACAAGTATTGCTGCACTTCCTCGGCACCTTGCACGCGGAGAATGTCGTGCGGGACGAGTGGACCGGCGATGAGAGCCGTTCCCGCTTTGACCTTCTGACCACCTTCCACGAGCAATTGCTTACCTGGCGGCACAACGTGTTCGACTTCCGAGCCGTCCTCACCGACCACGATGATGATCCGCTTGCCACGTTTCTTTTCACCGATCTCGATGACACCGTCGATCTCGGCGATAACAGCCGGGTCTTTCGGTTTCCGAGCTTCGAATAGTTCCGTGACCCGAGGCAGACCCCCGGTGATGTCCTGCGTACCGGCGGCGGCACGTGGAGTTCTCGCCAACACCCGACCGGCGGCCACTTCGTCATCGTCTTGGACGTCGACGCTCGCACCTTCCGGCAGAGGATAGTATTTAAGGGCTTTACCATCTTTGTCTTGCACAACGATCTGCGGGTGCACGTCGCCTTTGTGCTCGATGACGGTTCGCCGAATGTTACCGCTGGACTCTTTCTCAGACCGCACAGTCCGGCCTTCGATACAGTCCACCAGTTTCACCCAACCGCCTTCTTCCGACAGAATCGGCACGGAGTGCGGGTCCCAACGGCAAAGGACATCGTCTTCCTTGACCTCTTGATCCTCGGTGACCAAGAGAGTCGCCCCGTTCGGAACTTTGTAGGTCTCGAGTTCTCGATCTTTCGGGTCGAGAACGGTGATCTGACCGTCTTTCGTAAGGACGATGTTCTGGCCTTCGTTGTTGATCACGCTGCGGATTTGCGTGAACTTGACCTTACCAGACCGACGACTTTTGAGTTCGCTTTCCTCAATGTCCCGGCTGGCGGTCCCACCCACGTGGAACGTCCGCATGGTGAGCTGCGTCCCCGGTTCACCGATCGACTGAGCGGCAATAATCCCGGCGGCCAAACCTTCTTCGACAAGCGAACCGGTCGACAAGTCCATCCCGTAACAGAGACGACACAAACCGAGTCGGCTTTCGCACGTCATGGGCGACCGCACCTGGATTTTCCCAAGACCCATGTCCTCGATCTTGCGGGCGATTTCGACGGTAATCAGCTGGTTTTCCCGGACGATGACTTCGTCCGTAATCGGGTGGACGATATTCGTTCGCGAAACGCGACCACGAATCGCGTCGGCCAAGCTGACTTCGACCTTTTCCCCACGGTAGAGAATCCCACGAGTGATCCCTTGCGTGGTTCCGCAGTCTTCCTCGGTGATAACGACGTTCTGGCAGATGTCGGCCAACTTCCGCGTGAGGTAACCCGAGTCAGCGGTCTTGAGGGCGGTATCCGCGAGACCTTTTCGAGCACCGTGCGTCGAGGAGAAGTACTCCAGCACCGACAAACCTTCCCGGAAGTTGGCTTTGATCGGGGTTTCGATGATCTCGCCCGACGGCTTGGCCATCAGCCCCCGCATCCCGGCGAGCTGTCGCATCTGTTCCTTACCACCACGAGCCCCGGAGTGAGCCATCAGGAACACCGGGTTGACATACTTGCCTTCATCACGGGTGTCGTGTTCCAACTCGTGCATCATCGCTTCGGTGATTTGTTCCCGAGCATGGGTCCACAAGTCAAGCACGGTGTTGTAACGCTCTTGGTCGGTAATCACACCCCGACTGTAGAGCTTCATTTGCTTGAGGACTTCCTTCTCCGTCTCTTTGATGACGTGGAATTTTTCGTCCGGCGTTTTCAGGTCGCTGGTTCCGAAGGAAATTCCGCTGTTGGTCGCTTCGCGGAACCCAATCTCCTTCATGGAGTCCAGCAGCTGGATCGTCGCCTTTCGGCTCAGTTCCAGATAGCTGTCGGAAATCACGTTGGCGAGTTCTTTGCTCGTCATCGTGGTGTTGTAGTACGCCATGCCTTTGGGAAGGATGTCGTTGAATAACACGCGTCCGACGGTTGTTTCGATGAGTCGACCTGGACGGTATTCCTCGGCTCCTTCACCACGAACCTGGCGGTCCTTCGGCAAGCGAACTTTGATGATGTCGTGTCGACGAACACGCTGTTGAGCCAACGCGGTGAAGACTTCGTTTGGCGAAGAGAACTCGATGAGTCGTTTTTCGCCGTTGTCGCCGCTCCAACCCCAGCGTTCCATACCTCCACGCTTCACCGTGAGGTAATAGCAACCCATCACGATATCCTGCGTGGCAGCGATAATCGGGGCACCGTTCGCCGGTCCGAAAATGTTGTTCGTCGAGAGCATCAACGTGGTCGCTTCGACCTGGGCTTCGATCGACAATGGCAAGTGAACCGCCATTTGGTCGCCGTCGAAGTCAGCGTTGAACCCTTTGCAGACCAGCGGGTGAACCCGAATCGCGTTCCCTTCGACCAGCACTGGTTCGAAAGCTTGAATCCCCATCCGGTGCAATGTTGGTGCACGGTTGAGAAGAACCGGATGGTTCGTGATCACCTCTTCCAAGATGTCCCAAACTTCGTCATCGCGACGTTCGAGCATCCGTTTGGCGCTCTTGATGGTGTCGGCATGACCAAGTTCTTTGAGGCGGCGGATGATGAACGGTTGGTAAAGTTCCAACGCGATCTTCTTCGGCAAACCACATTGGTTCAGCTTGAGTTCCGGGCCGACGACGATCACCGAACGAGCGGAATAGTCGACCCGTTTCCCGAGCAAGTTTTCGCGGAACCGGCCTTGCTTCCCTTTGATCATGTCCGTCAGCGATTTGAGTGGACGGTTCGAAGAACCGAGCACGGGTCGCTTACAACGGTTGTTATCGAAGAGAGCATCGACCGATTGTTGCAACATCCGCTTTTCGTTACGGACGATGACTTCCGGCGCGTTCAGGTCGACCAACTTCTTGAGTCGATTGTTCCGGTTGATGATCCGGCGGTACAAGTCGTTCAAGTCGCTGGTCGCGAAGTTGCCACTATCGAGCAGTACCAACGGCCGCAAGTCCGGCGGAATGACTGGCACGCAATCGAGCACCATCCACTCGGGGCGGTTGTCGCTATCGCGGAGAGCTTCCACGATTTTCAGTCGTTTGATGTAGTCTTTCATCTTCTGCTGCGAACCGGTTTCCCGCAGATCTTTCCGCAGTTGGACCGACTCTTCGACGAGGTTAATCGTCTCGAGCAGTTTCTTGATCGCTTCGGCTCCCATGTCGATTTCAAAGGAACCGTGACCGTACTTCTCGCGAGCTTGGCGAGCTTCGTCTTCGGTGATGAGTTGCCCACGTCGCAGCGGGGTATCACCGGGATCGATGACCGCGTAATCCTGGAAATAGATAACCTTTTCCAGGCTGGTCGTCTTCATGTTGAGCAACGCACCCAATCGCGAGGGCATGCTCTTGAAGAACCAGATATGAACGACCGGCGCAGCGAGCTCGATGTGGCCCATCCGCTTCCGACGCACGCGGCTGTGGGTGACTTTCACGCCACAACGGTCGCAGATCATGCCTTTGTACTTCATGCCACGGTATTTGCCGCAGGCACATTCCCAGTCCTTTTCCGGACCGAAAATCCGCTCACAAAACAGCCCGTCGCGTTCCGGGCGATAGGTCCGGTAGTTAATCGTTTCTGGCTTTTTGACTTCGCCAAAACTCCAGGAGCGAATATCGTGCGGACTCGCCAACCCGATTTTCACCGAGCCGTAATCGTTCACGCGTTCATAGGCTGATTCGGTAATTGCCATTCTGTCAAACTCCGGTGGTTGCAGAGAGGATGGAGGATTGCGGATGGAAGATGGCGGTCTCTTCGTCAGCTTTTGGTACAAAACCGATTCGCTTGCGCGATCGTGCGATTGAGCATTCCACCAATCGATTGCCATTGGCGATCATGAGTGTTGTGCTCAACTTGTGAGATATATTCGGCGTCGAGGGCTGCATCGAGCCATGCTTGTGTTTCCATCGCTTCCCCCAGTGCTTGTGTCATTTTCAAGATGAAGTCCGCTTCATAACGTCGTCTGGCCCAACCTTCGGCTACGATCGCACCCACCGCTCGGGAACTGCGGCGAATCTGATCCGTGAGTGAGTAGATTTCTGGCTTCGGAAACCTTTAAGTCAGCTGAAAAATCGCTTGAGCTCCCTCTCTCGCGGCTTGGTACACATGAAGATCTCGAAAACTGTGGATAGCCGCCATTCTCTATCCTCCATCTTCCATCCTCACGTGAAACCAAGTGGATCGCGTTAGGTCATTAATCCTCGTTGTCTCACACTTGATTCTTCTCCAGCGTCAGGTTCAGGCAGAGACCGCGGATTTCGTTGTTGAGCACGTCGAAACTAGCGGGGGTGCCGGCTTCGAGGGTGTTCTCGCCTTTGACCATGCTTTCGTAGATTTTGGTTCGACCTTCCACGTCGTCACTCTTGACGGTGAGCAACTCTTGCAGAATGTAAGCCGCCCCGTAGGCTTCGAGGGCCCACACTTCCATCTCCCCAAATCGTTGACCACCGAAGCGAGCTTTCCCGCCGAGCGGTTGTTGGGTAATGAGGCTGTACGGTCCGGTTGCACGAGCGTGAACTTTGTCATCCACGAGGTGGTGCAACTTGAGCATGTAGATGTAGCCGACGGTCGTTTTCTGTTCGAGCAACTCACCGGTTCGCCCGTCACGGAGGTGAATCTTGCCGTCTTCCGGCAGACCAGCTTCGTTGAGAGCCGCCTTGATTTGCTCTTCAGGTGCCCCGTCGAACACCGGACAGACACAGCGATAACCGACGTTGCCAGCCGCCCATCCCAAGTGAGTCTCGAGAATCTGACCCACGTTCATCCGGCTCGGCACACCGAGCGGGTTCAGGATGATGTCGATTGGCGTACCGTCGGGCAGATAAGGCATATCCTCGATCGGCAAGACCTTGGAAATCACCCCTTTGTTCCCGTGTCGACCGGCCATCTTGTCGCCGACGGAAATCTGACGTTTGCTGGCGACGTAGACCTTCACCATTTGCAACACGCCCGAGGGCAACTCGTCGCCGCGTTTCATGCTGTTCAAGGCATGATCACGTTCGTCGAGTGCTTCTTCGACGAGTGACCAATGCTCGTCCATGACTTTCCGCAGGTCGGCTTCTTTCTTCGGACTACCCGCGTCGAGACGTTCGTACCATTCCGGGAAGCGGACGGCGAACTCGGCGACGACTTTCTGGTCTTCCAACGATTTCATCTGGCGACCGTCATCGTCGACAACGGTTTGGCCGTAGGCTTCTTCGAACGGTCCCAAGAAGCGTTGGAATGCAGTCGCAACCGTTTCGTTGCCTTTTTCCTCGGTCTTCTTGAGTTCCATTTGGAACTTCTTGCGTTCGATGTCGGACAAGCTCATTTGACGAGCGAATCGTTCGGTGTGAATCACGATCCCCTCGACACCCGAAGGCACGTCGAGTGACTCGTTCTTCACGTCTTCACCGGCACGCCCGAAGATCGCGTGGAGCAACTTTTCTTCCGGGGTGAGTTCGCTCTTCGCTTTCGGACTGACTTTCCCGACGAGAATATCGCCAGGCGAAACCCGAGTTCCAATTTGCACGATCCCGTCTTCATCGAGATGTCGCAGAGCTTTCTCGGAGACGTTCGGAATATCGCGAGTGAACTCTTCCTTCCCGAGTTTCGTTTCACGAATTTCGACGTCGAATTCATCGATGTGGATCGACGTATAAACGTCTTCCTTCACCAATCGCTCGGAGAGGATAATGGCATCTTCGAAGTTGTAACCTTCCCAACTCATGAAGGCGACAAGCACGTTCCGTCCAAGGGCCAACTCACCGTCACGGGTCGCGGCACTGTCACAGAGCATGTCGCCCTTGCGAACTTTTTGGCCCATTGTAACGGTCGGTTTCTGCGTGAGGCAGGTCCGTTCGTTAAGCCCGGTGAACTTCCGCATCGGGAACTTCTTGCCGTCGACGTGCACTTGGTCGGCATCGACATAAGTGACTTCGCCATCGCGGTCGCTGCGAACAACCATCCCAGAGTTGCGGGCGACGTATTGTTCCATCCCGGTACCGACCAATGGCGGCTCGGCGATCAACAACGGCACGGCTTGCCGTTGCATGTTCGAACCCATCAACGCCCGGTTGGCGTCGTCGTGTTCGAGGAACGGAATCAACGCCGCCGACACCCCGACCATCTCGCTCGGAGCCAAGTCGATGTATTGCACTTCGTTCTTGGCGATCCAGACCACGTCGTTGTTGTGACGAGCCAAAACACGCTCTTCGACGAGTTGACCGTTATCCACCTTTGTGTCGGC
Organism: Thalassoroseus sp.; assembly: GCF_984380535.1. Taxonomy (NCBI): domain Bacteria; kingdom Pseudomonadati; phylum Planctomycetota; class Planctomycetia; order Planctomycetales; family Planctomycetaceae; genus Thalassoroseus; species Thalassoroseus sp. The sequence continues at coordinate 139,880 of NZ_CFHRBF010000019.1, forward strand.
AGGAGCCACGCGAACGTAACTTTCCTGGTCCGCTCGCAGCCATTCGATCTCGTCGGTCAAACGACCATCGACAACCTTCCGATAGGGAGCGATCAGGAAGCCGTAATCATCGACTTTCGCAAAAATCGACAACGACGAAATCAAACCGATGTTGGTTCCTTCCGGCGTTTCAATCGGGCAAATTCGGCCGTAGTGCGAAATGTGCACGTCGCGAACTTCAAAGCCCGCCCGTTTCCGGTTCAAACCACCAGGGCCGAGAGCACTCAATCGGCGTTCGTGCGTGAGCATCGACAGCGGGTTGGTCTGGTCGACCACTTGGCTGAGTTCGCTACGCCCGAAGAAGTAGTCGATCGCCGCCGACACACTCTTCGGATTGATAAGTTGTCGAGGGGTCATTTCCTCGACGTCTTTCATCTGCATCCGCTCTTGCACGGTGCGACGCAGCTTCAAAAAGCCTTTGCGAACTTCATCGGTTCCAAGTTCGTCGATGGTTCGCAGACGTCGGTTGCCGAGGTTATCGATATCGTCGATCCGTGCCGAATCATCCCCCGCACGCAACTTGAGCAAGTACTTGATCGCGTTGACGAAGTCCAACGCATCAAGCGTCATTTGCGTATCCGGGATGTCCTGGTCGAACTTCCGATTGATACGGAACCGACCGACACGGCCGAGACGATAACGATTGACTTCGAAGAATTTCTCTTGGAAGAGATCGATGGCCTTGTCGAGAGCCGGTGGGTTGCCGGGACGGAGACGTTGGTAAATCTTAAGCAACGCCTCTTCGTGACTGTGTGTGCCGTCGTCGAGAATGCTCGAGAGGACCAGATCGTCGGTCATGTTGTCGATGAGTTTGACGGTGTCCAAACCGCTTTCACCGATCTGCGAACACATCTCGGCCGTCAACTGTTGACCGACGTCAGCGATGATCTCACCGCAACGCTCGTGTCCGGCGGGATAGACGATATCCTTCGCCGCATACTTCTCGACGAGCGATTCGTTTGCACCGAACTTGGCGACATCGACCTCGGTAGTCTTGTAGAACAAGTCGACGAGAGCTTCGTCATCCGAGTAGTTCTTTTCCATGGCCCGCAGGAGCGTCATGGCGGAGAACTTCCCGCTTTGGTCGATCCGCACGCCAAGTGCGTCGCGTTTGCTGATGACCAACTCGATCCAGCTTCCACGCTCCGGAATGATCCGGCAAGAGAAGTTCTTGCGTTCACCGGGTTCATCGGTACGGACGAAATCCACACCAGGAGAACGGTGCAACTGTGAAACGACGCATCGTTCCGCACCGTTGATGATGAACTCACCGCCGCCGATCATGATCGGCATATCGCCGAGATAGACTTCTTCTTCGACCGGTTGCTCTTTCTCCAACCGTAACCATACGCGGAACGGCCGACCGTAAGTCAAACGGAGTTGGCGACATTCGAGGGGCGTATACCGCGGTTTGCCGAGTTCGTACTTGATGTAGTCCAGGCGGTACTGTCCGTCGTAGCTTTCGATCGGAAAGATTTCCCGCAGAATTTCTTCCAGACCCTGATCCTTCCGCTCGCGGGCGGGGCGATCAAGTTGCAAGAACCGAGCGTAGGACTCGGTTTGAATTCGTGTCAGGTCGGCCAGCAAGTCCGGCAGCATGACTTCGAATTCTTCTGGAAGATCACCGAAGTTGCGGATTTCTTTGGTCGGGACGATTCGCTCGGCTGGAATCGGCATGGATCGCTCTCTTCTGATGAAAAACGGTGATCAACGGCCAAACTGCACTGGCAATTCCGCTGGGGGCCGCCACCCAATCGGAACGCACGGTCGAAACATCATGCTTCAACAAAAAGTCGGCGACGAAAGATAGGCCTCACGTAGGACACAACTCTCATCACTGGAAACCGTTGGGACAAAACAACGAGACTCCGCAGCAGTTTGCCGTCGGTAACAGAGGGTGCAACAGGTGAGAAAGTGGCCAGAGGAGTCTTGACGTGATTTTTCCAACCTTGTAGAAGTTGGCCGTGTGAAGCCAGACGACACGAACAAGTCGTGGCCGGGCGGAGAAGACGAAAAAGCCCGCGGCACGGAGCGGTCGCTCCGCGGCGGTCGAAACGTTCTGAGAACGCCGCCTCACATTCACCCCCCATGCCTCTCCAGAGAGGCTGCGAATACTTCCGTGCCACGTTTTCTCGTCGCTGTTCTTGCAACACACCACTTCGAAACATTCACCCCGAACGGTGTGGCATTCGAGCGTCTGGATGGGAATTCCAACAATTCAACCGACGCACCATCGCACAGCATAGACAACCGAAGTGTCGGCGCATAGTCACTCGTCGAAAAAAATCCGACGACACTCTGGAAAATCAGAGTGCCGTCGTGATCGACCAGTAAGCGATTACTTGATTTCGGCGGTACCGCCGGCCTCTTCGATCGCTTTCTTGATTTTTTCGGCGTCTTCTTTCGAGACACCTTCTTTCAGCGGCTTTGGCACACCTTCGACGAGGTCTTTGGCTTCTTTGAGGCCCAAACCGGTTTCGCCACGCACGACTTTGATGACGCCGATCTTTTGATCGCCGAAGCCGGTCAGCATGACGGTGAATTCCGTTTGTTCCTCAGCAGCTGGGCCAGCGTCAGCGGCAGCTGGACCCGCCATCATCACGCCGCCACCAGCAGCGGGCTCGATGCCGTGCTCGTCTTTGAGGTAGTCAACGAGACTTTTGGCTTCCAAGAGCGTCAGCTTGACGATCTTTTCGCCGAGGTCTTTGATTTCCGCAGGAACTTCCATTGTAGCCGCGCCAGATTCTTCACTCATGGTCAACACCATCCCCGTTTTGTCTGCTCCTCACCGGCGTCCTCGCCCACACGGGCAGGCAGAACCGGGTGTTGGTTGCCAGAGGGTTTCTCGGTAACTTTTGTACGACACGACCGCCGCGTCGTTTCAGTTTCCAATGACTCAAAATTTGAAAAAATTGTGTTCGGTGGTCGTTCGCCGTCGAACACACGTCACAAAACTTATTCGCCGTCTTCGTCGCCTTCGGAGATTTGCTTGATTTGGCTGGCCAGCATTCGAGCTGGTCCCAAAAGGGCAGCGGCCAAGTTGGCACCGGGGCTGAGAATCGTCCCGGCGATCGTCGAAAGCAATTCTTCGCGACTGGGGCTTTTACTGAGAGCCACGACGCCATCAGGAGTCAGCGTTTGCCCGCCGACCGTGCCGCCTTTGACCTCGAGAGGCTTCAGATCGTCCGCCCACTTCGTGATCTCTTTCGAAAGCTGAACGACGTCTTCGCCGCCAAACACCAAAGTGCTTGGGCCTTCGAGGATATCGTCGAGCGATGTCACGCCGACACCGTGCAACGCTTGGCGAGCCAGCGTGTTTCGCACGGTGAAAGCGGTAATGTCTTTCTTCTGGAGTGCCAGACGCCACGTGTTGGACGTAATCGCATCCATCTTCGAGCAATCGACGACCAACATATCTCGGTGTTCGCCGAGACGCTCGGTGATTTCGTCGATCAACATGCCTTTGATGACTTTACTCATGACACTCTCACAACCTGGTTTTCACGCACCAAATAACGGGGAAATCAATACCGCAGACCGCACACGAAAAACTATGCAGCAACGGAGATTCCGGGGGAATTGGTGGCTGTCAGGGTAACGCTACGAAGATAGACGCCCTTCGAGGACGCTGGCTTCATGGATGAAATTTGTTTCAGAAACGCCTGGGCATTGTCGATCAACTGTTCAGCCGAGAACGACATCTTTCCGACCACACAGTGCACGATTCCGGCGTTATCGTTCCGGAATTCGACTTTACCGGCTTTGTATTCTTTGACTGCCGTCGCGACATCTTGAGTCACGGTTCCGGCTTTGGGCGAAGGCATCAATCCTCGGGGGCCCAAAACACGACCGAGCGGACCGACGACACCCATCATGTCAGGGGTGGCGATCGCAACGTCAAAGTCGAGCCAGCCCTCTTTGATTTTCTCGGCAAGCTCTTTGCCGCCGACGTGATCGGCACCAGCTTCTTCAGCGACTGCGACGTTCGGCCCTTGGGCGAAGACCAGCACTCGCTGAGTTTTTCCGATACCGTGCGGAAGAACGATAGAACCCCGGACGATTTGGTCCGCTTGACGAGGGTCGATACCGAGCCGCAATGCCAGTTCGACAGTTTGGTCGAACTTACAGGGCTTGATCGCCTTGGGAAGGGAACCTTCAAGCCCCTTCAGAGCGTTGACAGCCTCGGACAACGAGACTTGACCCGCTTCCGCTGCTTTGGTTCGCAGGAATTCCATGCGTTTCGAACGTTTTGCCATCGCTCAGATAACCTTACTTCTCTCGACCCGATAGACGGAAACCAATCGCGGAAACAACTTCAGCGGATTAGTTCTTAGTTTCGCCTACCGTTCGAGTGTGTGTTTTCACTCTTCCACCAATTCCGCACAATGACGGCAGGTGGTCCCCGGGAAAGAAGGCGGGTGAGGGATTTAGTCGACGACTTCAATCCCCATGCTTCGGGCAGTTCCGGCGATTGTTCGCGCGGCTTGCTCGACACTTCCTGCGTTCATGTCTTCAAATTTGACTTTTGCGATTTCCATCAAGTCTTCCGTGGAAACGGCACCGACTTTTTGGGTTCGCGGGTTGCCAGCACCTTTGGCGACTTTTGCTTTTTGCTTCAGCAAAACAGCCGCTGGCGGACTTTTGACGATGAAGTCAAACGATCGGTCATTGTAGACCGAAATCACAACCGGCACAGTGGTGCCAGCCATGTCCTTCGTTTTGTCGTTGAACTGCTGGACGAACTGCCCGATGTTCACACCGTGTGGACCAAGTGCGGTACCAACAGGCGGAGCCGGAGTTGCTTGGCCGCCAACAACTTGAACTTTAATTTGGGCCTTGAGCTGCTTAGCCATGACTCAAATTTTCTTTTCTATCTCCAACCACAAACTGAGGAGGTTTGGGTTGTGGTGATGACAAATGTTAAAGGTGCGAGCCCCGATCCGGGTACTCACGGGAAGCGTGCCATTCTGGTGACTCCCGCACGAAACGCAAGTGTCCGACGGGAGATTTTTTCAGAAATTCTGAAAGATACTGAGGTCGGCGATCAAAAGCAGATGCCAAGCAGGGAGATGGTTTTGCTCCTCAATGCTTGCTTTCTGCTTCCAGGCCACATGGCCTCGATCAGACTTTCTCCGCTTGCCAGTGCTCCAGTTCCACTGGGGTTGACCGGCCGAACACCTCAACGAGCACCGAAATTCGGCCACTGTGTTCGTCGATGCCGTCAATGGTGCCTTCGAAGCCTTCGAAGCCGCCTTCTTTGATTTTGACCATCTCGCCGACTTCGAAGTCGATCTTAGTCAACGGTTCTGCTGCCGGCGTACCCTGTGGCACATCGGTTCCTAGCATGGCAGCGACTTCGTGCGGTTGCATCGGGATCGGCTTGCCGGCAGCTCCGGTGAAGTCGCCGACTCCGGTGGTGTCGCGAACGAGGTACCACGTTTCGTCGTTCAGCTCCATGTGAGCCATGATATAGCCGGGAAACAGCTTGTGTTCGACGACACGAGGTTTGCCGTTCTTGTTCTCTTTGATTTTCTGGGTCGGGATCACAATCTCGCCGAAGAACTCTTCGAGCCCCTCGCGTTTGATGCTCCGTTCCAGGGATGCCTTGATCGACTTCTCACGGTTGCTCTGGACTTTGAGCACGTACCATTCGAAATTGGATGGGGCGTCTGTCGATTGCTCAGCAGCATCCGCGACGGGGGCGTCGTCTTGCGTCTGAGATTCCGGTGTGGTTTGTTCGTCGGTCATCGTTTTGACCTCATCTGCAATTATACAGTGATCCCGGTTCGACTTGCCCAACTTGCAAACCAGAACCGGGACTTGAGAATATTCAGTGTCATTCAACGGGTTGTTTTGCCCGTCACGGTGGGCAGCTAGACCGCTCGTTCAAGGAGTCCTACGAGCGTGAAGAACCACGCCCAAAAGACGTCATACGCCAGCAAAACCAATCCGATGAACAGCATCGTTGCGATGACAACTGTCGTAGCCCGTTGCAGTTCGTTTCGTGTCGGCCAAGTGACCTTATCCATCTCCGCTTCGACTGCGATCAGGAAGTCGGCAAACTTCGGCCAGTTGACCGCTCGGTAAATCATCCACAGAAACACAACCGACAGGGCTGCGGGAACTCCGAGGCTGACCGGACGTTCGTAACCGTAGCTGAGGAGGAACTGCGATAGCCGCCAGAGTCCAATGAGAACAACCAGCCCGATGGCGATGGCTGTTAGTTGGCGTGTCAGGCGTCCTTGGTTGCGTTTATAGAGGCCGAACTGTGTTTGTGATTGCCAAAATCCGACGTCCGCCGTTTTCGCCATTATTGTTCAACCTTGCTGCACTCGAAAGCCGATGCGTGATTGCCGTAAAAAGCGGTTGGCCGCAATTGATTGGATCGGCAAGACCGTACTGCGGTTATCTTTGTCTGCGAAAACGCGAAACGTCCTTGGGTTTTCGGCTTCCGCAAGACAAGGTCTACTGTAGTGACGCGTAGACCGCTTTAGAAAACAACCAACTGATTGGATAGCACGGGCGGAAGGACTTGAACCCTCAACCTGCGGATTTGGAATCCGCTGCTCTGCCAATTGAGCTACACCCGTAAACTGCACTTTGACTGTATCGGATCTGTCGCCCGCCTGCAATCGCAAGCGTACGCAGGATGCACGTTACTTCTTGCGTGACTCTTTGTGAAGAGTGTGCTTCTTCAAGGCGGGGCAGTACTTTTTGAGTTCTAGCCGCTCGGTGCCCTTCATGATTTTCTCTACGCGATAGTTCCGAATGCCCGTTTCGGTACATTCCAGCCAGACATATTCGCGTCGGTTGCTTTTGGCCATCGTTCTCTTCCTTGCAAGCAATTTGCTTGCGGGACTGAAGACAAAGTTGAAGAGGGATCGAAGATGAAGCCGCGTTCTCACAAGATGAGAACGCGGCTCGTAAAAACTTGTCGTTGAAATCTATTCGAGAATCTTGGTGACAACGCCCGAGCCAACGGTACGGCCACCTTCGCGAATTGCGAAACGGCTGTTTTCTTGAAGGGCGATCGGCTTACCGAGTTCGACCGACAAGTTGACGTTATCGCCAGGCATGCACATTTCTGCTCCACCGAGCAAGTTGGCGGTGCCGGTCACGTCGGTTGTGCGGAAGTAGAACTGAGGGCGATAGCCGCTGAAGAATGGCGTGTGACGGCCACCTTCCTCTTTGCTCAACACGTACACTTCAGCTTCGAACTTGGTGTGCGGGTTGATGGTCTTCGGAGCGGCCAACACTTGACCACGGTCGACGTCTTCCTTTTTGATCCCGCGAAGAAGAATCCCGACGTTGTCGCCAGCGATCCCTTCGTTGAGGGTCTTTTGGAACATTTCGACGCCGGTCACGGTAGTTTCGACGGTGTCTTTGAGGCCGATGATTTGAATCTTTTCACCGACTTTGACGGTACCAGCTTCGATACGGCCGGTCACCACGGTTCCACGACCTTCGATCGAGAACACGTCTTCGATAGCCATCAGGAACGGCTTATCTTGAGCACGGGCTGGCTCAGGAATGTAGCTGTCGAGGGCGTCCATCAGTTCGCCGATGCAGGCGTTGGCGGAATCGTCGCCAGGGTTGTCGAGGGCTGGCTTGGCCGAGCCTTTGATCAACGGAATGTCGTCGCCAGGGAAGTCGTACTTGCTGAGCAGTTCACGAACTTCCATTTCGACGAGTTCGAGCAACTCTTCGTCGTCGACGAGGTCGCATTTATTGAGGAACACGACGAGACGAGGCACGTTCACCTGGCGAGCCAAGAGGATGTGCTCGCGAGTTTGTGGCATCGGGCCGTCAGCAGCGGACACCACAAGGATTGCACCGTCCATTTGGGCGGCACCGGTGATCATGTTTTTGATGTAGTCGGCGTGACCCGGGCAGTCGATGTGAGCGTAGTGCCGAGATTCCGATTCGTATTCGACGTGCGAAACGGCGATTGTCACGGTTTTGGTTTCGTCACGGACCGTACCACCTTTGGCGATGTCCGCGTAGCTTTTCATTTTCGCCAAACCTTTGTGGGTTTGGACGGCGAGCAGGGCCGCGGTGAGCGTGGTTTTGCCGTGGTCAATATGGCCAATGGTTCCCACGTTGACGTGCGGCTTAGTTCGCTCAAAGACTTCCTTAGCCATCGATCAGTCCTCTCCTGTGGTTTCTCTGTTTGCTGGACGGCTGGGCTAGCCGCTCAAAGTTGTGAACTCGAAAAATCTTGTGGCGAACATACGGTTGCTCGCACGCTCTTCAAACACCAGCCATTCACGGCACGCGGTTTGTCGCCCGTTGAGGACAACAGGCGGAAAGCTGCTGGTGGGACTTGAACCCACGACCTCGTCCTTACCAAGGACGCACTCTACCGACTGAGCTACAGCAGCAGAACACAACACTTCACGTTGCCGTGTCAAACTGAAAAGCGGGTGAAGGGAATCGAACCCTCACCTCCAGCTTGGAAGGCTGGAGCTCTACCATTGAGCTACACCCGCGTGTGGAGATCAAGGATTGATCGCGAGTGACGAGAGGGAGAAACATCTCTTTCAACCTCCCTGTCACTACACCTCAAACGCTTGACCAAAAATGGGGGAAGCAGGATTCGAACCTGCGAAGGCTTAGCCACCAGATTTACAGTCTGGCCCATTTGGCCGCTCTGGAATTCCCCCGTTATGGGAATGAGGCACCCCTCAGTGAGAGTGCATCACGATATCTAATTGTGATGTATAACCGGTTGTTTGGAAAGAGCGAGCCACAACAGACTTCCGGTTGTTGTGGAGAACCTCTTTCACAAGCTAGCGGTGGGAATCGAACCCACAACCTCCGGTTTACAAAACCGGTGCTCTGCCAATTGAGCTACGCTAGCGCAATGACGATTCTTGCGCCAGAGTGGTGAATATAGCAACGGGAGGTCGGCTTGCAAGTCATAACGCCCCTTCGAAGCCAGATTTCCAAAATCTTCTATCGGTTGCTGACACGCAATGTCCGAGTTCGGTTCATGAAAAAAGCCCGCCGGCGAGAAACCGGCGGGCCATATGTAATCGGGCAGAGGTCGAAAGACCATCAAATCCCGGGAATATCCAAGCGTTCTTGCTGGGCAATTTTTCGGGCCTTTTTGAGTGCGCGGGCTTCAAGTTGCCGAATGCGTTCTTTCGTCACACCGAAACGGCTCCCCACTTGCTCAAGAGTCAACGGGCCTTCTTGTCCCAATCCGAAGCGATACCGAATGATGTCTTTCTCGCGTTCGTCGAGTTGGTCAAGAATCTGCATAATCGCTTGGCTTTGTCGTTTATTCGTCAATTCCTCTTGGAACTGGTTGCTGCGATCATCAGTCGATTGGTGGAAGAGCTCGTCCTTGCCGGTTCGGAAGCGATCGGCTTGGGTGTGAGCGGCCGGGATCGACCGGGCGTAATTCTTCATGATCGCCCAAGATGCATAAGTCGAGAACTTATTTCCCTTGGAGTAATCGAACTTTTCGATGGCTCGAATCAGGCTCATGTTGCCGTCTGAGACCATCTCGAAGAAGTTGCTCGTCGGTTTGATGTGTCGTTTGGCGATCGAAACCACCAATCGCAGGTTGCTACGGATCAAAAAGTTTTTGATTTCGGTGGCTTTGCCGAGCAGGTCTTCGACCTGATCCATTTCCTTGGTGCGAGGGCGGTCCATGTCGATTTGATCGCGAACCGCTCGCGCTTTGAACTTCAGGTAGTTCATCTTTCGGAAATAATACTGCTCGTCTTCGCGAGTGAGCAGTGGGATCGAGTACAGACTCGCCAAGTACGGTGGCAAACCGGGCGGAATTTTGCTCGGTGTGCGTTTTTCCGGTGTTTCCGGCGGCGGACCGAGAATGACGTCGTCGGCGTCGGTTTCGTGGAACTCTTCCGAATCGATGTAGTCGATCGGTTGTTCCAACAGCCGTTTGGCTCGGACTTCCGTGACGATGCGGTACATACTGGCCTTGGTCCGGCAATACCGGTCGGCCAAGGTCTCGACAGAGACGCCGCGACGGTAGCTGCGGAAGATGTCCGACTTCTGTTCGTCATTGATGGGGGAACTCGCCAATGGGAATAAGGCGGATTCCGGTTGTTCTTGATCGTAGTTCTTCAAGGTATATCGAATTGTTTCCACTGAGCGTCCTAACTTCCGCGCTAATCGGCGGCTAATATCCGCGGGGCATCCTCCCCGGCGGGCCAAACGACGTGCTCGACGAATAATGTCTTCACGTTCTTCTTCGGAAAGTTGGCTAAATTTCGAGCCACGGTTAACTTCGCTGGCGTGGTTCTCCACAAACCAATCCACCGATGACTGCAAAAAACCAACTCGTTTGCGTTTGCCAAACTTGAACCGGCGACTGACCAGTCCACGATCTCGCCAACGGTCCACGGTTTTGGTGGAGACGTTGTACTTCTCGCTGAGGTCTTTCACGGTGTAAACGCGTTCGTCGATCATTTGAGCAACAAGGTCGACGCTGTCAGACAGGTCTTCCACGAAGCATCGCAAATCGTGAACGGCCTCTTCACCGGAGAGTTTGAGGTCCGGATACAAATCGGTTTTTCGCGAAGTAATTCGCTCGAACAACGCCGGATAGAGGTATTCCTGCTCTGGGTTGATCTCCCGCAGCAGTTCCTCGGCTCGATCGACCTGCTTGATTCGCACGTCGCGGGGTGTGTATCGGATCTGTTGTTCAGCAAGCTTCCGCATTGCCGGGTTGTGATATCGCGCTGCCATAACCATGGTGTGTCTCCGAATCTCGCAAGTAGACCGGTGGAGTGTTGCTCTGACTCAAGCAATCGCTGTTCCGTTTTAGGCATCAAATTGCACTCGATCACCGTTTTTTCGAGTGGTTTGATGAGTAACAATCCCCAATCCAACTCCGTTGGTATTGTCACTATGATGAAGTACGTATTTTAGACGACATTCGCCTGAAAAAAGTTCGCATGCGAACGAATTTTTCCAAAAATAGGCTCTTGTTACGGTACATGGGGTCACATGTTGTGTGTTTTTCAGGACGAGGCACCAAAGGCGGGCCATCTGATGTTCGTGGAGAAATGGACGTTCTTGATCCAATCTGCAACAATTTTGACAACTTCTCCAAATCTGGCCGATGTCGCACTAGCAGTTACTGATGGGTTGGGCGGTCAGATAGTTGCATGTTGACAGGTTGATGCTTTAGCCTACGAACTTCCCATCTTGGAATTCATCAAGGTCGTAGAACTTATGAAACCATACCTCGCTCGGTTGGTGCCGGCCTACATTAGGCTTTTTCTCCTGTTTATTGGCAGTTTCGGTTGGATAGCGGACATCTCCGCAGCGGAACCGGCATCGTTGGTGGTTGGTTGGGATTCCACAGACGGTCATGTCTTATTGGGTGAGTTGAACTGTTTGGCCTGTCACCAAGTCGGGCAAAACTTTTCGCTCCCAGTGACAAAAACGGCCCCGAATCTGAAATCTGTCGGGCAACGAGTCACGCCGCAGTACCTTTTGCAGTACTTGGCCGATCCACAAACGGTCAAACCCGGCACGCCGATGCCTCACCTCTTACATACCCTTCCTAACGAGGAGAGGGCCCAGACTGTTCAAGAGTTGACCCACTATTTGGTTTCGCTGGGCGGACCGATGGATCAACGGGCTTCCGGAACCAGTAGTTCTCAGATTCATGCGGGTGAGGAACTGTTCCATTCGATTGGTTGTGTTGCCTGTCACCAACCGATGGCCCAAGCACCACAGCAAGACCGCGATCTCCCGGCGGGTTTGGAACTTGAGGACCTCATTGAATTGAATCTTCCCGGTACGGCTCCGCCGAAACCTTCGATTCCACTCGGCGGGTTGGCGATGAAGACGACCGTCTCGGCCTTAAGTGAGTTCCTCAAGAACCCGCATGCGACACGCCCATCTGGCCGGATGCCAAATTTGAACCTCGATGCGGGTGAAGCGAATGCACTCGCGGCGTATTTGCTGCGTGACCAGTACGATGAATCCGCACGCTCAGTCGGTCCCGGGTTGGATTTCGAATACTTCGAAGGCAGCTTTTCAAAAGCCGCCGACTTGGAGAACAAAGAACCGACCAACAAAGGCACCGTCAAGAATTTCGATCTCGCTCAGTTCACCAATACAAAAGGGGAGTCGCTGAAGAACTCCGGCAAAGGCGGTGCACCAGACAACTTCGCGATCCGCTTTCATGGTGCGATCGAAATTCCGCAAGATGGCGAATACCGCTTCTGGACGAAATCCGACGACGGCTCAACGCTGCGGATCAATGGCAAGTTGATCGTCAACAATGAAGGCGTGCATCCGGCGGTTGAGAAAACCGGACAAATTGAACTCTCCCCAGGGCGTCATAGCATCGAAGTGATCTTCTACGAAGTTGGCGGCGGCCATGAGTTGACCGTCAGTTGGCAACCGCCCGGTAAAAAACGTAGGCAGATTCCCGCGGATGTCCTCTTCCACGACACCGCCGCCATGTTGCCGAAAGGTATTGCCGAGGGCGAGACGTTCCAAGTCGATCGGGAACTCGCTAAACGTGGCAAAGATAAGTTCGTTGCGATCGGCTGTGCGAACTGTCACGCCACGGGTGAGACCAAGGTGGATGCGATTGCCAAAGTCGGATTGAACCCTGCGAATGTCGAAGGCAATCGTGGGTGTCTTTCCAATGACGTCGGACCGGGACGCCCATTGTTTGCGTTGTCGAACGAACAACGCGAGGCGCTTCGTAAAACGGTGGGGAGCCTGTTGGAATGGCACGGTCCCGAGTCGGAAGCGGAAAAGATCGATTACGCGATGTCAGCACTCAATTGTTATCGCTGTCATGAGCGTGATGACAAAGGCGGACCAGACTTGTTGCGGTCGAACTACTTCGGTTATCTGAAGCACGTCGATCTCGGTGACGAAGGTCGCTTGCCGCCACCATTGGACCATGTCGGTGTGAAACTGACCGAAGTTGGTTTCAACGAGATGCTCCAGAATGGTCAAAAATACCGCACCTACATGGCTGCCCGGATGCCAAAGTTCGGGACCGAGAATGTGCAGTGGATGGCGAAGTCGTTCAACGCCGCTGATGCCGGTGAAGTACCGAGTCATCAGGTAGCGTTCGACAAAGACAAGATACGTGTCGGTCGGCAATTGACTGGGAAGAAGGGGCTGGCGTGTATTAATTGTCACGCGTACGGCGAATATCGTTTGCCGGGAGCGGAAGGGTTGGACTTGTTGAACGTCACACGACGGATTCAACCGGGTTATTTCCATGCCTTCCTGAAAGACCCGCAAGCCTTGAAACCCCGCACGCGGATGCCGACCGGTTGGCCGGAGGGTCGCAGTGCTTATCCTGACTTGCTCGATGGCAATCCCGATGCTCAGATCGATTCGATTTGGGTTTATCTCTCAGTGGGTGAGAAAGGCGGTCTGCCTGCGGGATTGTCACCGACTTCGGCGAGTATGCTGGTGCCGAGTGATGAGCCGATTACGTTCCGTTCGTTCCTCGATGGTGTAAGTGCCCACTGTATTCTCGTTGGTTTCCCGCAACGCACGAATGTTGCGTTCGATGCCAACCGGGTGCGGACCGTCGTCGCGTGGCCGGGCGATTTCATTTCCACGCGTGAGTCTTGGGAAGGTCGCGCCGGACAATACGCCAAGATCCCCAGTTCCAATCCGTTGTGGTTGCCCGAAGGACCACCATTTGCCCGGCTTGCCAGTGGTGAATCGGAATGGCCGAAAGATGTTCCCAAAGGGAAAAAGATCGGTTCCAACCGCACGCTGGAAGATTGGCAGTTCCAAGGGTATCGCTTCGACAAAGACCGCGTGCCGACGTTCCAATTTGAAATGCCCGGTGGAATCGAAGTCGAGGAAACCTATCAAACCGAATTGGTCCAAAATGGGACGGTGTTGATTCGCAAGCTGCGAGTCACATCGGCTTCGGACACGCCCGATCTGTATTTTCTCGCAGCTCGGGGTGAAAAGATCGAAGCAGAGACGGATGAAGAGTATGTGATTGATGACGACGTGCGTTGTCACATCATTCCCGGCACCAAAGCGATGCCGATTGTGCGACCGGCGGGCAATCAAAAAGAGTTGCTATTGCCGATTCATTTCGACCAACGCGATGGAAAGAACGTCGCCACCTTCGAGGTGAAAATGACGTGGTAATTTCGTCGGGTGCGTTGCGACGCACCGTGATTTCATTTGTCCGGGCGGTGCGTCACGATGCACCCACGTTTGTGTCACTTGTTCTACCGAAAAGAGTTCCGCATGCGTTCGTTACTCGCGGCTTTGATTACTCTGCTGTTGCCGATGTCCGTCGTGTCGGCCGCTGAACCGACCGAGAACGATTATTACAAGATGATCACGTTGCCAACTCCGGACGATGTCGTTCTGGAAGTTGGTGGGCTTGGTTGGCTCGACAAGGAAAAAACACGGCTGCTGGCCTGCACGCGACGCGGCGAGCTGTTCGTGATTGACAACGTCTATACCGACAAGCCCACGCTCGACAACCAAGCCGCTGGTGACCCGACCGATGTCGTGAAGTACACACAGATGCTGTTCGGTCTGGCGGAACCATTGGGGATTCTGGTGAATCCTGGTCATGGGTTCAAAGATGGAATCTACATGGCACAGCGGGGTGAGTTGACCCGCGTGGAAGACACCGATGGTGATGACCGGATCGATGTGGTCGAGACGATCAATGACGACTGGGAACTGAGCGGCAGTTACCACGAATACGCCTTCGGCCCGGTTCTCGGCAAAGACGGCGACCTGTGGGTGACCCTGAACCGACCGTTTGGTGGCGGACAAGAGCCGAACGGTTATTGGCGGGGTTGGGCGGTGAAAATCGACACCGAAGGCAACATGCAACCCGTGTGCCCCGGTTTGCGATCACCAGCGGGCATCGGAAAAATTGCCGACGGTGAGATGTTCTACACCGATAACCAAGGCGATCACGTCGCGGTGTGCAAACTTTCGCACCTCAAGCCGGGCGTGTTCCACGGACAAACGACCGGATTGGAATCGGTCGATCATCCGTTGTCAAACTTCAAACTGCCCTTCGAAGGTTATCCGAAGCGAGGAATGTATTGGGCGGAAGCCGTCGAAGCCAATCCGCATCTGCAAGCCCCAGCGGTGTGGTTCCCGTATCCGGAAATGGGCAAATCGCACAGTGAGTTATTGCTCGACACCACCGGGGGCAAATTTGGGCCGTTCGAGAACCAACTCTTCATCGGCGACCAAGGCACCGCGATTATCGTGCGGGTCTGCTTGGAGAAAATCGGCGGCGAATACCAAGGGGCATGCTTCCCGTTTCGACGTGGGTTTGACTCCGGTGTGTTGCGACTGGAATGGGGACACGACGGTTCGCTGTTCGTCGGTGGTACGAATCGCGGATGGGGTGGGGGATCGAAACCGTACTGTTTGCAACGTCTCGTCTGGACCGGCAAAACGCCGTTTGAGCCACTCGAAATGCGAGCCAAACCCGATGGCTTTGAAGTGACTTTCACGCAACCGGTCGATCCGAAAACCGCTGCGGATGTGGCGTCTTACAAACTCCGTTCCTGGACCTACCGTTATGACGGAGCCTACGGCGATCCGCCACGGAACACGCATGATTTGAAGATCACGAACGTCGATGTGGCCGAAGATGGCAAAAGTGTCCGACTGACGGTGGACGGTCTCGAACCGTACTACGTTCACGAATTGCGGTTCGACGGCGTTCGCAACACCGACGGGCAGGGCTTGCTGCACCCGATCGGTTATTACACGCTCAACCGGATTCCCGCCGAGCAGTCGGAGTGAACCGGTTGGGGATTGGTTCAGGATCGCTTTTTAAGTTCGGAAGTGAGGATGGAGGATGGAGGTTGAATACTCTTAGGAGGTTTGCCGTCCTCGATCTTCCATCTTCTATCCTCGAAACTTCCGTGACATTGCGCCGAGTGGCTTGAGCAAAACCTGCACGAATTCTTCATCATTTTTGCCGTCGGTACCAGCCGGCGGTTTTCTTTTTCTGGTTTGCGCAGTTTGCCAACCGGGTCGGTTTTGGGGTGCGGATTGATCCGGTTAGGAGGACATTTCAGGTTATGTCAAGCCCGTTTCGCTGCCGATGATTCCCTTGGCGAAGAACAAGATTAGTGCAGGGCATTGTTCAGAAAGGGGGGACATATGCCGTTGCCGAGGATGTACGGCTGGGTGGCCGCTGTTGCCGCCGGAGCCGGCAGTTTCGTGACCGGTACGGAGATTCCGTCGTGGGCGGAAGAACCGAACCGCACGTTGGCGTCCGCGCCGCTAACTCGACCGGCAATCGACAAGATCGTCAAAACGATTCATCGAGGGACATCTTCGAATGACTCGAAGTTGCAAGCCATTAGCGAATTGCCGCTGGACAAACTGACCGACGCGGAGCGTAACGAAGTGCATTCGTTGCTCGATTCGCTCAGTTTGTATCGTCAACTTTCGACGGTCTCAGTCCGAACGGAACCGGAGGTACAACAATATTTTCTCAAGCACCCTGATCTCGCGGTGAGTTTCTGGCGGTCGATGGAGATTTCGAAGTTCCATCTCGTCGAAACCGCACCGGGGAAATATGTTTGCGACGACGATGCCGGCACACAGGGCACGGCCATTGTGTTGTACCAAGATGATTCCCAAAGCCTGGCACTTTGCGAAGGCACGGTGAAAAGTCCGCTGTTTCCTGGCATCATCCATGCGAGTGCATTGCTGCATTTACAGCATGACTTCGTCAAGGGGGAAGATGGCAACACGTGGTGTCGCGATCGAGTGCGGATGTTCGTGAGTATTCCGTCACAGGCGGTGCAGACGGCTGCTCAGCTGTTTTCGCCATTGACGAACATGATACTTGACCGCAACCTGCAAGAAGTTGCCGTGTTCTTAGCCGTCATGGACGGTGCGATGGCTCGACAACCCGGTTGGATCGAGAAGTTTTCGCTAGGCGTGGAAAACATGACCCCCGCCGACCGCGACGAATTACTCGACGTGACTGCGAAAGTCTTCATTCGCAATCGACAACGGGATTACTTCCGACGGTACGGTGAACAGCCAACGATCGAACAAGTTTTGGCACCACTGCGAGAGGCCCAAGCCAATCGGCGTCGCGAGACCGCGACCAATTGAATTGCGACTTCTGAATCATCGGGCGTATGTGGTTTCGGCTACACACGCCTTTTTTTCATTGGAGCCGGCGAAATCCGTCAGATTGTCGTGCCAAAGTTCTGCACGTACACGCCGTCCAAAACCGCAACGCCGAGATGCGTCGATTCCGGTCGCAAGATATTCGCACGGTGGCCGGCGGAATTCATCCAGGCGTCGACAACATCAGCAGCGGAGGTGTAACCGAACGCCAGGTTTTCGCTCCAACCGCGGTGCTCGAAACCGGCGTAATCGATCCGCGAGTTGATCGTCGGATAGCGAACTCCCCAAAGCACATGAGCGAATGCATTGTCAATTCCGGCTGCTTCAGTCGCATTGACGATTTGCTCCGCGTGTAAGAACGCGGCCATCGAGAGACGTTCATCGGCAAGCAGTTCGGTCAGACCAGCATTCACACGATGCTCGTTAGTTAGCCGAAGGATTTCCAGTTCGATGGACTGCATGGATCGTGTTCGGTCAGGAGCAACTTGCGACGTGAAGTTCGCGCCGGTGCCGCCATCAATCACGTCTTGCCCGACGCCGCCCCAGATCTCATCGTCTCCACCGCGACCGTTTAGCTGATCGTCGCCGAACCCGCCGTAAATCTCGTCATTGCCGCCGCCGCCAAAAATTTGATCATTCCCAAAACCGCCATAAATACTGGAGGGAATCGTAATGGCCTCGGCGACGTCGATCGTGTCATTTCCCCCATCGCCATCGATCACGATTCGCACAATTTCGTTCACCGGGAAGGATTCGCCGGTCGCTTCCGCGGTCACGACTCCGTTGTTGATGGTCAAAACGATGTTGTCTGCGCTCGATGTGCCACGGACGATCAGAACTCCGTTCGAAAGATCGCTTGTGATCTCACTCACCCGGTTTGGTGCGGGGCGGGTTTCCACAAAGGTGGGGTCTGGCTCGGGATTCGGATTTGGTTCAGGATTCGGGGTAGGGTTGGGATTTGGTTCAGGGTTGGGGTTCGGTTCGGGATTTGGTGTTGGCTCCGGTTCGTTCTCCGGCGACAACCCGGACGCGATCCGGTTGATGCCGTCTCCCAGCGAATAGAAGAAGAGCGAGTCGGCTGGCCCTTGATGTCCCAACACCGCATACTCAAAAACGCCACCATTGATAGCCGCGGAGGCCACCTCGTTGGTTTTCAGACTGATTGTCAGATTGGCGTCGAGGAGAAACCCCGTCCGATTGCGTCCGGTTTCGTTGTTCCAGAAGAAGAGATCGGTTTGGCCATTGTCATCGAAATCACCGGCCAACAACGACGTGAAATCGTTCCCGTTCACGGCCGACCTAGCGAAGAGACTGCTCCGAATTTCGGTCGGAGTCAGAACGTCACCGTTCAATCCCAAATTGATTAGCCGATTGCGTCCGGATCGGGGATTCCAGAAAAACAGATCCTCGACGTTGTCGTTACCGAATCGGCCTCCAACAATCTGTTCGAAGTCTCCGCCGTTGATTGCAGAAGGTTCGATGCGGTTTGTGAGGAAGGTCGTTGAAGTGGACTGACCGACGACGGTGGACTCTTCAAAATCGACAACGCGGTTACGTCCGGTTCGGGGATTCCAGAAGAACAAATCTTCGGCGGAATCACCGGAGAACTGGCCAGTGACAACCTCGGTGAAGTCATTGCCGTTGATGGCACCGCTCGCGACGGCGTTCGTGGAGAACGCGCCCTCGCCGGCCATTGTGATCAGCCGATTGCGTCCCGTTCGGGGGTTCCAAACGAAGAACTCATCCCCCGCAACTCCATCGAAGTTGCCGACCGCATGATGGGTGAACTCACCGTTGATCAAACCTGGTGAGACCGTGTTGGTGCTGATCGTGGTCCCGGTCGCGGAATTCCAAGCGATGCGATTCGCTCCGGTGACGGTATCCCAGAAGAAGTAATCTTCAATGCCATCGCCGTTGAAGTCCCCATTGGCGATCACATCGTAGCTGCCGTTGATCGCCCGCGAAGAAATCAATTCGTTCTCGATGGAGGCTGTCAGCAAGACCCTTAGTTCTAAAACTTCGGCCGACGCTAACTGATGACTCCGACGACGCCGTTTCGTGCGTGATGAAAATACCTGATCAAGCCAACAAGTCCAGAACTCTCGCAGCAACCGAGACACCGCCATAAATCTACTCTCGAACCGAAATGATCACTAAGAAATGCATCGACACGCCGGTCCCGTCACGCACGTGGAAATGTGGTGAAGAATACGGAACGGCATGTAAGTATGGATTCGGCCCGAGGGAAACTGCCGGTTAAACTATGGGGTAGAGATACCACATTGGCAAGTGATTCTTTTCACAACCACGGCAAAAGTTGATTTCCGTACCGCGATCTCTGGCAAAATTGATCGGTTTGACCAGTGTTTTCGCGGGTCAGGGTCACTTGCTAGATATCGTAGTACATTGCGAACTCGTAGGGGTGCGGACGTTCGCGGATGGCGTTGATTTCGTGTTCGGTTTTATACCAGATCCAAGTGTCGATGACGTCTTCGGTGAACACATCCCCACGAAGCAGGAACTGATGATCATCACGCAGGGCTTGCAAACATTCTTCCAGAAATGCCGGCGTCTTCGGGACGTCTTTGAGTTCGCTGGGGTCGAGATCGTAAATGTCTTTGTCGAGCGGTGCGCCGGGGTCAATTTTGTTCTGAATACCATCGAGGGCGGCCATCAACACGGCCGACATCGCGAGGTACGGGTTCGAAGAGGAATCGGGACAGCGGAATTCGAACCGTTTATGGTCTCGGTGTGGGGAATGAACGGGAATGCGAATCGCTGCGGATCGGTTGCGGAAGCTATACGTCAAATTGATCGGAGCTTCAAAACCGGGGAGAAGACGTTTGTAACTGTTCGTCGTCGGGCAACAAAATGCCAGTACCGCGTTTGCATGCTTGAGGATACCGCCCATCGCATGCAATGCCATCTCCGATAACCCGCCGTATCCGCTGCCAGCGAACAACGGTTCTTCGTTTTTCCACAGCGAAAAGTGTAGGTGCAAGCCGGACCCGTTATCGTTCCAAATCGGTTTGGGCATAAATGTCGCGGTCTTGCCATGTTTGGCGGCGACGTTCTTCACGATGTATTTGTACCGCAGTAGATGATCCGCGATCTGCACGAGCGGACCGTATTTCATATCGATTTCACATTGCCCAGCGGTGGCCGACTCGTGATGCTGAGCCTCCACCTCCACGCCACATTCGATGAGCAACAGCATCATCTCGGTTCGGAGGTCTTGCAATGTGTCGTTGGGCGGAATCGGCAAGTACCCTTCGCGATACCGAATTTTGTAACCCGCCGTGCCGCCACTTCGGCGTTCGCCGTTGGTGTTCCAAGGGCCTTCTATGCTGTCCACGCGGTACATCGATTCGTGTTCGTTGCAGCTGAACTGCACATCGTCGAACACAAAGAATTCCGCTTCCGGCCCGAAGTTCGCGGTATCTGCGATGCCGGTCGACCGCATATACGCTTCGGCTTTGCGAGCGACATTCCGCGGGTCTTTGGGGTAATCGGCTCGGGTGATCGGGTCTTGAATGTTGCACGTCATGGACAGCGTGCGATCCATAAATGGATCGATCATCGCCGTCTCCGGCTGAGGCACAACGAGCATGTCGCTCTCGTTGATCGACTGCCAACCACGCAAGCTCGAACCGTCAAAACTGAAACCGTCTTCGAAGCTGATTTCCGTCAACGCCTGCACGGGAATCGTAAAATGCTTCTGAGTTCCGGGGAAATCCATGAACCGGAGGTCAACCGCTTTGACATCATGTGTTCGGCATAACGCTAAAACTTCCTTTGGGGTCATTCTGTCGATCCTGGGAGCACTCACCGAGCAAGCCAATTCAGAAAGAGACAATTACGTGTTTGTCAGGTTGGCAAAAATCATACCGCTTTGTTCGACCACAACCAACGAGAGTCGAAAAGGTCACGGAATTTGTCGAACCGGCCACACGGCACAACTCGCGTTCGGACTGCGATTTCCCTACAGTTTAGTGGGAATGGCGGACCGGGCGTAAGTCAATTCGCCAAGATAAGACATTTCGTGGACCATAGTTGCGCGAATTACTGACAGCTAAGCACAAAATGTGAGCAGAAATGGCGAAAAAGAAGGCAAAGAAGACTGCAGAGAATTGTCGGTACTGGTTGTTTAAGTCGGAACCCAACGCGTATTCCATCTCTGACCTGGCTGAAGAGAAGAAGCAGACTACGTTTTGGGACGGCGTGCGGAATTATCAGGCTCGAAACTTCTTGCGGGATGATGTGCAGGTTGGCGACGGCGTATTCTTCTATCACAGCAATGCCAAGCCGTTGGCGATTGTCGGCACAATGCGGGTGGTGAAAGCTGGGTATCCCGATCATACCGCCTTCGACAAAGACGACCACCACTACGACCCCAAAAGCGACCCGGAGAACCCGACGTGGTATCACGTTGATGTCAAGTTGGAGCAGGAGTTCCCCGAACCCGTCACCCGCGACATGCTCAAGGATGACGACGAAACTGCAGGGATGATGGTGCTCGCCCGTGGGTCACGGTTGTCGATCCAACCCGTCACACCGGAAGAATGGGCCGCTGTGCATCGGTTGGCCGGGGTGGAACCGAAGTCCTGATCAAAGTCTTAGCCGGAAGAGCGTTCGTGGATGGGTCGGGCGTCTCGTAGCCTGTTCTCGATCCGCCCATCTCGATAAACTGCGCGGTAACCTCCTCACCTAGCCGAACGATGATCTCCTAGCGTCCGCGAGACCGAACACGCATCGGCACATTAGAAACCGCTCTAGTCACGGATTTGATCGATGAGTGAATTCACGCTTCGAAACCACGGCATCACCGTCAAACGGATTCTTCGCAACCCCGATCCATCCACGTTGTACGAAGAAGCGATCCGTCGTGAAGCGGGCACAACGATCGCCGATTCCGGGGCACTGATCGCGTACTCGGGTGAGAAAACCGGTCGGAGCCCGAAGGACAAACGCGTCGTGAAACATCCGGACTCCGAGGCGGATGTCTGGTGGGGACCGGTCAATTTTCCGCTGGAGGAATCGACATTTCAGATCAATCGTGAACGAGCGATCGATTACCTCAATACCCGCGAGCGGTTGTACGTCATCGACGCGTTTGCCGGCTGGGACCCGGCGACCCGCATCAAAACGCGAGTGATTTCCGCGCGTCCGTACCACGCTTTGTTCATGCGGAACATGTTGATTCGACCCACCCCCGAAGAAATGGAAAACTACGGCGAACCCGATTTCGTCATCTACAACGCCGGCAAGTTCCCCGCGAACCGTTACACCTCCGGCATGACGAGCAAGACCAGCGTGGACCTCAGCATCGAACAAGGTGAAGTGGTCATCCTCGGCACCGAGTACGCGGGCGAGATGAAGAAAGCCGTCTTCACGTACATGAACTACACGATGCCCGCCAAAGGCATTCTTTCGATGCACTGTTCGGCAACGGCTGAGAAAGACAGCGAGAAAAGTTCCGTGTTGTTCGGTCTCTCAGGAACCGGGAAGACGACACTCTCGACCGACCCGAGACGACGGTTGATCGGCGACGATGAACACTGTTGGAGCGATTCCGGCATCTTCAATATCGAAGGCGGATGCTACGCGAAAGCGATTTATCTGTCTTCCGAGACCGAACCGGAAATCTTCGGAGCACTCCGCTACGGAGCCGTTTTAGAGAATGTGAAATACGACTCCGCGGACCATCACGTCGATTTCAACGATTCCTCGATCACGCAGAACACCCGCGGGGCGTATCCGATCGAGTACATGGACAACGCCAAAATCCCGTGTGTTGCGGGGCATCCGACGGATGTGATTTTCCTGACCTGCGATGCATTCGGCGTGTTGCCCCCGGTGAGTCGGTTAACGCCCGAACAAGCGATGTACCACTTCATCAGCGGCTACACCGCGAAAGTCGCCGGGACGGAGATGGGCATCGAGGAACCGCAAGCGACGTTCTCACCGTGCTTCGGCGGGCCGTTTCTCGTGTGGCATCCCGGCAAGTATGCGGAACTCCTCGCAGAGAAAATCCGCGAGCACGACGCCAAAGTTTGGCTGGTCAACACCGGTTGGAGCGGCGGAGCCTACGGCATCGGCAAACGCATGAAACTCGCCTTCACACGAGCCATCATCGACGCGATTCACTCCGGTCATCTCTCCGATGCCCCAACGCAACCCGACCCCATCTTCGGCGTGCATGTCGTCACCGATTGCCCCGGCGTGCCGAGCGAAATCCTCATCCCCAAAAACACCTGGTCCGACCCCGCCGCCTTCGAAACCACTGCGAAGAAACTCGCGTCCCTGTTCCGAGAAAACTTTCAAACCTACGAAAGCGGCGTGAGTGAGGAAGTCATCCAAGCGGGACCGGCTTCCTAGAATCACGCTCCAATTGGAATGGGAGTTGTGTGCCACTGGCTCCGCCAGTGCGCAGTCGAGTGGACATTGAAATCGCAAAGCACTGGCAAAGCCAGTGGCACCCTTGAAACGTCAATTCGACAGTGCCACCCAGACGTTGCGGTATGGAGTGAACCCGGTGCCTGAAGAAGACCTGTTGGAGATCTTCGACGACGAACTGGAGGTAAGAACCAATCGGGTCAACTCCCGCCATGTTCTGATTCGGAAAACCATTGAAGATGACTCTGAAATCGATTTTAGTGACGACGATGTCTTGATGATTGCTGACTACATTGCGAAGTCGCTATCTACCGGGCAGGCTAAAATATTCTACATTCATCTTCACGATAACATTGTCAAAGAGTTGGTGTTCTTAGAGGACTACTCTGGCGGCCAATGTTTCCTGGAAAAGAGCATCCAGAACTTCACCAGCAATCCAGCTAAAGAAGGAGGATGTAGCCTGCTGGGAATTGTCAGCCTGGATTCTCGGCAATTGCTAACAGCTCTTTTCGAACCATATTATGAAATTCGCGTGTCGTCATTTCGGTTGGCGAAATAGTAGATGTAGGCTGGGTTAGCGAAGCGTAACCCAGCTTTCGATTGCGTTTCGACAATCCAGAAAACGGGGGCGCGACCCTGCCGACATCAGTAGATTGGTGCAGTCAAATGAAAAGCCCGATGCGAATTGAGTTTCCCGACCGTCCCGCAGCTTGGTATGACGTTGACTGTCACACAATTACTTTTCCGGTGATCGTGAATGATCAAAAAAAAGCATGTGTCGTGGATGCTTTCTATTTGATCAAGCATTTCACCGATCAAATACAATTCACGCCTCCCGAAGCAAAAGCCGTCTTTGAAGAACACAAGCTCAGCATCCAACATCGATCGGAAGCCGAGATCCGCACGTGCGCTGCGTACGAGAGTCTCGAGGTCTACGTAGTTTCGTCACTCGAGGACACCGAACATGTGTCTTAATAAAGCAAAGCAACAGTGATCAGTAGCCTCGGTTAGCGAAGCGTAACCCAGCTTTCGATTGCGTTTCGACATTCGAGAAAGCTGGGTCGCGACCCAGCCTACCGGAGCTGGTTGGCAGCCTCACCGTCCCCGACGACGGGTGGCACTGCTGGCTTGTCCAGCAGTGTTTTAGCGACTCCCGGTTGGCTGGTCACTCGCACTGCTAGGCAAGCTAGCAGTGGCACACCATTTCTTTCTTTGTAACAGTTTGTGTTCCTGGCAATCTCACAAATGCGCAATCGTACCTGTCCCGGCCTACGTACTCTTTGAGACACGAACGGATGGATACCGAGCAAGCACTTTCTTTTCTGAGATCGCATCAGCCGATGCCGTCGGATCATACGATTTCGTCCGAGGAGGGCGAGATGTTCGTCGCAATCTTGGAGCACTTTCAGACAGAGCATGACGAACGCTGTCTGCCGCTGCTGATTCACTCGGTTTCTTCCGACACGGGGCTTGGAATGTACGAGCACATCAGTGATGTGCTCATGGCTCATCCGCGTGACAAAGTCATTCCACAACTTCGACGCGGCTTAGAAAGCGGCAATGATGGTGTCCGCTGGCGTTGCTGTTGGTGGGCGAGCGACATCGACGCTTGGGAGTTGGCAGACGTCATTGAGCCTCTGACAATGCATCCCGATGACGATGTCCAATCGGCCGCACAGGCTTTCATGGAACTCAAAGATGAGTAACTAGACTAGCGAAGCGTAGCCCAGCTTTTGATTGCGTTTTGACATCAGTGAAGCTGGGACTTGTCCCAGCCTACGTCATTCAAAGTACTGGCGAAGCCAGTGGCACACTTGTGGACGATGGTCGTTGAATTGGTCCGCATAGCGGACCCTACTGCTGGATTGGTTGGAGTGACTTTAGCGTTTTATTGAATTGCCGTTCGACTAGCTTGAAGACTTTTTGGCGGAGGGCGTCGTATTCGCGGACGAGGAGTTTGGCTTCTTGGGTGAGTTCGCTGCGTTGGGGGCCGGAGCCGCCGACGTGGGTTTCGACGAGCGGGATGCCGAAGTCGCGTTCGACGTCTTTGACACGTGACCACACATGACGATAGCTCTTCCCGACCTTCTGGGCGGCGGCTTTGATCGAGCCGGTTTCGTCGATCGCTTTGAGAATGTTGCTTAGACCGAGGCCAAAGACGTATTGGCCGTCTTGCTCGATCCAAATCTTCGCACGCGGTGTGAGTGGGTGTTCGTCGGTGGATTGCTCGTCGCTCATGCTGACCTCGTCCGGGAGAATCGACCAATGAAGCCCATCGTGACCAAGTGGCTCCCGGACGTCAACATCTTGTTACTTCATCAACTGTCCGTCGGATGTTCCGAGGAGTTGTCGATAATAGGAATCGACCGTGCCATAGCATTCGCAACACCGCGTTTCCAAACCGGCAGGATCTTGAATGATGATTCTTCGACGGCGGTAGGTCACACATCCTTCGTCACGTAAGGATTGCAAGATTTCCGTGACGGTTGCTCGTCGCACTCCCAGAATCCAAGAGAGATGTTGCTGGGTGATGGCCAGTTCCGGTTGGCTGGTAGCGTTTGCGCAATTCAACAGCCACCAGCAAAGTCGTTCCTCGGTGGAGTGCAACTGACTGCAGGCCGTCTTCTGCGACGATTGAAACTTGATCGCCAACATAAATCGATGCAGCGTTTCGCGGAGAATCGGTTCATCGTGCAGCAGGGAATGAAGTCCGCTGACGTTGATTCCCAGCATATCTCCCGACGCAGCGACGACCACTTCACGTGCCGACATCAGCACGCCGCATAGTACCGGCACACCAACGAAGCCATCCGGCCCCACGGTCGCCACCTCCAGAACCCGGTTGTTGTTCAGGTTCACCATGACGGAAACCATCGCGTCTAATGGGAAATAGACGGTCGCGATTTCTTGTCCTGGTCGGTACACGACGTCACCCTGTTCCCAGGTCCGACGTTGTGCCATGCGGACAATCCGGTCGCAGAGTTCGGTCGGGAGTCGTTGGATCAAACTGTTTTGGACAATTTCAGTGCATTGTGTATCGGACATGGGAAAGTCTCCCTACAAAATCGAGCGGCAGAACGGCCCGGAACGGAGAAAGAAACTGGCCGATTTTGTTTTAGTGACAAAATTTGAAGGTGCATATTAAGTGTTGATTCGCGAAAGTCTATTGCGATGCGTCCTTGAGTTCGAAAAACTGTAGAATTTCGCGTACGGTAATTGCCTCTTGTCGAGGTTTGTTCGGTAATGCACCATTCGTGCCAGCAGATTTAAAAAAGGGCGAGAAAGCCCAAATCGCCTGGAGAAAAGCCCTTTTCGCGAGGCATTTCATCGCGATTGCCAATACAACGACGCAGATTTATGGTTTCCCAACAATCAACGTGGTTCCAGCGCGGTCGGATCGAGTTCGTCTTGTATTTGGCGTTAGCGTGTGCGGCGGTGTGGCCTTTGCCGAAGCACCTGACGACGGCTCTTCCGTTGGGCACCGAACCGGTGGAAACGGTGCCGTTGTTCAATTTGTGGACGCTGTGGTGGAACGCAGATCGGGCCGCCGAGGGGTTTCATGACTATTGGCAAGCCCCGATTTTCTTCCCGTCTGCGGATGCGTTCGCCTTCTCGGAACCGCAGCCGACATCGCTTGTGGTGGCCCCGTTGATCTGGGTCATGGAGACACCTGTCGCTGCGTACAACGTGTACTTGTTACTGTCGTTGGTGTTGAACGGTTGGAGTTCGTTTCGGCTGTTGCGACGGTTGGAACTTGACTGGGCGGCTTCGTTCACGGGCGGAGCGATGGTGCTGTTATTGCCGTTTGTGCATTGGCAACTGGGTGTGCTGCAACTGGTGCCACTTTTTGGAATCGTGTGGACGATTCATGCGCTCGTCGATCTTGCTGACGGTCCGAACTGGCGGAACGGTTTGCGACTGGGGTTATCGGTCGCGGTGACTTACTTCCTGTGCAACCACTATGGGCTGTTTCTGTGTTTGCTTCTAGTGCCGACAACTCCGTGGCTTCTGGGGCGAAGACTCTGTCAGTGGCGAACGTGGGGAATGATTGGGTTCGGAGCGTTCATTTGCTTAGCGCTGATCGGTCCGATGGTGTGGACGCAAATGGAAGTGATGCACCGTCACGATTGGGTTCGCACCCGGGACTTGGTCGAAACACTTTCCGCCCGGCCATCGGACCTGCTTGTGACTCCGTGGCGACCGCAGCCTCCGTTACCTGCCGAACTCGTTACACCAAGGGAATGGCCATGGAAGCTGTTTCCGGGGCTTGTCAAAACGGTGTTGGCGGTGGTGGGGGTGCTTGGTGGTTTGTGGAATTCCCGTTGGCGGTTGCCGACGCTTTTCTTGCTCGGTTTCGGAATCGTGGCGGAACTTCTCGCACTCGGGCCGTTTTTGAAGATCAATGGTTGGCAGCCGTATTGGTGGCTGTTCGAGCATGTGCCGGGAATCGCTCAGGTGCGGAGTGTGTACCGTTTCAACGTGTTCGCCCAACTCGTGCTGTGTTTTCTGGCGGCGATCGGCGTGCAAACACTGTGCATTCAAATTTGGCGACGTTCCCGAGACCAGGCAGATTCCCAAGATCGACCGAGTTCCAAAGTTGGACTCGTGTTGACGGTGGGCTTGGCGATGTTACTGGGTGGATGGGGAGCGATCGAATTGTGGCCGCCGAAGCAAAAACTTCACGTCATGGCGTCGCCGGAAGTTGATCGCAAATGGATCGAGTGGTTGAAAGACAATTCCCGGTCGGATGCAATCGTATGTGGCATGCCGTTCGTGAAAGGAACTCGGGCCGAAGACTACGCTCCCGAAACCGCTTGGATGCTGCATGGCATGTTGCATCGTCGTCGGATGACGAACGGTTACTCGGGGTTCTTTCCGCAAACGTTTCGGGAACTCAAAGGCAGTTTGTCGACGTTCCCGAGTCGGCTCGCGTTCGACTCGCTGGCCGAGCTCGGGGTGAAGTGGCTCATCGTCGATTCAACGAAGTTGCCGATGACGAAACTCATGAGTGTGCCCGGCATTCGAAATTATCTTCGTCTGGACTTTTGGGACGAAGACGCCGGAATCGCGATCTATCGGTTATTGAAATAGCCGCTTGAGTGTTATTTGGTGAGTTCGATATCAATCGTATTGCTGCCGGACTCGACTTCCACTTCGGTTTTCATGGGTTTCAGACGTTCGTACATCGAGGCGGAAGCTTCGCCGTGTCCGCCGTCATTCGATGATGACTCCGGCGCAGGGGCACTAAAGGAAATTGTGTGACGGCCAATCACGGCCCCGTCATCCGTATCATATGTGCCGAGTTCGTAGGTTCCATCGGACTGAATCGTTCCCGATGCGGGTTTGCCGGGCGTCGGGTTTCCGGCACTGGCTTGGGGCAGGAACGTTAGAGTTCCCCCGGTGACGGGTTTTCCGTCGAAGGTGACTTTCCCGCTGACCTGGGCAGTCGGTAACTGATCGCCACCACCGCCACAGCCGACGAATGTCAGCACCAGTCCAACGACTCCCGCGAGAGCGTAACGATTATGAATTCTGATGTGTGGCATCGATGTCTTCCTTTGTAAGTAGTAGATTGAAAATTCTTAGCTATCCGAATTCCACTAGACAGCAACCGGAAGTAAACCAGCCCGAACGCTCATGCACGTTCGGGCTGATGTCAGATTCGAATTGTTGTGGACAGTGCCGGGAACCGGAACTGCCTTACGTACACGATTAAGGGATCGTGACGACTTGTCCGTCGTTGCGTTGACCAAGACGCTCGTAGGTTGTGAAGTCGACGTTTTCACTGAGGAAAGCAACGGAGCCGTCACCGAACAGGAATTGGGCACCACCGGGGTGTTGGCTGCCGAAGCTCAGCATCGACTCGTTACCGGTCCGACGATTGATCGTCGTGACTTGATCCATCAGTCGGAGGTGTGAACCCAACCCGAACTCGTCACCACATCCACGACCGTTGGGGTTACCACCGGCCCAAATCGGGAAGGCACCGTCGTTCAATGCAGACACCGAGACGTTCAAGCTTTCGGTCACTTCGCCGATGCAAACCGTGTTGCTGGTTCCGTCGGTGATATCACGAATGGCGGTTGGGTAGATATTGGTATTGTTGTTCGAATTCCGGAAGACGCCGTTGAGGGTGTCGCCACGAACGCCGGCGTTACAGCCCCAGTCGACTAACATTTGTGTCGGCCAGTTGCGGATATTGCCCGCGTTGCCCAGATAGTTCGACTTTCCGTAGCCGTTGTTCGCTTGTTGAGGCAGGATGTCGCTAGGACAAATCAGTGCAGGCAGCACCGTTTGAGCGGCATTGTTTCCGATAGTGTTGCTGACGTCGTGCGGTGCCCCAAGACTGTCGATATTTGGGACTCCCACCGAAGTTTTGCTGAAGCTCGGCGGAATATACATACCGGCTGTTTTGAGCGCTTCGTAGAGGTTGTCTTGCTCCATCAATGGCAGCAAGTGGACGGTCCAACCCCAGTTGCGGTTGTCGTCGTCGTAGGATCCGTAAGGGAACGCTTGGTAGACGTCGTGGAAGTTGTGCAACGCAACGCCTAACTGCTTCAGCTTGTTTTTGCACTCGGTTCGCCGAGCCGCTTCGCGAGCCTGCTGCACAGCGGGCAATAGCAACGCGATGAGAATCGCAATAATGGCAATGACCACGAGCAACTCGATTAGAGTAAACCCATGACGTGATGACTGAGCTCTGCGCATACAACTCTCCTGGAAAAAAGGATGGAAAACGTGCGGGATGGCAAAGACAGCCGTTCGGATAGAACGACTGTCTAAGGTGGGTATCTCAGGGCAATTGGCTGGCTGGTCACCGACAGTTGTTGTCGGCGGGAAGGAAGTCAATTCGAGGTACGAATCATTAAACCTGACTCGACCGAAAATGGATCGAGAATTCCGTTCGGAAGTGTACGTTTTCTCAAAATTTTTTTGAACGGTTTCGACCTACAGCCGAAGGTGATCGACAATCTCTTGCGGCGTGCGAGTGTAGCCGATGTAGAACGGTCCGAACTCTGCGTACTTGGCGGAGGCTTCATCAAATCGCATCGTGTAAACGATTTCCTTGATTGATTCCGGGTTGCGTCCCCACAACGTCACACCCCATTCCCAATCGTCAAAACCGGTGCTTGCGGTAATCAGCTGTGAGACCCGCCCGGCGAATTTGATCCCGCTGGTGGCATGTTCCGACATCAACGCGGACCGGTGCGAGAACGCCTCCATATACCAGTTGGCCCCCGGAACACGACTTTTGTTCATCGGGTAGAAACAGAAGACCGGTAGCTCTGGAAAGTCCGGGTACAACCGCTGTTTGTTCATCGCCGGCAGTCGGGACGAATAGGCGTTGAGTTTCGCGGCATACATTTCCGAACCGACTTCGAGTCCTTGAGCGGCCAATTTTTCGCCGTACTGTTCGGCCGTCGGGACGTACTCGGAGACTTCGCTGATCGACACGAAGGAATACGTCGGCACCAAGGCCGGTCCCAACGGGCATGCCCGGATGGCTTGCACAACGCTGTCGATCACCAATGGGTCGGGGTCCATGATCATCAACCCAAGATCCGCCCGGTGCCCACTCATCACCGCTGCGAGTAACCGTTGCGGAGCGTCTTCTCGTTCGGAGTTCAGCCAGTGCATCAATTCGCCGCGTCCCCAGTCACGATCCGACTTCCCAATGGCGTTCAACGCCGCCTGATCGATACGGTAGTAGATGTGCAGACAATGCCAACCTTCGGACAGTTGAGTGGTGGGTTCGGGCAGGGCGGCTTGTGGAGGGCGATTCATGGGTGTGGGGTATTCAATAGTTCGAGTATGACTGATGGATGACCAGACACGATAACCTAGGACGAACGTGAGAAACAATCCACTGAAATCGCAAATTCGTGCGGAAAAATACGATCTTAATGATTGTGCCAACTTTGCTGGCGGAAGCGGTTTGGGAACGCCGATACTATGTGTGTCCCGGAAACACACAACGGAACACAAGCCAACACCGCATCTTTCGGAAACTGTGAGCACGGGGTGCTCGCGACAAGCGAGGAAAGCTTGCCGACGCGGTACCAGGCCATGTTCCGAGGCAGAGGAGACGATTCCACCATGCTGCGACGATTCGTGCTGAGCGGCCTCCTAGGAGTAGCGGCATTTGGTGCCCTCTCCACGCAAGATGCCGACCTGTCCGGTGCGGCTGAAGCTCAGGCTCAACAAGTCGGCCAACCCAATGATTGGCAACGCTTCTATTACTATCCTTATGTGTACTACCCCCACAACTTCCAACCGCCGGTCCAGTACGACAGCATGTACTACAAGTACCCCGCGGAACGTCGAATCCCGGTGTACAACAAGGACTGGTACAACTTCTACCCAACGGAAAAACCCTGGTACAAAGGCCATCACAACATCTTGGATGTGTTCTGATCGTCTGATCGGTCCTAATCCATAGGACTATCAACGATCAGCTTCCGGGGGCGATAGTCCGCAAGGACGAACAAAATGACCCGGCGAACCAATTGGTTTGCCGGGTCATTTTTGTATTGAGTGACTGGTTTCAACCGAGCATCAACTATCGGCTGATTCCAATCGTGAACGAGAACACTTTGTTCTTTTCGATCGCCTCACTCACGGATTGGATAACCGGGACATCGCCGGTGTAGATGACTGGAACCACTTGGTCGTCCAGGATTTGTCGCACTTCCTCACTGATTATCGAAGGCATCAAGTCTTTTTCGCCCTTGTCCAAACCGAGACACTTCCGAAATTCACATTGAATCGCCTTCGGAAGTTGACCCAGAAATTGAGCTTCGAGATTCTGACACTTGAGAATCAACGGATGCCCTTCGGCATCGGTCTGGCGAACGCACACGCCCTGCGGACCACATTCCAACTTGAAGCGGTTGTCTGCCGGTGTTTTCGAAGGGGATTTGAGAACGATGCTGTCAGCCGTCAACGTGCATCCCTGAGTGGTCTCACTCGACCGAACAGACTCGGCACGGGCCGGAGTTTTCGCCTTGGGGTACGCAACCGGGGCTTTGTACTTTACGGGGGTCACGTAGGCGCGACGAATGCGGTACTGCGTCCGACTGTCGGAGCCTGGGAATGTCACGGTTGGCGGTTGGATTTTGATTGCCGGTCGCGATTTTCGTGTGGTCTTCGCGATGTTGCGTTCGGCTTGCGAGGCCATTTTCGGTGGTGAGGGGCCGACCACGGTGGCGATGAAGTTCGCGACGGCTTTTTGTTTCTCATCGGTTGTGGTGACGGTCAGAATGTCGTCGTGATGTTTGACCTCAATGCTGCACTGTTCTCGCAGCAGATTAGCTAGCATCTCGCCTTTTTGCGATGGCAACGCATATTGGACTTCGACGAACTTCGTCACCGAAATCGCACCCGGATAACTCGTGTTCGCGGGAGATTCCGGTGCCGGTTTCGTTTCATGCTTGCCATTGATGTTCGGTTTGACGTTGCTGACACGATTCACCAAAGCTCGAATTCTCTCGGCCGATGTCACGCCAAACTCGCGGGCACAGGGTTTGCCATCGACGATCGCGACGAATGCGGGAATCGAGTTCACATGGAACTTGGTCGCCAACTCCGGGTGCGTGTCGATATCGACCACTTTCAGCGGGCAGCCGTGACTGATGAGCTCTTGCACGATCGGTTTCATCTGCCGACACGGTCCACACCAAGCCGCTTCGAAACACAGCACATGCGTGTCTTGAGCCATCCTCCCAGCGGCGGGGTCGGAATAGACTGGCACCGTCGCGGTTTTCTTTTGGTCACATCCGGGGCATTGGCATTCCTGACATTTGCAGCCATCCTTACAGCAACTTTCCGCTCGGAACGCCGTCTGCATGCAGGGGAAGGGGGCTTGTTGGTCGTCGACGGAACAGCGAAGGCCAGCGACGACGGGCATCGGAGGGGCCGGCAAGAACGGTCGCATTCCCGGATGAGGCATACCATACGCGATCGGAGGCATCTGCGGGCCGGGAGCCGGAAACACAGGAACCGGATGCGGAGCGTAAGCCGGAAACATCGCCACTGGACAAGCTTGCGGAGGACATGCGACTGGTTGGGCCATTCCAGCCACCGGCATCGCGGGAGGCAACGGGCACTCCGGGCCAGCCGGGAAGAACTGGACCGCATCTTTCGAATGGAACTCAGCCCGACGTGGCTTGACCGCTACCGGATGCGGAGCGCGTTCGAATTCGACACGTTGAATTCGGCGGGGCGGAGGAACCTGTGTCTTCGGAGCTGGGAACACTGGTGGTGGCGGGAAATAGGCCACATCATCTTGCAAATAGGACGCTGATGGTTTCGTTTGGCCACGAAGGGTGTGCGGAATAAGTCCGTTGAAGACTTCGACCAAGCCTTTCATCGTGGGGATCGGTTTCCACGGTTTTGCAGGAACGATTTCACTCGGCAATTGGCAGCTGAGTTTGAGTTCGAATTTTCCGTGGGGAGCACGTCGACTGACTTCCGGTGTTGTTCCACAAGGGATTTTGGGGGTCACACAGGCCGAAACATGGGCTTTCCCGACCGCACGCGGGGCAGGGGGGCACTCACCGGGGGCATCCGTAGCTGCGAGGACACCCGCATTTACCAGCAGGGCAGCAGTCCAGAACAATTGAGGCATCGACCATCAGCTCCTTGATAGATTCGTCGAAAATCCGTTTACGACTTCAGTGCACCTAGCCGATGCAAAACCGTTGCCAATCCCGCTGTTTCGTAGGGAACTTTTTATAACATCCTTTCACGATTGATGTTCCGAAGACTCTGCATTCCAGACCAATCAGGCCGGAACGTCACTTCTTACAATTCCATCCGTCGTCGATTGCAAGAATTACCGATCTTGCTGGTCATTCGCTCTTGGAAAACCATCAACGTTTGTTGATAATTGGTCCGATTGATGGAACAAATCAATCGCGCTCGGACCGAATATCCTCCAGCCGGTATCTTCCGATGACCTCGCCGACCACTCCCCATGTCGTGAATTCCGCTCATCAGGCTTGGTTTGATGGAACCGCTCGCCGACCAGACGGGCTATCTCTGGTGTCCCGGCGGAATCTTCTGAAAGCAGGAATGGCGGGGATCGGCGGGTTGTCGCTAGCGAATCTCCTGCGACACGAACAATCCGCGCATGCGGGGTTGAAGTCGGATTCACCCGATGGCAAGAGCGTGATTCTGTTGTGGATGGCGGGTGGACCCAGCCATATCGACACCTGGGACCCGAAACCGGATCGACCGGTCAACAACCGCGGTCCGTTTGATGTCATTCAGACCAAGCAGCCGGGAACTTTGATTTGTGATCGTTTGCCGCTGATGGCTGAACGACTTGACAAGTTTTCGATTCTGCGGTCTGTCGATTGCAAGGGCAGCAGTCACCAGCCGAACATGGTGATGCAGACCGGCAACCGGGAAGCCGCTCCGCGGACGAATCCGAAGGGCGATCGGTACCCGTCGCACGGTTCGATTGTGGCCAAACATTGCGGTCCGGTCCAACCCGGCATGCCACCGTATGTGGCGTTTCAGACGCACCCCACACACATCGGCTATGCCGGTTGGTTGGGCAAGCAATACGATCCGTTCATTGCCAACAATGCGACGAAGCTGCCGATTTACACAAACGTCGGCAAAGACACCGGGAAAATGTCGGGAGCCGACGTGTTCCAACTTCCATCCGGTCTGAACTTGGAACGCCTAAAGAATCGTCAGAATCTCGTCGCCGACTTCGATCAACTACGTCGCGACTTGGACCTGCGAGGTTCCATGGATGCCGTCGATTCTTACCGGGCTCAAGCGGTGGATTTGCTCGTCGGTCGACGGGCCCAGGAAGCGTTTGATCTGTCCCGTGAACCCGACGAAACCCGCGCGAAATACGGCAAACATTTATGGTGTCAACAAGCGTTGCTCGCTCGGCGGTTGGTCGAAGCTGGGTCGCGGTTTGTCACGCTGGATTTATCCTACCACCCGGCGTCCGGCACCTGGGATAATCACGGCGACAACATCCCACCCTACGGTGGTATCTCTCGCGGGTTGGGGCCGTTGTTGCCATTGTTCGATCACCTCATCACGACCCTCGTCGACGATTTGGAAGCGAAAGGGCTGCTGGAAAATACCCTTGTGATTGCCATGGGCGAGTTCGGACGCACGCCGAACATGGGCACGCAGGGCAGCACCGATGGCCGGGATCACTGGCCGGTGGTGATGTCGATGGCCATGGCTGGCGGCGGTTTGACACATGGCCAAACCATTGGTGCCACAGAAGCAGACGGCGGAGCAATTCAACACCGCCCGATCACACCTGGTGATTTGTCCGCAACGATCTACCGCTACTTCGGCATCCCACTGGGCACCACCTACGAAGACGAACGCAACCGCCCCAGATACATCGTCGAAGACGGCCAACCGATCGAAGAGTTGTTCAGTTGATTCTGGTGGTTAATCCGTAGGGTGCGTGGCGTACGATTGCGGATTTGTCAGCGTTATCGTGTGCCAGTGCAGGAAATTGCCTGTATTTAAGACAATATTACGTGACATTCAATGCGGTTAATACTTGGGTGGGCATGGGCCAGGGATGTTTGAATGTCCAATCATGCCCACGTAAAACCGTGGGCATGCCACCCACGACGCTATATCGATGCAATTTCCTGCACTGTTGGCTTGTCCAGAAGTGTTTCTAGCGACTCCCGGATGGCTGGTCACTCGCACTGCTAGGCAAGCTAGCAGTGGCACACAACTTCTTTCTTTATAATAGTTTGTGTTCCTTGTGATCTGACAAATGCGAAATCTTACGTGACGCACTCGACGATGTAAGATCGTCGTTCGGGAACCCTCTCCCGGACGCGTTGCGTCCGACCTCTCCCTCGGGGAGAGGTGGTTTTGTGCTGTCGCCGAGTTCTGCTTCGGCTTTCTCCTAACCTCTCCCAAGTTTAGCCTTTTTAATTACCTCTCCCCATGGGGAGAGGTCGAGCCGTAGGCTCGGGAGAGGGCATTGCAAGACCGGTCTAAATCGGGCACGAAATGTTGCCGAGGCGTTGGGTGAGTTTGCCGTTTTCGGCGTAGTCGATTGGAATCGCGACCAGACTTGGGCCGTCTTCTTGGAACGACTGTTCGAGTACATCGGCGAGTTTCGAGCTGTCGTCACAGAAGTGGCCGTTCCAACCAAATGCCTCCGCAAGTTTGACAAAGTCGGGGTTGCCAAAATCGAGATCGGTGTGACGACCGAAGGAGTTGTCCTGCTTCCACGCGATCAAACCGTATGCGTTATCAACCCACACCAGTACGGTGAGATTGACGTTCAACCGTCGCGCGGTTTCCATTTCTTGCACGTTCATCATGAAACCGGCGTCGCCGCAAATCGAGAGAATCCGCCGATCCGGATGCACCAAGCACGCCGCGATGCCACCCGGTAACGCAAAGCCCATCGAGCAGAAACCGTTGGGGATCAAACAGGTGTTCGGCTCATGACATTGGTAATGCCGGGCAATCCACATTTTGTGGGCCCCCACATCCGAGAGCAGCACATCTTCCGGCCCGAGAACCTTTCGACAGTCGGCGAGCGCTTTTTGGGGTTTGATTTTGCCGACGGCGTCGTCGTCAGCGTACTCGTCGAGGTCCTTCTTCATCGCCGCGCGGGCATGGCGGGCATGGGCATGATCGAAGTCGAGTTTCTCTGGCCCGTAGGCATCGACGCGTTCGTTCAACATCCACAACGTGTGAGCCAAATCGCCGACGACTTCCACATCAATGCGGTAATCCTCGTCAATTTCCGCCGGGATGAAGTCGAGATGGACCAAAGTGTGCGTATTGCCGGAGTTCCACAGTCGCGGGTGGTACTCGACCATATCGTAGCCGATCGAAATGATGACGTCGGCCGCATCGATCGCACACGCCCCATGATCCCGAGCTTGCAAACCGACCGTGTAGCAGCATTCCTCGGCGTCCATATCGACGCAGCCCTTCGCCATGAAAGTGCTGAGCACGCCGATGCCAGTTTTCTCGACGAACTCGCGAAGTTGTTTGCTGGCACGTCGACGAATTGTGCCGTTGCCGGCGAGAATCAACGGGCGTTTCGCGGTGCGGATGGCTTCCCAGGCACGGTCGACGATTTTGTCATCGGGGACTGGGCGACGGAACTTGCGGACTTCGATCGGTTCGGTGGTGGCGTCTTTCTCGGCGATGTCTTCCGGCAATTCGATGTGACACGCGCCAGGTTTCTCCGTGCGTGCTAAGCGGACCGATTTGCGGACGATTTCCGGAATGTTGTCCGGGTGGTAAACCGTTTGGGCCCACTTCGTGACCGGCCGGAACATGGCGACCACGTCCATCACTTGATGCGATTCCTTGTGGAGTCGTTCGGAATCGCCTTGCCCGGTGAGCACTAGCATCGGGGCACGGTCCATGTTGGCATCGGCGACGCCGGTGATCAGGTTCGTGGCCCCCGGTCCGAGTGTGCCCAGCGCTCCTGCGGGGTTGCCGGTGAGTCGGCCGTAAACTTCCGCCATGAACGCCGCACCTTGTTCATGTCGGGTCAGGATGAACTTGATCTTCTCCGAGGAGTCCAGAGAAATCATGAAGTCGGCGTTTTCTTCACCGGGCACACCGAAGATGTATTCGATGCCCTCGGTCTCCAAACATTTTACGAATAGATCGCTGGCCTTCATGACATCGCTTCCTTGGGAGATGGGAGAGGAGACTGCATCGAGCAATAAAGTGCACGCCCACTTTTCGAGGCAGGTTACACCCCCCTCGTACGGATTTCCACCGTAACGGAAGAACCCATCAGTTCGAATTGATCAGCGGACTTGAATAATTGAAGACAAGCTCTTTAGAATCAGAGCATTCAAATGGCATGAACGTGCAACTTGTTGGTGGTTCGATTGATGCGATCACGACGTGGATTTACTCTGATCGAATTGCTTGTCGTGATTGCGATCATCGCAATCTTGATTGCGTTGTTATTGCCAGCGGTGCAGCAAGCGCGTGAATCGGCACGGCGGATGCAATGTGTGAACAACCTCAAGCAGATGGGCATTGCGTTACACAGCTACCATGAGACCCATCGTTCGTTTCCATCGGGTTTTATTTCGGTGTTGGACGACCCGAATTGGACCTACACGACTGGGAACACTCGCAGCTTTCCCCAAGAACAGGGGCCGGGTTGGAGTTTCTTTGCCCTGATGTTGCCGCAACTCGAACAGGGTAATCTTCATGAGCAAATCCGCTTCGATTTGCCGATTACCGCTCCGGAGAATGCCGATGTGCGTCGGGAGTCTGTCTCGACGTATCTTTGTCCCAGCGATACCGACGGACGTGTGATCCAAGTCACCACGTGTGGCAACCCGCCTTCGGAAAGTGGATCGCCCACCGTGTTGACCGATGCCGCCGTCTGCAGTTATGTGGGTTCGCTCGGGGGCGGGAACGCGGTCGATCCCAACTACGGAGCCTACGAGTATCAGCCTTTCAATGGCGTGTTTCATCGGAACAGTGGCATTCGAGTCGCGGACATTACCGACGGCACTTCGAATACGATCGGCATTGGCGAACGGATGAGTCGCTTCGTGGAAAGCACGTGGACGGGAGTGGTTCCCACGCAGAATTCGATCTACAACCAATCTCACCCGCCGAAACCAAACTTCAATCCGCCGACCGATCCGCCGTGCTACAAGTGGCGTCCGCCGATCACGGCGATTCTCGTGCATGCACGCTCCGGTCCGCCGAACGGTCCCACGAGCAGCCCCGCGACGTTCAATGGTCCGCATCCGGCCGGATGCAATTTTCTGTTGATGGACGGTTCGACGCGGGTCATCACCGACCAAATCGGGTTGCCGATGTTTCGGGCACTTTGCACCCGTAATGGCGGTGAAATCGTCAATACAGACTGAACACATTGCACAATCTGCTGCAAAAATCGCCAGATGGTATCGAAATTTGGCGAAAATCTTGCAACAATACTTTGTGATGCGTTTCAGCGACGCCTGTCGGGCCGAACGCTTCAACCCACAAGACCAATCCGTTTTAAACCGCGAACGGAGTACAGGACGAGTAATCGCCACTCGATCTTGTCGTCGCGGTCCCTCCTTATCAGGCGAGTTGACGACATCCTCTGTCGGTGCTCGCGGTTTGGATGATCAATGGCGTATTTCCAGAAGCAAACCTTCCTCGTTGCTGTCCTTCTCCTCACCACGTCGACAGCTCTTGCGCAACCTGAAGCAACCGACGCTGGGATTTCAAAGTCCTCGTCGGCAGCGGAAACCGTGACGTTCAACTTTCGGGAAGCACCTTGGCCAGGTGTGCTGAGTTGGTTTGCTGAGAAAGCCGATCTCACGCTCGATCTGACTGACGTGCCGGACGGTTCCTTCAACTACGTGAGCGATCGTGCTCAGACCATCGTCGAGGCGTTGGATGTGTTGAACGGATATCTGTTGCCACGCGGATATGTCACGCTACGGCGGAATGAGTTTCTCGTCGTGCTTAAGACCGACAACCCGATTTTGCCGAACTTGATTCCGACCGTGCCTTCCTCCCAACTAGAGAACTACGGCAACAACGAATTGCTTCGCATCATCGTGAAGTTGCAGGGATTGACGCCAAGTGAACTGGTCGAGCAAGTACAAACGGTGCTCGGTCCACACGGAAAAGCATCGGCGTTGGACGCTTCGGAATCGTTGGTCATTCAAGGCTTTGGACGCAGTTTGCGGGAAGTGGTCGACATGCTCGACAACGCCATCGTGCCGGCAGCCGATGACGAATTGACGTTCAAATCGTTCCCTCTGAAGAACATCTCTGCGTCAGACGCCGAGCGACAAATTCAAAATTTGTTTGGTCTTGGTGGCAACCCGTACCAAGCTTCGATTGCACGTCGAAATGCCTACTACGCCAGCCGGTCTCGGGGACGGGATGACGATGACAATCGCCGTTCGCAACCGACCCCGTTGCTGCAAACGATGGCGATGAACATGAAAGTGTCAGCTCTAAGCCAGACCAATACACTGCTAGTGACTGCGACACCGGCTGCCGTGAAGTTGGTCGAGAACATTCTGCAATCGATCGACGTCCCACCGCCAGACGGCAACCCGCTGGCGCTCAACGACACGACACCGGTTCTCCGTGTGTATAAGGTGCAAGACGCGGACGAGGACGATGTTGCGGAAACTGTGGATGCCGTAATGCCGGGCGTGGTGATTAACGAAGACGGTCGTCACGACTCCATTCACGTACTCGCCACGCCTCGCGAACACGCGGAAGTCGAAAAGTTGATTCGCATCATCGACAGCGACGGGTTCGGCGGCGGCTTGGAAGTGATTCGGCTGACGAAAACTGACCCGTATCAAATGAGTGACATGCTGACATCGCTGTTCCAAAACGAAGACCGCGACGATCGCCCAGTCATTCGGCCCGAGCCACAATCACGATCTTTGATCATCCGGGCGACCGGTGGCCAGATGAGTGAAATCAAGCAAATGCTGCTCGCCTATGGCGAAACCGGCACAGCGACCACACCCGTGAACACCGGCAGCCGCTTCCGGAAAGTGTCTGTGACAGGTGATCATGGCGAACGCATCGCCCGAGCAGTCGAAGAACTTCTCACCGATGACCGTGGATTCGACAACCCTATCCGTGTGGTGGTGCCATCTCGATCACGACGGAGCACACGTCGCGAAGATACGAATGAAGACAACTCCCGGATTCGAGTCGATCAGGATTCTGCCACGTCGTCAACGACGGTTGCCTCGGATAAACAATGGTTCGCTTCCGTCGAGGATGCCGCTTGCGAACCTCAGGGATGTCGTTCAGAGAGTGCCGGTAAACATACCGAGTTCGAAACGCAATCCGTCAATTTGGTGAAAGAAGACTCATCGGAGAAACAACCCGAATCGCGGCGTCAACGTGTGACGATTGAAGTTCGCGATGGGGAATTGCTCATGTATTCCAACGACGGGAAAGCTCTGGACGAAGTCGAAGACACCGTCCGTGAGATGCTCCAGCAAATGCCGCCCGAAACCGAGTGGACCGTGTTCTACTTGCGAGCCGCCGCCGCCGATGATGTGGCCGACCAACTCGCGGAACTTCTCCAGGGGCAAGCCAATCCGCTCGTCGGCCCGACCTACGGACTGACAGACACAACTTATTACGGGCAGCCGATCATGCGAATTCTGCCCGATTCACGGACGAATGCGTTGTTCATCAGCGGTACGGATCAGGAACTCGATCAAGCCGAACGGTTCTTGGAATTTCTCGACACCACGGAGCTTCCCGAGTCCATGCGTGACCGGGTTCCGCGTGCAATCCCTGTGAAACATGCGGACCTAACTGCCGTCGCTGAGATGATTCGTGAACTCTACAAAGATTTCATGGTCGATCCCGCCGCACAAATGCAAGCTCGGCGACGGGGAGATGATCGTCGCGACGATGACGCCGAACGCCGGGTACTTGTGAGCAACGCAAATAGTCAGAAAGGTCTGCGACCACCCGGTATTCGTCTGACGTTGGCGGTTGATACTAACACTAGTGAGCTTCTAGTCTCGTGCAACGAACAACTGTTCGAGCAAATTCAAGAAGTGGTCGAAGCCCGGGACGCAGCAGCGTTTGAGTCGCGTCCGCAAATGCGAATCGTCGAGCTGGAAAACATCGGAGCGGCCGAATTGGGAATGGCACTCGATGAATTGTCGCCACGGATTTCCGTGAGTTCCACATCGGCCGGAACAATTTCCCGATCCCGCACAAGTAGCGATCGCGATCGCCGATCAAGTTCCGACCGTCGCAGCCGTTGATCAGAGAGTCAGTCTGCATGACAAAACTGAGAAACATCGGCCCGAAAAGTTGGAATATGCTTTTCGAGGCCGGTTTTTCTGATGTGGACGCCATCTGCAAAGTCGGCGCGGTAGCGACGTTCGCTGAAGTTCGAAATCGAAACTCTGCAGTCAGTTTGAATCTCTTGTGGGCACTCTATGCAGGTCTGCAAGACCGTGATTGGCGCACCGTGACTGCCGAAGAGAAAGCCGAGTTGCTCCACGAGTTAGAAGGCTGATGTGGAGCATCGCAATGTGCTTGAGTGACCGGCTTGGTTCAATCCTTAGAATCGTCTTCAGGAATGGGAACAATCATCCCGAT
Organism: Thalassoroseus sp.; assembly: GCF_984380535.1. Lineage (NCBI taxonomy): Bacteria > Pseudomonadati > Planctomycetota > Planctomycetia > Planctomycetales > Planctomycetaceae > Thalassoroseus > Thalassoroseus sp. Next base: position 182,543 of record NZ_CFHRBF010000019.1, read on the forward strand.
GTCGTCCGCCTCGGCTTTCGAAGCGTACTCGAATTTACCGTTGTCGTCGGTTTGGTTCTTACCGAGGCTGTAAAGCTGAAAACCCTTGTCAGTGCGTTTGTAGACGAGTGGCTTGCCGGTGAAGGTGTCTTGCGGGATTTCCTTTAGGAACTTGGGTTGGAGATCTTCAAGAGTCTGCGGGTATTCGTTGTTGGTCACGCGATAGCTAGCGATTGCGACGCCGATACGAGTGATTTCCATTTTCATGGTCTGTCGTTCTTCGGCATGATTGGCTTGCATGAGTGCCGGAACGAGCAAACCCTCTAGCATGACACTCATCCCTTCGGTCACACTTGCTCGAATTCCCTGACCGAGGAGCATTTGGAGCGGACTCAAATTTTGAAGTTTGATTTTCTGCTGTTTCATCTCCTCGTAAAACGCTTCCATTGCGGCATCGCGTGTGACGCGGTTTTCGATCCGCATCATTGTTCCGAGTCGATCGTAGAGTTTGTTGAATCGCGTGAGAACGAGGTTCCAATCGACGCCATTCTCCATCAAGAACTCGATGATATTTCCCACGACTCCTTCTTCAGCACTTTTGCCAAATAATTCCAGCCCCTGCGATCTATCGACCGCAATGAGTTGAACGGCATCCAGACCGAAGCAGCGTTCGCCCAATTCGATCTTTTCCGCCATGCTCGGAAGCGACGGCAACGATGCCAATTGCTTTTGGTAAGAGTCGAGTTGGTCGATCACAATCCCCGGCGTGGCAATCACCACGTGACTGGCTTCGCATGCCATGGAATCAATGGCGATGCCAACTAACGCTTCAATCAGAGACGAACCTTGCCCGACGAGTCGCGCGAGACGGTGGGTTGTGAGTAGGTCCTGCATCGCGGAAGCTGCGTCGTTTTGTTCGAGCGATCGCATCGCACGGGCACAGAGTAGCCTTGCTGCTTCACGACTAAACTGAATCGTCGGCAACAAACAGTTGATGCAAGTCTCGCGTTCGTCGTTGCTTGCGAGTGGATTGAAATAGTGCTTTTTCTTGGTGGCAGCTGTGACTAATTTGAGCGGTTTCTCGTTGGCCTCGATCCATTGATTGATAGCAGGGAATTGTTCCGGCGACCAAGGCCGTTTCATGGCAGAGTCGTGCTGGTCGAGTATTTTCTGAGAGTCCGTTCCTTGAGGGTCTTTTTCTTTCAGATCAGAGATGATTTTACTCAGCTCGACAAAGGTCCCTTCATCAGACGACAACGGAAGCGACTCTAATCCCAGACGTTCGACGATTCGCTCGTGAAACCGCTCACCGAGCCCATCGGGCAAACCATATGCTTGCCACAGAAGGACGGCGGCGTTGTTTTCCGGCGTGACGTCTTGGCTGAACTTCTTGTTCAAAGCGGCCACGTAGTTGATCGTGCCGTCCTCGCGGAGCGGTTCGGTGAAGAACGTGGTTTCTTTCGAAAGTCGAATGCCGGCCTTGGTAATCTTCGGTGCAGGGGCGGCTTCCTTGTCGGCGGACCAGCCGATGGTTGATGTCGACAAAATGGTAGTCGCAATTGCGATACAAACTCGCATGGGTGCTCCCAGAACGCGAAGAGGAATCATAGACCAGTATCTCTACGGAACAGACCGGACCCGATTTCGAGTTTGTCTAAAATTCTATTTGCACTGAATTCTTGTGCAGATCGGTCACAGCTCCACTGTTGCTCCGGTGCGGATAACCACATCGTTCTTGGCAGCCCAGGTGTGCATGTCTTGTTTCTGGATAGCGGTGGCCATCATCGAGGGAAACAAGTCCGGGGTACACGCGAAACTCGGCGCACCCAGGGCCGTCATTTTCGCGGCCAACTGCTCGTCATAACACGGCGTGCCATCGTCGCTGAGAGCAAGTAGACAAACCATGTTCACGCCGCTGGCGACCATCTCAGCGGTCTGTTTCAACAAATCTGCGGCGACTCCACCTTCGTAAAGATCGGAAATCAGCACGAAGATCGTCTGCGACGGTCGGGTGATGTGTCCGCGACAATACCGCACCGCACGGTTGATATCCGTGCCCCCGCCAAGTTGCGTGCCGAAGAGAACGTCGACGGGGTCCTGTAGTTGATCGGTCAGGTCGACGACTTCGGTATCGAACACGACCAATCGTGTGGTCACCGCTCGTAACGAAGCCAACACCGCGCCAAAGATGCTGGAATACACGATCGACGTTGCCATCGAACCGCTTTGGTCGATGCACAGCACAATGTCGCGGAGTGAGGATTGTTTGCGTCCATAACCGACGAGGCGTTCGGCGATAATTGTGCCCCGGTCGGGCAGGTAATTGTGGAGATTCTTTTTGATCGTGCGATGCCAATCGATTTCGCCGGCTTTTGGTCGCGACGTGCGTGTGGCCTTGCTGATCGCCCCGCGAACTGCCTCGGTCATCGGGTTTCGCAATCGACGTTCCAAGTCGGCGACGACTTTTTGCACGACTTGCCGAGCGGTTTCCTTCGTTTTGTTCGGAATCACGTTTTGCAGCGTGAGTAATGTGCCGACAAGATGCACGTCGGCTTCGACCGTCTCGAGCGTCTCCGGTTCCAATAACATTTGGTGCAGGTTTAACCGTTCGAGCGCGTCCTTCTGCATCACCTGCACGACGGACTTGGAGAAATAGCGACGGATATCGCCGAGCCATCGATTCACATTCGGTGACGAACTCCCCAACCCAGCGGAACGATCGGAATCGTAGAGGGCTTCGAGGACGTGATCCATCTGCAAATCGTCGCCGTCGAGACCCCTCGGCAAGCCTTCGCCATCCGCCGCTGAACCGCCGCGACCACCTTTGCCGCCGCACTCCGCCGATTTGCCGAGCACCATTCGCCAGCGACGCAGACGTTCGTCGTTACTGATTGGAGGCATCAAGATTCACTCCCAAAATGTGGGCCAACACCGGCAGCACTTTTTGAGCGCGTTCGGTGTTAATCGTAGACGATTCCGTCGGGGTTGCGGCTGGTTTTCGTGAAATCGGTTCCGACGCCAAATTCTTGACCTTCTCACCCATCTGACGACGTTCGGGGCCGGAGAAGTCTGCAAATGCTCGGCGAATCATCGGGAGCATTTCGATGAAGACTTCCGCATCCAAATCGGAAAGCCAACGATCGAACAACTGCCAAACGCTGTCTTGATGCAACAACAGCAAACCGCTGCCACGCAGGAGGCCGGTCACCCAATGGGCACAGGCATCGGGCGGATTAGCCGACGAAAGTGCGCGGCGGGCCAGGGTGTCGAGTTCGTCGTCGGTGATGGCTCCCTTCTCCAACAACGACCGCACAAACCAACCTCGCAGCAGCGGATGGATAGACTGTGTCATCAGTCGGCGCAAACACTGTTGCCATTCGTCGGTGAGGTCGGCGGCGGCGAGCATGTCGAGCGATTCACTGACATGTCCGATACCGATCAACATGCGTTCGGCGGCATCATCGTCGAGAGCCGCACACGCAGAAGCGAGACCAACCGTGACGCGTTCGAAGATGCCGACTAGGATCGGCTCGATTTGCTCCGCACGCGTGCCCCGCACGTCACTGTACCGAGCAACACGCGCCAGCGGCGGCATGGCGTGCATGAGGTGACGCACGTCGGCACCGACCGCTGCCATCGTTTGAATGCGATCGAGCAACGGTCCCGTGGCGGCATCCAAACCCGCGAGAATCGCCCGATCGAGCAGATTCGTCACGATGGATAAGTTGTTCGCATCCGTGCTGGTTTGAATGATCTTTGCAGTTGCGGCGGCTTCGACGGTGTTGCCCCACACGTTGGCTTCAATGATCGCGACCGCGAATTCCGGTTGCCATTCGATTCGCCAAATCTCGTGGAACGTCGAGACCCGTCCGCCGGTTTGTTCGATGCGACCCCAAGGAATACCAAGACTTTGCAGTCGGTGCAGCAGATGACTCCGAGCGAGGTCGTTCTCTTTTCGCAGATCGAGATCCACCACGCGGTTTTCACTCGTCGGTTTCAGGCGGAGTGATTTTTGCAATCGTGCCAAATCCTGAGCCAACGGGACGGCGGGCGTGTCAGCGGGGACTTCGCCAAGACAATCACCGATTTCGAGTTTCCGTCGGATGAGTTGCATGGGTGCCGTATCGCCGTGACAGAGCACCGTTTGGACCGCGTCGTTGAGTTCGGCGAGCCCCGGCGATCGCAATTCCCGCATTGCGGCCAAGGCGTCGGCGAGTCGCACCGCTTCGATGACGCTCGCCGAGGATGCGTCTAAGTCGTGGTCACGGAGAAGTCGTGCGGTGGTGGCAATCCAGCGGGTGCCGGCGGTTTCTTGGGAGGTCCACAGATGAGCGTACCACCCCGGCGACCGCACACCGGCGCCGTAGCCGCTTTGGTAGCTGAGTCGCGAATGCGTCCAGGGAATCCAGGTCGCCTCGGTCTTCAGCTTGGGTAGACCTTTGAGCAATCTTGTGTCGTCAGCATTCGTAAGACCGGGCCGTTTCCCGGTGAGGGCATCTTCATCGAGCACTGGCGTATGCCAAGCTCCACAAACGACGGCAACGCGTTCCGGTTTCTCTTTCAGCACGTCTCGCAGGGTTTTTCGCATGAACGCTTCGCGGAGCTGGTCGCGTTCGCGTGTTTCGGGGAACTCCTCGCGGACGGTTCGCATGGCTTCCAAGATGGCGGCGAACAAGTCGGTCGCATCGGTGCGGCGTTCAATTTGTTCCTCCCACCACATTTCATGATCCCGGTACCCCGCCGCTTCCGCGAGCAACGCCAACGGATCGGCTCGCCAAGTTCGTTCGGGTTCTTCGCTCTCCGTCTCCTGGGTGTCGTCTGCGTCTTCAGTCTCTTCCTGCGGAGTTTCCTCCGCGATGCGTTTGGCCAACTCTTCCTCGGCGGTTTTGGCGATGGCAAAGTGATGCGATTGCGGCAAGTCCATCAACCGGACTGGCACCTTGTTCTCGGATGCCCACTGCAGCGCTTGCCATTCGGGAGAGAATACCGTCAGCGGAAAGTAAACCGCTCGCGCGGGTTCATCCGGCGGATAGATGAGCATTGCCACCGGCGGTTTCATCTCCGGGTGAGCCGCCAGTTCCAAAGCGTCCAACGCATCCGCCGGACCTTCCATCACCACCACGTCCGGCTGCAACTCCTCCAAAGCTGCCCGCAAACTCCGCGCACAACCAGGACCGTGATGCCGAATTCCGAAGAGGTGAAGTGTCATGGAAGGGCTCGCAACATTGGGGATCCCGTGGTCACAGGCGTCATGAAGCAGGAGACTCGAGTTAGCCAGATTCCCAGCTCGCGTACTGTTTACTTCTTCCGCTTTTCCGGTTTGCCGTAGGGATACTCCGCTTCCTCGGCGACGAGTTTATCAAGAACGGCTCGCAGCTCTTGACGAACCGCTTTCGTTTCGGTGTCGATTTCGCCGGGCTTGAGATTGCGTTTTTCGAGTTCGTCGGCGGGCACGTTGTAGAAGCGGCCGTCGTGATAGAGTTTGTAGGTTTGATTGCGGGCGTAGCGTTTGACGTTGTTGCCTTCGCGTTTGCCGTTGCGTTCGTACCAGCAGAAGACCCAGTCCCGTGGGTTGCCCTCGTTGCCTTTGAGTTGCGGGAGAAAACTGCGACCGTCGATCGTGCGATCCTGCGGGATTTTGGCACTGGCGTCGGCGGCATCGGCGAGGGTCGGCAGGAGATCGCTAAAGTCGATCAAGTCTTGCGAAACGCTGCCCGGTTTGATTGTGCTGGGCCAACTGGCAATCATCGGCACATGCGTTCCCGCGTTCGGTGTGGTGCCTTTGCCACCCTTATAATCGCGACCTTGGAACGGCGACGTAATCATTTCATACGTGCCATTGTCGCAGGTGAAGATCAACAACGTGTTCTCCCGCACGCCGGCGGACTTTAACGCACTGTCGATTTTTCCGACCATCTTGTCCGCGTAGGCGACCATGTCCTTGAAGTGCTTTCGGCTCCACTTTTTGCGAGGCCATTCCTTCGTTTCGGTCGGGTTCCAGTCGTCGGAATCGGGCGTAGGTTGGAACGGCCAATGGGGAAGAATCATCGGATAATAGGCCAGGAAAGTTTCGTCTTTGTTGCGGTGAATGAAGTCGACCAGATAATCGCTGACGATATCCGGTCCGTATTCGCCGTCGGTGTAGTCGATGGTCTTGCCATTCACCTCGACACCCGGATTCGGATACCGACATGGTCGGCGTGTGAGTTGCCAAAGACAGTACTCATCGAAGCCGAACTTGTGCGGGCCGTCGAATCCGCCTTCGAGTTGCCACTTGCCCGCGATACACGTTTTGTAGCCCGCTTCCTTGAGGACATTCGCGAACGTGATTTCATTGGGATGCAACAATCCAAACCGCACATAATTTCGCGAGTTATACCGACCCGTCATGATCTGCACTCGCGAGGGTGTGCAAATCGGCTGCGAATAGGCGTGCTCGAATCGCATGCCTTCAGCGGCCAACCGGTCGAGATTCGGCGTGCTGTAGAACTTCGATCCATTGGCCCCCACACACTCGTAACCCATATCGTCGGCCATGATAATTACGATATTTGGGTGAGGGGGTTGATCGGCAGTAAGTTGCTGCGTATAAAGTAGTTGCGAAACAGAAGCCGCCAACAGGAGAATCGGCAGTGTAGTTATTCTGTGTAGCAAACGACGCCGGAATAAGCGACGGCAGTCAAACGACGAGTGGTATGTAGGAATCATGGGGAGCATCCTCTTATTCGGCCGGACAATCGCTGGGATCAACGGGATTCCAACGACCGTCGCATTAGGGGAAGACCGAAAAATCGTGGGCCGGGGGGTGGTTACCGGGAACTGAGACTTGATTGTCAATGTATTCTGCTTCCCTGAATTTCTCCCGTCAATTCCGAGCGGCAACTCAGTTCCATTTGATAGGACAACGGACCAATGGCCAGGAAACGGAAACAACGCCGACAGCAGCACGGCTCGGCATGGCATTGGAAGCAGACGGACTGCTGGTATTTCACGGAACCAGGTACGAAAAAACGAGTGCCGCTCTTCGATGAAAAAGGCGAGCGGATTCGCGGGCAGGACAATAAAGATGCGGCCCGACTCGCGCTGGCGCGGATTCAGGTGGCTGACGAACTGAATCCCCCAGCACCGGTCGCCCCCACCGAAAAGTGGACGGTCGCCAAAGTCTGTGATGTCTATCTGGCGGACCTGCATCGCTCGGCCAACCCTGAGTGGGCCAAACAGGTCGAGCGGTGGCTCAACGATCTGTGCGGCTATTGCGGTGCCTTGCAAGTTAACGAATTCAAGAAGAAACACCTGCGAACTTGGTTGCAGCGGCACACCACTTGGAATCACAACTCGCAGCGGAATGTGATCGCTTCGATCAAAGCGGCCTTCAATTTCTGCTGTAAGTTCGACGACCTGGAAACCAACCCAATCGCCAGTTACAAGAAGCCGACCGCCACCCCGCGAGTCACGTCCTTCACGCCAGACGAGGAGACGGCGTTGTATGAAGCGGCTGATGAAGAGTTCGGCTTGTTCATCAAGGCCTGTATCCTCACAGGTGCCCGGCCCTATTCGGAGTTGGCGAAGGTCACGGCGGATCATGTGGTGGAAACGCCGCAGGGGATGTACTACCTGCTCAAGGCCCGAGGCGCCGACGGCAAGTCTGGTCATAAGACGGGCAAAAAAACCGGTAAGGACCGCCGCATTATGTTGTGTGAGGAGATGGAAACGATCACTCGAACGCTGTTGGAATCGGCTCCAACGGGATCGGGGCTAACTTTGTTCCGCTCGACCCGCGGCCGGGCCTGGAAACGCTGCAACTGCGTGCAACGATTCCTGGAACTCAAGAAGAAACTCGGGCTGCCCAAAGACAAGTGCCTGTATACCGCGCGTCATACATTTGCTAAGCGGACCCTCTCAGGATACTACACCGGCAAACCGGTCACGATCGAAGTGTTGGCTGGCCTGATGGGCAACACGCCGGCCGTAGCCTGGCGACACTATGCCCAATGGGCCGATGAATACAACGACCCACTGTGGGAAGCACTGGGCAAGAAGAAGCCCGAGCGCGAAGTTAACTAGACCAGGCTAAATCCAGCCCCATTTTGCGGCAAGTGAAGTAGTGAATCTCCGTTAGCTATGACGACAGGTTTCTGCCCTAATTGCTCCCTCCGTCCAGGGCCGTCGGAACTTCGTTCGAGGATTTCTTGGAAGTCCACCTAATCATCCGGACGGCCAAGTTTTGTTGTAATATGTTGAAGAGGAGACATCGGTCGAGGCGGTTGTCGGGGAGAACTCGTTTTGGGCGAGACCTTCATCAAATCAAGCAATCGCTCGATTTCCTGGGGTTCGATCTTGATGCGACCTTGGCCCTTCCGTCCACCCTGGTAATAATGGATCGTTGTCGGCATCCCGCGGATGACAAACGTGCCTGCATCCGACTGAGCCAGCCAGTCATAGAGCGTCGCCGGGCTAATTCCCAAGCGTCGTGCGGTTTCACGGGATGTCAAAAGTTCGGTGACCATACTCGATTTGCAGCATTGCTTGCCGCTCTGTTCGGCGGCCAAGGTGGAGCGTTGTCAATGGTCTCCTAAAGTAGAAACTGGCGATCACACGCCGATCACAGCGTGTGATCCTTGTTCGGACAGTGAATTGATGATGGCAGACGAGGGGCATGCAATCGGTTGTCAGGCGGCGGCAAACCAGCATGTGGCCCGCCTAAAACAACGGTGAGATTTCATGGATCGCTTGGAAGTTGCTCAACAGAAGTATCGACGGATCTTTTCCGGCCCTTTGAGGCTCGACGAACAGAAGTCTGACGAACTCGAAGCTTGGCTGCGAGGTGACGTGGTGCCTGTGGTCGCCGATCTCCAGCGGAATCCCAAATTTCGAAAGTTTGTGAAATTTGGGATCGGCCGATTGGCGGCGGAGACGGACACGCCCGAGCGAATGCAAGTTGTGGCCGTGGCGGATGCGTTGGTCGATTACGCCGCCGCCATCGTGGCCGTGGGACGCCAGCACGGCTTCCAGGATTTGATGACGGACCAAACGCCTCTGGACGAATTGAATCAGCGTCCATATGGGCCTTCTTCACCACAATCCGGAGCCGAGAAACCCCATTCCCAGCAGGATCGGCGCTACATCGTCGAAAAAATGGCCGATCGCCCATGGTTTGATCTCGTAATGGATCTCGATTTCCCCTGCATTAACGAGCATTTGTTTCTGCAAGTCGACGACTCCTCGTTGGACGAGGCATTTGCCAAATTCTCGCCTAATTCCCAGGTGCTTGGGGACGGGGTGACGCGAATGATGTGGGCTCGGATTGAGTTTTGGCTCCATCAATTGAGGAACGTTGAGAATCGGCTGTATGCTCGCATCTTTCAAACTGGAGACGATCCACATGCTGCCTATTCTGAGTTCTTTACGGCCAAGTTCGAGCTCGAAAAGCGTGTGGACGAACTCCGGGCGACCTGCTTCTCGGGTGACGATCCACGAATGCGGGACGCCTGCTGCATTCTGACGCAGGTCTATCTCGTCTATCATCCTCGTCCCGTGTTGCCTTGGTTAGGCTTGAGCGAAGATCGATACCAAGCTCCGGCTGGAATGGTTGGCCTGGAATTCCGGCGGTTGTTCGAACTGATCGAATACGATCAGCCGGACGGCGTCAGCATCCGCGAGTCCAGCCGGCGACAAACGCCTTTGATCGTGGTGGACTCCGTCCAAAAGGTGGCTGGCGCCTTGGCCGACATCGCCCCGATGTATCGGCAGGCTTTGTGCCCTGAAGACATTATCGAGGAGGCACGGCATCGGTACCGTCTGCTTGTGGTGACGAACCCTCGAATGGTCTTTTTTGACAGCGTTCTCCTCCGCATCAATTGGAACCGAAAAAACAAACTCTGGGAATTTCTGCAACAACTAGCAGCTCGCGGTGCCCAACTGGCCAGCGTGGATCGCTACCATCTCAATGGCGCGCCATCGCAACATACGATGAACCAAACCAAGTACCGCTTGAGCAAGCTCCTGCTGGAGTTGGATGACTCGCCCACGGCACCTGGTGCCAACCTTGCCGCCCGTATCGAGCACTCGAAAGAGCGGGAGTTCCACCTGGATCTCGCTACTACGGAAATCCAGGTCTTGGACTTAGAAAATCTCGGCGCGAACGAATGGACTGTCGATCCCGCCGAGTTCGCCACCAATTGAGCTTAAAAGTCGCCTACTGCCCGCGATTCTCTCTAAAAAACGGCATCACTAGCGTTGCAAGTCCTTTCTAGAAAACGGGTTGCTAAATTCTAGCCGTTTTTGCGTCAAGTTACCTGGTGGTAAACCTTAGCCATGACAGGTTGGCTCTTACCGATTCAATTCCCAGAGTTCAAGCTCCTTCGAGCCGCCAACAGCTTCCGCAAGACCTGAATCGGGGCCCCGTCGACAGGGCTTCTCGCCGTAGTACGTGAAGCCTTCGAGGTCGGAGCTATTTTAGCGTTTTCAGACGGAAACCAATTGCTCTGATACGGGCGTGATCCCTTCTGGTTTCTCTAATTTGCCGCGCTGTCACGTATTCACATCCGAAATCACACGGTGTGATCGCCGTGTGATCGGCGATTTCTATCTTGACCCGTGTTTTGTTTCTCGCTGGCGCAATCGGTGTCTTTGTGAGACGTCGATGACTGCGTGGCATCAACTCATGAAAGGTCCAGAATGACTTTTTCATTATCTGACGCGGGTCGTTTGAATCCAGAACTGGCCCACAATGTGAATCAGTGGTGGCTGGATGCCGCCACAACCGCCCAGGTCGATCTGGAGGGTTTCGATCCCGACGCTCTACTTCATCAGCGAACGGCTTGGGCTCTCGCAAGGGACTTGGTGATCGGCACGATCTATGCCCGGTTCAGTAGCAAACAGCAGCATTCCACGGAGGACCAGATTCGCGAATGTGTGATCTGGGCTGCCAGGAATGGCATCCTGGTTCTGCCGGAATTCATCTCCGTCGATGAAGCCGTGACGGGGCGGCAGCTTCGCCGCGACGGCCTGGAACGAATGAAACAGATTCTGCAGGGGCGTTACGCCAGCGTGCTGCTGGTGTTCAAAGCCAGTCGGCTCTTTCGCCAAGCGTTCAAAGGCTACCAGCTGATCCAAGAGGAGGTTGTCGAGGAGGGACTCCGGGCTGTCAGCGTCTCCCAAGGCATTGACACGGCCGACAAGAAAAGCTGGAAGATCCAGTTGCAGACTCACGGGCTGCTGGATGACCTACTCCTCGATGCGATTGCCGATCACGTCCGGGCCGGGCTGACCGGCCTGTTTCTGAAAGGTTGGACTACGGGACCGTTGGGTGTTGGTTACCGTCGCAAAGAATTGCCGCACGCCCCGCTGACCAACCGGGGGCTTCCCCGGACGATGCCCGAAGTTGACCCCAAAGTTGCGAAGTTGATTCGGCAACATGCCCGCTGGTTGCTAAAGGAAATGCCGTTTAAGGAGGGCTTGCGGCGTTGGCGAAAGGCGGGCGGCCCTTGTGATCCTCGTTCGACGACGGGGCAGATGAGCTACCAAGCTTACCGCCGACTGTTTGGTAACATTCGGCTGACCGGTCGCTGGGAGTTCGGTCGCAAACGGAACCAGTTTTCGACGAAACTCGATTCTGTCAAGCAGATTGAACAGCCAGACGACGAGGTCGCGACTTTTCTCTGCGACGAATTGCGAATCCTGGAGGACGAGACGTTCTTGGCTTTGCAGAAGCTGTTGCGGGAGCGGAAAACCGGCCCCCGGGGACCTCGCCAACCGAAACAGGCCCAGCTCTGGGATCTCACGACGGAGTTCTTTCTTTGTGCTCACTGCAGCCAACCCGAAGCGTCTGTGCGTTTCTATCAAGCTGGGGCGAAAGGGCAGAGTATGCGGTGCAAAAATGGAGACTTTTGTCCGTGCACATCGGCAGTCCGACGGAAGGACGCCGTCCGGGCCATCTGCGAGAAGCTGACCGAATTGATCAACCGCGATCACAAGTTGATCGAAGAGGTCGTTTGTCGAAGCCGTAAATTGGATGCTCAAGGTGATGATGATCTTCGGCGTCAAGTCGTAACGGCGGAAAATACAGTTCGCACGCTGAGCCGACGGATCGACGATTTGTACGAGTTGTCGGGCCAAGGTTCGGAGGTCGATCGCCGAGAGGTGCTGGCCAAAATCCGGGCCGTGCAGTCGGAACGGACGGCGGCCCAAATTGAGGTGACGCGTTTCAACAAAATTCTGGACGGCACGACGGCGACGCTTTCGGCGGAGGATGTTCGCAGCCTGCTGGCTGACTTCGCCACGTTGCTCCAGCACGGAGCCTCGGGCGAGTTGGGTGAAGAAGCGATCTATAAGGCTCTGGCTGTTTTCCGCAGTTTAACCGGCGGTCGGATTTGGGTGCATGTTGAGCCGCGTCCGGGGCGAAAGCACTCTAATGTCCGCGGCGTGTTCTGCCCGCAACTACTCCACGCCGTGCAAACCCAGGGCCATCAAACCCCATTGACCGACGCTCCTCCCGAATCAGAGGTCTCGGTCTGGCTGCGTCAACCTCCCCGCTTGGATGCGATTGCCGAACGCGTGCACCAGCTGATCGACATCGACGGCCAAAGTTACCGCGAGGCCGCCGCGACGTTGCGGGCCGAAGGCCACAATGTCAATTCGGGCAACGTCTGGTACAGCTACCGGCGTTGGTATGAGATGCAAGGCCAACCGGTGCCAGACCAGGAATACAACAATGGCCAGCCGCGACAACCCCAGTCCCCATAAATCGTGAACCTTTAACCGACTTGCGAGCCTCGTCCTAGTGACGGGGCTTTTTCTTGCGCTGGGCAGCCGATAGCGTTTCTTTTTCATCGCATTGGAGACTGATTCATGAACGATCCGCCGACGAAACCCAACTCATCCCACGCCATTCCCACCAGTCCGCAACCTGCGGCAACCCATGAGAGCGACCGGGTACGACTGATTAGCGATCTGGCTTTTCTGGTCGTCCAATTCCATCGGCGTCGGCAACGGACGACAAGCCGTACCGATCCGACGAGACCAAATGCGTCTAGCAAATGTTCCTCGAAGGCCGACGCCTAAGGGGCCGCCGCAATCGTGACATTGCTCCCCGTTCATTTTTGTTTGTCCCTGAAAGGAGATCGTGCCGTGTCGTATGTCGTGCTGACATTCATATCCGTGACGTTGCTGTTGGCCATTCTGGCGTTGCTGCGAGAACGCCGATTGCGGCTAGCCCTGCAACACATCCTCAAACGCCTGTTGAATCACTGGAGATCCGATGCCCCACCTCAAAAATCACGGACTGCCGATTGGACTGATGTTGGTCCTGATCGCGACCGGTTGTGAACGCGGCGAAAACGAACGCCTGGCCGAAATGGCCGAGCGACAGCTGGTTCGTCAGAGCGAACAAAATCACCAAGTTGCCGAGTTGCAACGGCAGGTTGCCGAAGGTTCGCGTCGGCTGGTCGAAGCCGATGCTCAATCCCGAGCCGAGATGGTCACGCTACAACGCGAGGTCCAATCGGAGCGAACCGAACTCGGACGGCAACGGGACACGCTGGAAGAGGAGCGTCGTGAGTTGGCATCCGAACGGCGGATGGCTCCCGTGATCGCCGCTGCCATCAATCACATTGGGCTGTTGCTGATCTGCATTTTGCCGCTAATCCTTGCCTGGTATGTGCTGGAACGGCCCCAGCGGCCGACCGACGATCAAGTCGTCGCCGAAATCCTGTTGGACGACCTTCTTAGCGACACCCCGTTGCTTCCTCCCCATCCCCACTCGCGTGCCATCGGCGTTTCTGAGTCGGCTCCACACCGAAACCTGCCGCACGTGCCAGATACGCCTGACGAGACCACCTAAGCCCGATTACCTGTTCAACGAAGGAGATTTCCGCATGTCACACATTGTCACGATCGAAGCCGAAATTCGTGATTTAGCGGCGCTCAACGCCGCCTGCCGACGACTTGGGTTGGCCGCCCCTGCCCACGAAACGACTCAGCTCTTTAGTGGGACGGCCACTGGCTACTGCATTCGGTTGCCCGAGTGGCGGTACCCGGTGGTTTGTGATGTCGAGAACGGGCAGATTCAATTCGACAATTTTTCGGGCCGCTGGGGAGCCCAATGCGAGTTGGATCGTCTGATGCAAGGGTATGCGATTGAGAAAACGCGAATTGAAGCGCGTCGCCAGGGGCATACGCTCACCGAACAACCGCTGACCGACGGCTCCGTCAAACTGACCATTCATGTGGGAGAAGGCTCATGAAAATTGTGGAAATCATCATCTCGCCGCAGGGCCAGGCCCGGCTGGAAACCAAGGGCTTCGCGGGTGCGGAGTGCCGGGCAGCCAGCCGCTTGTTGGAGGCGGCTTTGGGCCGCACCACCTCCGAAACGCTGACATCGGAATTCCACGAAACGACCTCCCACCAACAAAACCAATTCCATGAGGAGACCTAACGTATCGTTCCCGATTCCAATCCTCGAAACCTACCCAAAACTCCGATGGCCCCCGCCGAAGCACCAAGTGTGGGAACCGTGCGGGTGATCGTTGTGGTCGAGGGCACCAATGATATCGAATTTCTCCGCCGGATTTCGCTGATCCTGCGGACCACCGACTCCGCACTGCCTTCACTGCCCGAAATGGAACAGCAAGGCGAGTTGATCTTTCTTCCCTTTGGCGGAGGCAGCGTGGCGGCCTTCACGCATCGACTCGCACCGCTGGGCCGCCCCGAGTTTCACCTTTACGATCATGAGTTGCCCCCGGAAACGGAGTACCGTCGGCAAGCCGCGGAGCAGGTCAATCGTCGGCCGGGTTGCCATGCTGTCCTGACTCGCAAACGCAGCCTGGAAAACTACCTGCACCCGCACGCGATTCACGCTGCGGGCGACATTCCAGTCGAGTTTGATGACTTCGATTCCGTCGCGGACGTCGTGGCGAAACGAATCTATCAGCGGGGCCTGGACGACACGCCCTGGGAGCAACTGGCTCCGCGGAGCCGCAAACGTCAGGCCAACCGCGCCAAACGCTGGCTCAATACCCGTGTCGCCGAACGGATGACGTCTGCTTTACTCGACGAGCAGGATTCCCAGGGCGAAATCCCTTCCTGGCTCCAGACGATTGGCCGTCTGGCGAAACGACCCTAACGAATGGATTCACCAAACTTTCCGCACTCCCATTACAAGGAACTGCTTATGACACTGACAGAACGCTTGGCGGAAACCGTCCGCGCTTGCTTCACCGGCATTTGGATTCAAAGTTGCGAACATGAAGACGCCTTATTGGAGATCGCCCGATTGTGCCGCGATGAGCGGTGGGAGCTAATGAGCTGGGACATCGATCAAGGTCTGCGGTCCCTTGGATCGTCCGAAACCGCCTTGGCGGAGACAACGGGCTCGGACCCCTTGGCCGCGGTCCGAGCTTTGGGCACCTTGGGAACCACGGACGGTGTCTCACTGCTCGTGCTATCCAATTTTCACCGCTTCCTGAACTCTGCGGAGATTGTGCAGGCGGTGGCCCGGCAGATCCAACAAGGCAAACACCAGCGGACATTTCTGGCGATCCTCTCGCCGGTGGTCCAGATTCCCACCGAGTTGGAGAAATTGTTTGTCTGTCTCGAACACGAACTCCCCACCCGCGATCAGATCACCGAAATCGCTCAGGGAATCGCCACGGAGGACGGGGAACTCCCCGAGGGAGTAGAACTCGAACGGGTATTGGATGCGGCTTGCGGACTAACCCGCTACGAAGCCGAAGGGGCATTTAGCCTCTCGTTGGTCCGGCATGGCTGCGTGGAACCGTCGGCCATTTGGGAACTGAAATCGCAAACGCTGACCAAGAGCGGTTTGCTGTCGCTGCACCGCGGTGGTGAATCGTTCGCGGACTTGGGCGGACTGGCTTCACTCAAGGCATTTTGCTTGCGCGCACTGCGGCCGCGACTGGGAGACTCATCTCGCACTCGGCCACGCGGCGTTCTCCTGCTCGGTGTGCCAGGCACGGGCAAGAGTGCGTTTTGCCAGGCACTCGGCAACGAGACTGGCCGCCCCACTTTGACGCTGGATGTCGGGTCGCTCATGGGCTCGCTCGTCGGGCAAACGGAGTGCGCCGTTTAACGGCAAGTTGAATCCCACGCTCAGCGTGGGCAGGTGTGGA